>JAVEXE010000097.1:0-8511 GCA_034004105.1 Azonexus sp. | reverse complement strand
GCTTCAAAGACCGCCACCAACGCGACTTCGTCATTGGCCCGACGCACGAGGAAGTGATCACCGATGTCGTCCGCCGCGACGTCAAGAGCTATCGCCAACTACCAATCCATCTTTACCAGATCCAGACCAAATTCCGCGATGAGATCCGTCCGCGCTTCGGCGTCATGCGTGGTCGCGAGTTCCTGATGAAGGACGGTTACTCTTTCCATACCTCGTTTGACGACCTGGTGCGTGAATACGGCAATATGTACGCCACCTACAGCCGGATATTCACCCGCCTCGGCCTGAAATTCCGCGCAGTAGCTGCCGACACCGGCTCAATCGGCGGCGACGGCTCACACGAATTTCATGTATTGGCCGATTCCGGCGAGGACGACATCGCTTTCTGCCCCGATTCTGATTACGCCGCCAACGTCGAACTGGCGGAAGCCGTTGCCCCTTCGATGCCACGAGGCACGGCCAGCCAGAC
This sequence comes from Azonexus sp., assembly GCA_034004105.1. Classification (GTDB taxonomy): domain Bacteria; phylum Pseudomonadota; class Gammaproteobacteria; order Burkholderiales; family Rhodocyclaceae; genus Azonexus. Next base: position 8,042 of record JAVEXE010000097.1, on the reverse strand, counting down.
AATGGCGAAAGTCGCAACGCCGGGGAAGATGGCCTGTACCGATGTTGCCGAATTTCTTGCGGTCGACCTGACAAAAATCGTTAAAACCATCGCCGTCGTTGCCGAACAGGAAGATGGTGGCAAGACATTCGCGCTGTTGCTGCTGCGCGCTGACCACGAGCTGAACGAGATCAAGGCCGGAAAAATTGAAGCACTGGGTAATTTCCGTTTTGCCAACGACAACGAAGTTCAGGAGTACCTCAACTGCATTCCCGGTTTTATCGGCCCAGTCGCGGTCGACCGCGAAAAAGTCGCCATTTTTGCCGACCGCACGGTTGCCACGATGAGCGACTTCGTCTGCGGTGCGAACGAAGCCGGCTTTCACCTCACCGGCGTCAATTTTGGTCGCGATCTGCCGGAACCGGAAGTTTTCGACATCCGCAATGTCGTCGCCGGTGACTCGTCGCCGGATGGCAAGGGCGCGCTGGAAATTTGTCGCGGCATTGAAGTCGGCCACATTTTCCAGTTGCGCAGTAAATACGCCAAGGCACTGAACTGCGCCTTCCTGGATGAAAACGGCAAAAGCCAGATCATGGAAATGGGCTGTTATGGCATCGGCGTGTCGCGCATCGTTGGTGCCGCCATCGAACAGGGCAACGACGAGAAAGGCATCATCCTGCCACCGGCCATCGCACCGTTCGCCGTTTGCATCGTACCGATGGGCTATTTCAAAAGCGATACCGTCAAGTCAGCAGCCGACCAGCTTTACGCCGAACTCAAGCAAGCAGGTATCGACGTCGTGCTGGATGACCGCAACGAACGCCCCGGCGTCATGTTCGCCGACATGGAACTGATCGGTATCCCACATCGCGTGGTCATCGGGGAGCGCGGTCTGAAGGAAGGGCAGCTGGAATACAAGGGCCGGACTGATGCCGAAGCAACCATGGTCGCCCGGGACGACATCATCGGTCTGCTGCAAGAAAAGCTGTGCGCCGGCTAATTGGCATTTTTTGTCTGTTGAGCGCGTCGACCGCCGTATTGGCCGGCGCGCAACAGTACGAGCCAATGTCAGCGAGTGTCCGAGCTGCGTTGCACGACGCCGTTTCAGACAGCCGCCCGCAAGTCAGCTCGTTCAAATCGCCGTTTGAGGCCGCCGACTGGTTGGGCGAGATGTCCAAACGCCTGGAAAAGCGCATTCCAGACCGTGAGTACCGGATTGACCTGTTACGCAGCATCCATTACGAAGCCACCCGAGCCGGCCTGGACCCGCAACTGGTCCTTGGCCTGATTCAGGTCGAGTCCGGCTTCCGCAAGTATGCTGTCTCATCCGTTGGCGCCCGCGGTTACATGCAGGTGATGCCATTCTGGATCAAGGTGATCGGTCGACCGGAAGATAACCTGTTCGACCTGCGCACCAATCTACGCTATGGCTGCACGATCCTGCGCCACTACCTCGATATTGAAAAGGGCGACCTTTTCCGTGCTTTAGGCCGATATAACGGCAGCTTGGGCAAAGCCGAGTACCCTAATTTAGTCCGTGGTGCCTGGGAAAAACACTGGGCTTTTCCCGGCCCCCACCAACTTGCGGGACACCAGGAAAAACCCGCTCTCTGAGATCAGCGGCCAAATCCCCCCATCCCGCCCATGCCTGGCAACATGCCTTTCATGCTGCGCATCAACTTACCCATTCCGCCCTTGGTGATCTGCTTCATCATTTTTTGCGTCTGCTCAAACTGGCTGAGCAGTCGATTGACTTCCTGAACCGGAACCCCGGCTCCCGCAGCAATGCGACGCTTACGACTGGCTTTGATGAGCTCCGGCTTGGCTCGCTCAGCCGGGGTCATCGAATTGATGATGCCCTCGATACGCCCGATCATCTTGTTTTCAGCCCCTGCCGGCAATTGGCTGGCTGCTTGAGAAATCTGGGCAGGCATCTTGTCCATCAGGGCAGACAAGCCCCCCATCTTGCGCATCTGCCCCATCTGTTCCTTGAAGTCGTTGAGATCAAAGCCCTTGCCAGACTTGAGTTTTTTGGCGAAAGCAACAGCCTTTTCCTCATCCAGCCCCTTTCGCGCTTCCTCGATCAACGACAGCACATCGCCCATACCAAGAATACGCGAGGCCATCCGCTCAGGGTGGAAAGCTTCCAGGCCCGTCAGCTTTTCACCAACACCAGCAAACTTGATCGGCTTACCCGTGATGTGGCGAACGGACAAAGCGGCACCGCCGCGGGCATCGCCATCCAGCTTGGTCAGAACCACACCAGTCAGAGGCAAGGCTTCATTGAAAGCCTTGGCGGTATTCACGGCATCCTGACCCAGCATGGCATCAACCACAAACAGCGTTTCAATCGGCTTGATCGCTGCATGCAAGTGCTTGATTTCTGCCATCATCGCCTCGTCGACCGCAAGACGACCCGCCGTATCAACGAGCAGCACATCATGGTAATGGCGACGCGCCCAATCAATGGCGCCGGCGGCAATAGCCTCCGGCTTTTCGTTGACAGTTGAGGGGAAGAAATCCACGCCGGCCTGACCGGCTACAAATTTCAATTGCTCAATCGCCGCTGGTCGATAAACGTCACACGAAACCACCAGCACCTTCTTCTTGTGCTGTTCTTTCAGGAATTTGCCCAGCTTGCCAACCGTGGTCGTCTTACCAGCGCCCTGCAGGCCTGCCATGAGAATGATTGCCGGCGGCTGGGTGTTGAAATTGATCCCTTCATGGGCGCTGCCCATCAGTTTGGTCAACTCGCCATGGACAACGCCAATCAATGCCTGTCCGGGGTTCAGCGAACCGATCACTTCCTGACCAATCGCTTTTTCCTTGACCGCAGCGATGAATTCCTTGACCACAGGCAAGGCCACGTCGGCCTCAAGCAAGGCCATGCGGACTTCACGCAGCGCATCGGCAATATTGGATTCAGTCAGGCGAGCTTCGCCCTTGATCGTTTTCATGACGCGAGCAAGGCGCGTCGTCAGGTTATCGAGCATGTCAGATAGGCTTCTAGTAGAATTCAGGAATGGCCGACATTGTAATTCAGGTTTTCCCACATATCTTCGCAGCGCTCTGTTACGGTGCGCTGGGTTTCCATTTCTGGAATACGCGCTGGCGCGACCACGATCAGCAATGCGTTGCCTGCCCGATGCATCTTTGGGAGCGCGGAGCCATTGGTCTCGTGCTAGCTGTCCATGCCTCCGGCCTTTTTGGCACTTTGCTGACGCAAGAAGGCATGCGCTTTTCCTTTGCCTTGGCCTTATCGTTGATGCTCTGGCTGGCGGTACTGATCTACTGGCTGGAGAGCTTCATGGCACGCATGGAAGGCATGCAACCCATGGTTTTGCCGCTTGCTGCGATTTGCACCCTGTTACCGGCGATTTTTCCGTCCAGTCATCTCGTAGCCCATGCTGAGGCTACCGGTTTCCAGTTTCACTTCCTGTCCGCCATGCTTGCTTACAGCCTGTTGACGCTCTCTGCGCTGCACGCAATCTTCATGGGCTTCACGGAAAACGCCCTGCATCGGCGTCTGATCAAACGCAGCCTGGCCAGCCTGCCCTCGCTGATGAGCATGGAATCCCTCTTGTTCCGGATGCTGATGCTCGGATTCATCTTGCTCACCTTCGCCGTCGGCAGTGGGCTGCTGTTCTCAGAACAGATCTTTGGCAAACCACTCAGCTTCGACCACAAGGTTGTTTTTGCCATTTCGTCTTGGCTGATTTTTGCCATCTTGCTACTTGGCCGTCACATCTGGGGGTGGCGTGGCAAACGCGCACTGCGCCTGACACTCGCCGGCTTTGCTCTACTGATTCTCGCCTACTTCGGCAGCCGTTTTGTGATTGAAATTCTTCTAGGTCGCCCCTGACATGGACAACTTGCCGCTATCGGTACTCATCGGTGCTTTCATCGTACTACTGATACTCTCCGGTTGCTTTTCACTGAGCGAAACCGCCATGATGGCAGCCAATCGTTTCCGTTTGCGTCATCTCGCGCAAAATGGTCACCGCGGCGCCAGAAAAGCCGTTGAATTGCTGGACAAGACTGACAAGATGCTTGGGACCATCCTTCTTGGTAACAACCTCGTCAATTCTGCCGCTGCAACACTGGTGAGCGTGATTGTTCTGGCATTGTTCGGTGACGAAAAATGGGCGCTCGGTGTTGGCACTTTGGTCGTCACGTTTGCCATTCTCGTGTTCTCCGAAATCACCCCAAAAATCATTGGCGCAACCTACGCGGACCGCCTGGCACCATATATCGCTTACGTCCTCGCTTTCCTGTTGCGCGTTTGCTATCCGTTGATCTGGTTCGTCAATCTCTTCGCGGCAGCAATCCTGCGCGTCTTCGGACTGTCGATACGCCCATCTGCCGAATCATCCCGGCTATCCCCTGAAGAGCTACGCAGTTTAGTACTTGAGTCATCCCATATCGTCCCGAAAAAGCATCAGGCCATTCTCAATAGTTTGTTCGACCTGAAAGAAATCACCGTCGAACACATCATGACCCCCAGAGGCAATATCGAAATTCTCGACATTGAGCAGGACTGGAACGATGTTTACCAACAGTTGCTGACCAGCCACCACAGCCGCTTAGCGGTCTGCCGAGGCTCTCTCGACCAGTTACTGGGGGTGATTCCTGCGCGGCGCCTGCTAACCAGCATCGCGGACCCGGAATTCAACGAGGCGTCGCTACTGGAAAAGCTTCAAGCCCCCTACTACATTCCGGCCGGCACTTCGGTATTCACGCAGCTTTCTTTTTTCCAGGAAAACCGTCAGCGCATTGGATTTGTTGTTGACGAATACGGTGAAATTCTAGGCTTGTTGACGCTGGAAGACATTATTGAGGAATTCGTGGGCGACTTCACCACTTCCGTCCCAGGCCAGGATAGTGATCTGACTTGGTCTGAAGACAATGCAGTGGTTGTCGACGGCGGCCGGCAATTACGTGATCTGAACCGCATGCTCAACCTCGATTTCCCGCTTGATGGACCCAAAACACTGAATGGTTTGATCCTGGAACACTTTCAGGACATCCCGGAGGCCGGGGTGAGTGTGAAACTTGGCACCACCGCCGTTGAGATTCTGCAGACCCAGGACCGGAGCGTTGTCACCGCCAGAATTTACCGTCCTGAGCCAATGCCCCCATCGGAAAGCGGGTAAAGTATTTACAAAATCCCCACCTTCGTTGCATCATCGGGCGCTAATCCCAATTTTATGCTAACGATCCGCCATGGCAGCAACCTCGCATAACAATCCGCTTAGTGGCCTGGCGCGCGCCCTGGTTCAGTCGGGACGCCTGAAAGAAGTGGAAGCCGAAGAACTTGCAACCCAGGCACTCGCTGCGAAAATCCCTCTGGTCGAGCAGATCATCCTGTCACGCAAAATGGGGGCGATGGATATTGCCCGTTTTTCAGCAGAGACTTTCGGTTACCCCCTTCTCGATCTGGCAGCATACGACGAAAGTCATATTCCGCAGGATGCTATCGACAGAAAGCTGATTGCCACGCACAAGGTGGTACCCCTGAACAAGCGGGGTAACCGGCTTTCAATAGCCATTGCCGACCCGACCAATTTGCGTGCATTGGATGAAATCCGTTTTCAGACGGGTCTTGCGGTCGACCCGATAGTTGTTGAATTTCCCAAGCTCCAGCCCTTGGTCAGCAAATACGCGGAGTCTGCGTCCGATGCGCTGAAGAACCTTACCGACGATGACATCAATCTCGACCTTCTGGATGAAGAAAGCACGGCAAAACCTGACGACGTCATGGGTCAGGAAATTGACGACGCCCCGGTCGTCAAATTTATCCAGAAAATGTTGCTTGATGCGATTAATGATGGCGCATCCGACATCCACTTCGAACCTTACGAGAAGTATTACCGCATTCGTTTCCGAGTCGACGGCATTCTGCGCGAAGTTGCCACCCCGCCTCTGGCAATAAAGGAAAAAATCGCCTCACGGATCAAGGTCATTTCCCGACTGAATATTGCAGAAAAACGCATTCCACAAGACGGACGCATGCGCCTGGTGCTCTCCAAGTCTCGTGCCATCGACTTCCGGGTCAGCACGCTGCCAACCCTGCAGGGTGAAAAAATCGTACTGCGTATTCTTGATCCTGCATCGGCAACCTTGGGTATTGAAGCACTGGGCTACGAACCGGACCAAAAAGCCGCCCTGCTTGATGCGGTCAACCGTCCTTACGGCATGGTTCTGGTCACCGGCCCAACAGGCTCCGGCAAAACGGTTTCTCTTTATACTTGCCTGAACATCCTGAACAAGGACGGTGTCAATATTGCCACGGCAGAGGATCCGGCAGAAATCAACTTGCCTGGCATCAACCAGGTCAACGTCGACGATCGGGCTGGCCTGACTTTTCCGGTTGCCCTCAAAGCCTTCCTCCGACAGGATCCAGACATCATCATGGTCGGTGAAATCCGCGACCTGGAGACCGCTGAAATCGCCATCAAGGCAGCACAAACCGGTCACATGGTGTTGTCCACGCTGCACACCAACGATGCACCGCAAACGCTGACGCGTTTGATGAATATGGGCATCCCGACCTTCAACATCGCCTCAAGCATTTTGTTAATCACCGCACAACGCTTGGCACGTCGCCTGTGCAACTGCAAGGTACCGATTGAAGTCCCCGAGCAGACGCTCTTCGAAGCCGGTTTCAAACCCGAGGACTTAGATGGCAGTTGGACACTGTATGGCCCGGGCAGTTGTGAGCGCTGCAAGGGCTCAGGCTATAAGGGACGCGTCGGCATTTATCAGGTCATGCCGATTTCCGAGGCCATGCAGCGCCTGATCATGAGCGGAGCCACTGCACTGGACCTGGCCGCTCAGGCCAAGCTTGAAGGCATCAAGGACCTGCGAGAATCCGGGCTGCTTAAAGTGAAACAAGGCCTGACTTCACTCGACGAAGTGCTGAGCACGACCAATGCCTAACCTCAGGATCAACCATGCCCCCCAACAGTAAAGCCAAATCTGCGAGCATCAAGGAGTTCTCCTTTCAATGGGAAGGCAAAAACCGGGACGGAAAATCCGTTCGCGGCGAGGTGCGTGCGGCTTCTGCCGCCGTGGTCAATTCCACGTTGCGCCGGCAAGGGATTACCGTAGGAAAAATCAAGAAACTACGCGTGGGGGCTGGCAAGAAAGTCACAGAAAAAGACATCGCTCTATTCACCCGACAACTTGCAACCATGATGAAGTCCGGTGTTCCCCTGTTACAGGCCTTCGACATCGTCGGCCGAGGCCACAGCAATCCTTCAGTCGGCAAACTGTTGCTCGACATCAAGGCTGAAGTTGAAACGGGTAGCTCGCTCTCGCAGGCATTCCGCAAGTACCCGTTGTATTTCGATGCCCTGTTTTGCAATTTGGTTTCCGCAGGCGAACAGGCGGGGATTCTCGACTCCCTCCTCGACCGCCTGGCCACTTACAAGGAAAAAATTCTTGCCATCAAGAGCAAGATCAAGTCAGCGATGTTTTACCCCATCGCCGTGCTTGTCGTCGCTTTCATCATCACTGCAGTGATCATGATTTTCGTCATCCCTGCATTCAAGGATGTGTTCAAGAGTTTCGGCGCCGACCTCCCGGCACCAACCCTGATGGTGATTGCCATTTCGGATTTCTTCGTCGCTTGGTGGTGGGCAATTTTTGGCCTCATTGGCGGCGGTCTGTATGGTTTTTTCGAAAGCTGGAAGCGCTCGGAAAAAATGCAGATGGCCATGGATCGACTGCTGTTGCGGCTCCCAATTTTTGGGGAAATCATCCGCAAAGCGGTTATCGCTCGCTGGACGCGCACACTCTCGACGATGTTCGCCGCAGGCGTTCCACTGGTCGAGTCTCTCGAATCGGTGGGGGGCGCCGCAGGAAATCACGTTTACAAAATGGGAACTCGCCAAATACAGGGCGAGGTTTCCACTGGCACCAGCCTCACGGTAGCCATGCAGAATATCGACCTGTTTCCCAACATGGTTACCCAGAGGGTTGCTATCGGCGAAGAATCCGGTGCATTGGACTCCATGCTCTCCAAGGTAGCTGATTTCTTCGAGGCAGTGGTCGATGATGCT
>JAVEXE010000096.1:5876-8538 GCA_034004105.1 Azonexus sp. | reverse complement strand
GCCAGCAAAGCGCTCAATACCAGCAAACCGGCCAGCCCGAACCACAGGATGTCACTATTCAACATGGGCTTGTCTCCTTTTGATTTTTTTAAGTTTTTAGTCGTTGACCGCAGGTGGGTCGAGTTGCGCCAGTGGCGCGCGCAAACCGCCGAGGATGAAAGACATCAACCGCGGGACAAGTCGATCCAGACGGTCAACCGAGTCTTCTTCCTCAATCTGCCAATCGGTCACCAGGCGCAGGGCGTCGGTACCGGCAATGGCGTAAGAAGTCGCGCCCAGCATGAAATGAAAGCGCCAGACGATTTCCGCCTTGGGCACATCCGGCAAGGCGCGGAACAAGGCTTCCTTGTATCGATCCATCACCGTCTTGTACTCATGCGCCAGGAATGCGCGAATGAATTCGGACGGCTCAGTCAAGGTACGACCGATCAGGCGCAGAAAGGTCATGCCGCCCCGGCCTTCGTCTTCCGCCATGCGCAGCAAGGTGCCAAAAAAAGCATCCACGATCAGCGAAGGCTTCACTGGCTTACCCCCCGCCTCAGCCTCCAGACGATCCAGCACCCGCATGCGTTCTTCGTTGAGCCAATCCAGCCGGCGGCGGAACACCTCCTGCATCAAGGCTTCCTTGGAACCAAAGTGATAATTCACCGCAGCCAGGTTGACATTTGCCTCCCCGGTAATCTGGCGCATCGATGTACCATCGTAGCCAAATTCCATGAACAGGCGCTCTGCCACATCCAGAATACGTTCGCGGGTATCGCCGTGCCGATTGTCGGTCATGATTGCCTCTTATGATTCATACGTTCGTTTGAATCATAAGAAAAGCGCCGACGCTTGGCAAGCATTTTTTATCAAGCGTTCAGGCGTTGCGCGACTTGATCAGTTCGAGGATCTGATCGGCTGGCAATGGGCGGCTGAACAGGTAACCCTGAACATAATGGCAGCCTCGGGCCTGCAGGTAGTCCAGTTGCTCCTGTGTCTCAACCCCCTCGGCAACCAGCCGCAGGCGCAAGCTGTGCGCCAGGCCAATGGTCGCATCACAGATGATTTGGCCATCGGCATCAACACCGATTTCTTCAACAAAGCTGCGATCCAGCTTCAGCGTGTCGAGCGCAAAGAGCTTCAGATAGCTCAGCGACGAGTAGCCGGTACCGAAGTCATCCAGCGCCAATTGAATCCCCATAGCGTGCAACTGATCCAGGATTCGTTCGGTTTCCTTGGGCTGCTCCATCGCGATGGATTCGGTAATTTCGAAAATCAGATCCCCGGCCTGCAAGGAATACGCAGCCATGATCCCTTGCGCCAGAACGGGAAGATTGCCGTTGCGCATCTGCAGGGCAGAAATATTGATGGCCATCCTGACATCCGCCATGCCCGCCGCCCGGAAATCGGCCAACTGCCGGCACGCCGCCCACAGCACCCAATCACCAATCGCCTGAATCAAACCGGTTTCTTCAGCGACGCCAATGAAGAATCCAGGCGCCAGCAAACCGCGTTCTGGATGCTGCCAGCGCACAAGCGCCTCGATGCTGGCCACTCGACCCGTGCGAATATCGATGACCGGCTGGAAATGCAGGCGAAATTCGTCCCGGCTCAGGGCATGTCGCAAGGCATGCTCGATGCTCAGGCGCTCGACCGCCAGTTCATTCATCTTGGCATCGAAAAACTGGAAATTGTTACGCCCGGCCGATTTGGCGTGATACATCGCCGCATCCGCATTACGCATCAAACTCTCGCCATCGGCACCATCTTCAGGGTAAATCGCAATCCCGACACTCGGCGTGGTGTAGAGCGTATGCGCACCAATCAGATAAGGCTCGCCAATACTGGCGACAATCTTCTCGGCAACACTGGCCGCTGCAGGAGATTGATCCAGACCGGGCAACATGACCACGAACTCATCGCCCCCCAGACGTGCAACCAGATCACTCTCCCGCACACACTGGCGCAAACGCTGGCTGACAGCGATCAGCAATTCATCGCCGACGTGATGCCCCAAGGTGTCGTTGATACTCTTGAAGCGGTCCAGATCAATGAACAGCAAGGCGACACGTGATGACTCGCGACGCGCCAAGGCCAGCGCATGCTCAAGCCTGTCCTTCAGACTGACCCGGTTACTCAAACCGGTGAGCATGTCGTGGTGCGCCATATGATGCAGTTTGGCCTCCGCCGCGCGCTCAGCCGAAATATCGCTGAAATGCGCGATGTGAAAGCGGATCTCTCCTGACTCGTCGCGCATCACGGAAATCGACAACCACTTCGGGTAGACGCCGCCATCCTTGCGCCGATCCCAGATCTCGCCCTGCCAATACCCTTTCAAGCTGATCGCCGCCCACATGCGCTCGTACTCCTCGCGCGTGGTACGGCCAGCCGAAAGCATGCTCGGATTCTTGCCTACAACTTCTTCCTGCGTATAACCGGTTAACTCGGTAAATGCGGGGTTGACCGTAACAATACAGTTATCGTGATCAGTAATCATGATCGCCTCACCACTATGGTGAAAAGCAACCCCAAGCAAGCGCTCACGATTCTGGGCCAGGCTTTCAGTCGCCCGGCACGTCTGCACATACCAGACAAACAGCAGGCCTCCGGCCCCAAGCGCAATTAGCGCAACATTCAAATAAGGTGAGGCAACGCCAGAAAACAGCAACGTGAAGCCGCC
>JAVEXE010000096.1:0-5776 GCA_034004105.1 Azonexus sp. | reverse complement strand
GTCGATCGACCAATCACCAAAGCCGCCCCGGCGACGGTGCGTTCGAAAAAAGCCAGTTCTTCAGGAATATCCCAAGGCAACCAGTTGTTCAAGCCCAACATGCCATTGGCGGCGACAGCGCCTATCGCGGCAATCATTTTGTCGGCACCCGCGTCTGAGCTAGCCAGGCATCCCGAGTCAAAGAGAGCGAAATCGCCGGCGTTCCCTGTCCATTATAGACATGGGGCTTGTGCATGGAAATGAAAGCTGAATCGACCACTGCCATGGAAAAAATGGCATCCATGACTTCCAGGATGCTTGATTCGAGACACTCGCAATGGCCGTTCTGCTCAAGCCGGCGAATTGCCAGAAAGATCACCTCGTAATCAACAACCTGCCTGATGTCATGTGGATTGGCAATAGCGGAGATCGGCGCGTACGCCTCGGCATGAACGACAACGGCCTGCGGGCCGTGCTTTTCGAGGGGGTTACAACCGGTTCTTAACTGTATGGTCGCATCGACCGAAGCACACCAATGATTGGCCGGCACATCAAACTCCTGGATAGTTTGAGCAAAGACCGAAACATACCAGAGCGACCACCTGCCCGACCAGCGTCATTCATTGACCGAGCAAGAAAAAAACTCAGACACTGACACTGATCAAGCGCCCCGTCACCTGCCCTTCGAGATTGGTCACTGCCGGCGTCGCCACCGCCAAGACTTCCGGGTTACTCAAAACCTCAGCAATCTGTCCCCGCAAACCATCAAGCTGGGTTCGTACCTCACCCACGGCATCCAGTGATCGAACATCACGTCTTGCACCATCGGCCCGGGATCTGGCCTGAGCCGACTCGGACTGCAAGCTGGAAGCCCTTTCCTGCGCCTGATCCGCAACTTGCTGCGCAACACGAGCCTCCTGCTGAAGCGTGCGCGCACGCTGCTCGGCCTGCTCGGCATTACGCTGTGCCTGCTGGGTCTGGAGCTGCCCGAACAGTGCATTTCCAGCGGCGGAAACACCGGAAAGCATGTGAAATCACCCCCGCATCAGAACCGTCTGAAACTCAGGCGGTCGTGTTGATCGTCGTTCCTGTCGACTGACCATCGAGATTGATGACAGGACGCAAGGCCTCGAGAACCTGTTGCACCTGCTGCTCTGATTCCGGTCGTACTTCCGAGGCCCGCTGAACGGATTGCGCGGCCTGAGCCTCCTGTGCCTGGGCAGGGCGTCCCGATTGGACACCAGTCGTCAAATACGCGCCAGAAGCGCCAACGGATGCAATTTCCATCATGATTCTCCTCAAATACCTGCCATAACTTCACTTTACACCATTGTGCCAAAACCGCCAGCCACCCCAATGCCCGACTCGCCGGTACGCTTGGGGCAAGCCTTGGCTGGGCGCATTTCCGTTAAAATCCAGGCATGAATCCAAACGACCCCAGCCTTCTCTCCCCGCTCGGCAAAACCACCGAATACCGCGCCGATTACGCCCCCGAACTGCTCTACCCCATCCCGCGCCAATTGAAACGCGACGAACTGGGCATTCAGCCCGATGCCCTACCCTTTGTCGGGGAAGACCTGTGGAACGCCTACGAAGTTTCATGGCTCAATCCCAAAGGCAAGCCCGTCGTCGCCCTGGCGAGTTTTCGCGTACCCGCCAACAGCCCGAAACTGATCGAATCGAAGTCTTTCAAGCTCTACCTGAACTCGTTCAACCAGACCGTTTTTTCTGATCTCGCTGCCGTTGAAGACTGCCTGCACAAAGATTTGTCAGCCGCCGCCGAGGCCCCCGTTCAGGTGAAAATCGAAGATTTGCGCGGTCGACCGCAAGTTTGTGTCGATTATCCGCAAGGCGTCCTGCTCGACGATCTTGACATCCGTTGCGACACCTACCAGCCCACACCGGCTTTGCTTGCCACGGGCGACAACGAAATTATCGAAGAAACGCTTTATTCGCATCTGCTCAAGTCCAACTGCCTCGTCACCGGCCAGCCGGACTGGGCCATGGTGGTGATTCGCTATCGCGGCAAGCGCATCGAACACGCCGGCTTGTTGCGCTATCTGGTGTCCTTTCGCAATCACAACGAATTTCACGAACAATGCGTCGAGCGCATTTACTGCGACATCCAGCGCCAATGCCAACCGCAAGCCCTATCGGTCTACGCCCGTTACACCCGCCGCGGCGGCCTGGACATCAACCCCTTCCGCTCCAGCGGCGAGTTTTCCGCACCAGACAATACGCGAGAAGTTCGGCAGTAAGTCAAAACGCAGGCAGGAACGACTTGGGCTGAAGACTGCTCAGGCCGCAGACTGAACGAGTGGCTTTTTGCTGCCAAATTGGCGGGTTTTATGTTTGAGACGATTGACCGGTATCTCCACCCACCGATGAAAAACGGATGCCGCCAATACGCTGAGCAGAAAGGCGACACAAAGCCCAACTAGCGCCGGTAGCGGCTCGGTCAACCCCAACCGTGCCCAAATCGCGGAAACCAGCACCAGAACCGGAAAATGAACGAGAAAAAGGCTGAAAGAAATCTGTCCAAGATGACGAATGACGGGCAGCCGCGACCAAGCCACTGAATATCGCCCGCCCTCGCTCCAATAGAGCAGCAAACCCACGCATGCAGCAACACCCAGCCGCCAACGCCATTCGACCAACATAGCCAGGCAAAACATCCCTTGATAGAGCCAGAAAGCAGCTTGACGCCAGCTTCCCTTATGCACCCGCTGAATGACCACACCCAGGAAAAAATACGGGAAGAAAAAGATGAACCAATCATCCAGCGCCGGGTAACGATTAGCGTAAAACAAAGACAAGGCAGCGACAGGCCAACCCAGGATCGCCACCCAGTCCAGACCCGAACGTGCAAAACGATCGCGCAGGAATAGCAAAACAACGTAGATCAGACTGAGTTGAAAATTGATGCAGATGAACCAGAAACCCGCCGACAAGGATTCATAACCGAGAATATCCTGCAGGAAAAACAGGTGAGCCAGCAATTGTGGCAACGTGACAGGAGCGCCAAGCACCTCGGCAGGCAACCAGCCACGAGAAAAACTGTAAATGGGGAGTATCAGGGCAATCACGGCCAGATAGGGCAAACCAAGGCGCAGATAACGCTCAACAACAAATCGCCCCAGTGCCTCGGTCCTGCCCCACTGGCGATCATCGAGACTCTGCGCCAGAACGAAGCCACCAATCACGAAGAACACCTGCGTGGCACGTGCGTACTCTGCCAGCCAATGCAATCCCGCACCAATCAATGGATCGGCCCAGGCTGCAAGCAAGGGATAGAGGGCAAAGTGATGCCAGACAATCATCAACGCAGCGATGGCTCGCAAGGCATTGAGGAGTGACGGTGAACTTCCGGGATGCTTGATCACGCTTATGACATATCAAATTTGGGCGCGCGCATTCTACGGCAAAACGCCAGACAAAAACGTCCCGGTTACAGACTGTGACCGTTTTATTTCTTTTATCCCCGAAAGCTGTGGACAATTCTGTGAACGAGCCAAGCATAGGTACTTCAAGGCATTGACGCGATAGCCATTTTTCGCGTTGCTGAAAATTCAGGCAAAAGGCCGGGTAAACTGTCGCCCATGCACAATCTTCACCCCCACCCGCGCCTGCTGTCATTGATCCCGCCAATGACGCAGTTGAATGTTCCTTATCCGGCGACTGCTTACCTCACCGGCTTTCTGCGCGAACACGGTTTCGCGGCGATGCAGGATGATCTGGCGCTGAAACTTGTCCTCGAACTTTTTTCCCCCGCCGGGCTGGATGCCGTCCGTACTGCGGTCGACGCCCTGCCGGGCAAGAAAAAGCCACGCTCGATCCGCCACTTTTTGCAGCATTTCGACGCTTACCGCAGCACCATCGGCCCGGCAATCCGCTTCCTGCAAGGCCGTGACGCAACGCTGGCCACGCGTATCGCCAGCCGGGGGTTCCTGCCGGAAGGCCCGCGTTTCTCCCAGGCCTTTGCCAATTACGGCGAAGATGACGGTGGCGACCCGCTCGGCTGGGCCTTCGGCGCGCTGGGGGTGCAGGATCGCGCCCGCCATTACGCCACGCTCTACCTCAACGATCTCGCCGACGTGCTACGCGAAGGCGTTGATCCGCGTTTTGAATTCGTCCGCTACGCCGAATCGCTGGCCCAGAGCCAGCCCAGTTTTGATCCCTTGGCCGAAGCGCTGGCCGTGCCGAAAACGCTGGTCGATGACACGTTGGAAAAACTGGCCATTGCTGCGGTCGACCGCGAAAAACCGGATATTTTGCTGCTCTCTACGCCCTTCCCCGGCTCGGTCTATGCGGCGTTTCGCATCGCGCAGATGGTCAAGACGCGTTATCCGCACATCGTCACCGTGCTCGGCGGCGGCTGGGTAAATACTGAATTGCGCGATCTCACCGAACCGCGCGTGTTCGATTATTTCGACTTCATCACCCTGGACGATGGCGAAAAACCGCTGCTGGCGCTGATCGAGCATCTGCAAGGTCAGCGCCCGCGGCTCAATCTGGTCCGCAGCTTCACCCGCGTCGACGGCGCGGTGCGTTACTTCAACAGCGGCGAACCCGACATTTCCTTCGCCGAAGTCGGCACGCCGACCTGGGATGGCCTGCCGCTTGGCCAGTACCTCTCGCTGCTCGACCTACTCAACCCCATGCACCGTCTGTGGTCGGACAGCGGCTGGAACAAGCTCACCGTCGCCCACGGCTGCTACTGGAAGAAGTGCAGTTTCTGCGATGTCAGCCTCGATTACATTGGCCGTTTTGAAGCCGCCAACGCCAGCACGCTGGTCGACCGCATCGAGCGCATCATCGACGAAACCGGCCAGACCGGCTTTCACTTTGTCGACGAAGCCGCCCCGCCCAAGGCGCTGCGGGCGCTGGCCGAAGAACTGGCGCGGCGCAAGCTGAATATTTCTTGGTGGGGCAACATCCGCTTTGAAAAATCCTTCACGCAGGAACTCTGCCTGCAACTCGCCGATTCCGGCTGCATCGCCATTTCCGGCGGTCTGGAAGTCGCCTCCGACCGCCTGCTGGCGCTGATGAAAAAGGGTGTCTCCGTCGAACAGGTCGCCCGCGTCACCCGCGCCTTTACCGACGCCGGCGTGCTCGTTCACGCCTACCTGATGTACGGCTTCCCGACCCAGACCACGCAAGACACCGTCGACGCCCTCGAATACGTCCGCCAGTTGTTTGAAAACGGCTGCATCCAGTCCGGCTTCTGGCATCGCTTCGCGTGTACGGTCCACTCGCCCGTCGGCAAAAATCCCGCCGAATACGGCATCACGCTCCAACCCGAACCCTTCCGCGGCTTCGCCCAAAACGACGTCGCCTTTCTTGATCGCGTGGTCACAGAAACCGGCACCGACCACGCCACCCTCGGCCGCGGCCTGACCAAGGCGCTCTACAACTACATGCACGGCATCGGGCTGGACGAAGACGTAAGGGCCTGGTTCGATATCCGTGTACCCCGACCCACGATCAAACGCAATACGATTGCTCGGGCGCTTTCGTTGCCGTTTGACGAAGCGACGAGATCGGAAACCTTGTCTCGTAGCCCTAGGAAAGCGCCCTGACTGCAGCAAAATTCTGTTTGGTGTTGGCTGAGCAAAAACGCTGTTTATTGCGGGTACCGAGAAACTGGCCCAACCCGTCAGCCCCTGCCCCCCGACCGCAAGCCCTTCAAGGACTTCCTGGCGTAAATGTCATAACGACTCGATTTCCCCTCCAGAACCTGCGAGGGTGCCGGGCCGGGAATGGCCGGCGCTTTACGCGGGCGTTTGACCACCACCCG
>JAVEXE010000095.1:0-8541 GCA_034004105.1 Azonexus sp. | reverse complement strand
TTGTTCATCTCCGCGGCCTTGCCCAACCGCATTTACCCGCCAAAATTCAATCGTTACGAAGGCGGTGGTACTTATGGCCTGCACGTCGATAGTGCGGTCATGCAGGTGCCGGGGACGCAGATTTCTGTTCGTAGTGACTTGTCCGCGACGCTGTTTCTCGCTGAACCCGAGGAATACGAAGGGGGCGAACTACAAATTGAAGGGCCATTCGGCATTCAGTCGGTGAAATTGGCGGCCGGTGATCTGGTGCTGTATCCCTCGTCCAGTTTGCATCAGGTGACGCCGGTTACGGCAGGTGCGCGTGTCGCATCTTTCATGTGGATCCAAAGTCTGGTTCAGGACGACCGTGCACGCGTCCTGTTATTTGATCTGGATCAGGCCATCCAGGGAATGACGGGACTGGTGGCACCCGACGATGACAGGCTGCTCAAGTTGACTGGGGTTTACCACAACCTGCTACGTCTCTGGGCGGTACTGTAAAGGTATTATAAATCATGAAGTTACAACGAATCAGCGTGTTGGCGGCAGTATTGAGTGTCTTGGTCGGGAGTGTTCTGGCAGAGGAGGGCAAGGTTCTCAATCTGTATTCTGCTCGCCATTATCAGGCGGACGAAGCGCTGTACAGCGACTTCACCCGGCAGACTGGAATCCGCATCAACCGTATCGAAGGCAAAGCGCATGAGTTGCTGGAACGGATACGTAATGAAGGTGCGAATAGTCCGGCTGATGTATTTCTGACCGTCGATGCCGCTAGTCTTGCCGTGGCGGAAGCTTGGGGAATTTTTGCGCCGGTGAAGTCCAGCGTGTTGGCGTCACGGATACCAACTCATCTGCGTTCCGAGAATTGGTTTGCCTATTCGGTGCGGGCAAGGATGATTATCTACAATAAGCGCAAGCTTAAGGCCGAGGACGTGCCAAGTTATGCATCGCTGGCCGATCCGAAAATGAAAGGCTTGCTCTGCAGCATCCCAGGGGGACATATTTATAATTTGACTTGGGTGGCGTCACAAATTGTCCATCAGGGCGAAGAAAAGGCCGAAGCCTGGGCGCGTGGCCTGGTGGCGAATCTTGCCCGGCAACCGCGCGGTGGCGATACTGACCAGATCAAATCGGTGGCCGCTGGTGAGTGTGCTGTTGCCGTCTCCAATAGTTATTACCTGGCACGTTTGATGGCTTCCGACCGCGTCGAGGAAAGAAATCTCGTCAAGCGTCTAGGAATCGTCTGGCCCGATCAGGACGGTTTCGGTACGCACATCAATATTTCCGGCGGTGGGCTGGTCAAGACCAGTAAGAATCGTGAAGCAGCAATTCGTTTTCTAGAGTATCTGGCGAGCGATGAAGCTCAACGTTATTTCGCCAACGGGAACAACGAGTGGCCTGCTGTGCCAACGGTCAAGATCGCGAATGAGGAACTGGCAGAAATGGGCAGTTTCAAGGCCGATACGACTTCCCTGGTGGCAATTGGCCAGAAATTACCCGCTGCGCAGAAATTGCTGGACAGAGCGGGATTTCGTTAGGAAAACGCTGTTGGTAAAGGCGGGTGCCTGTCAAGGTGGTCAAGCGGCTGCCATGACTGGCGCGACGATATTCAGGGTCGCGCTCCTTGCTTCCTTCAGGCAATCCTTCGCACAAGTGGCACAGCGGCCGCAGTCCCGAGTCACGCCGAGATCCCGGCGAAGATCTTTGAGCGTTCGGGCACCGTTGTATGCGGCTTCGTGGATTTGTCGATCAGTGACAGCGTGACACACACAAACGTACATGGCACTTCCTCGTTGTTTAAGTAATACGAACAATTTGCATTTTATATACTTGAGAATGAATGTCAATTCGAAAAACGGTTTTGATGGTGAGCTTTTGCTGCGCATTGCTGCCGAATAGGCGTAAAATAAGCAAATCCTAATAAACAATTTTTCGAGAACAGCGCCATGTCTTATCCAAGTTTCAGTGAAATATCCCGAGGTTTTGCCCCCGGCTGGTTTGCCGCCGTGATGGGAACCGGGGTGCTGGCCCTGACGACCCGTGCACTCGCGGCGGATTGGCCATGGTTGGCGACGCCGGCTTTTGCCTTGCATGCGTTCAATACAGTTTTGTTTCTATTACTGGCGATCCCCTGGTTGACGCGTTGGGTTCGTTATCGCGAAGCCGCGATGGCGACGCTTCGGCATCCGGTGCAGGCCAGTTTTTACCCAACCTTTTCGATTGCACTGCTGGTGCTGGCGACACAATGGCTGCAATTTACCGAGTGTCGGACAGTGACGCTGGTGTTCTGGTGGGCCGGGGTTGTGCTGCATTTCGCCTTCAGTTTTGCCGTGCTGTTTTACATGTTTCGCGGTGAGCATGTTGCGGTCGACCATGTCACACCTGCCAAATTCATTCCGGCCGTGGGTTTGGTGGTCATGCCCTTGGCGGGGGCACCGCTGTCAGCGGAGTTTTCCGGGGCAATGCGCGAGTTGATGCTGACCATCAACATCATTGGACTCGGTGCAGGGGGGATGATGTATCTCGGGTTACTCGGGATGACCTTGCAACGCAAATACCTGCACAAGCCCGCACAAGGCATCCTCACGCCGACGGTCTGGATTCATCTGGCACCCATTGGCGTCATTCCGGTGAGTTTCCTCAATGTGACTGAGCAGTTGCCGTTTCCAGTGATGCGTGAGGTGGCGACCGTGGTGATGGCCTTGGTCTGGGGATTTGGTGTCTGGTGGCTGGTCATGGCCAGCCTGCTGACCCTGGCGACGCGTGCCGCCGGTCAGTTGCCCTTTGCCTTGTCGTGGTGGGGATTCACTTTCCCGCTGGGTGCCTTTGTTGCGGAGAGCCTGCGTTTGCAGCATGTAGTTGGCTGGCAGAGTTTTGGCATGGTTGGTGTCTTTGCCTGGGGGTTGCTGCTGGTGCTGTGGTCGCTGACCCTGTGGCGAACCTTGCGGGGTGTCATGTCAGGGGCGATTTTTCAACCGCATCCGTGATCAGCTTTTCACGACGCGGTTCTTGCCTGTTTTCTTGGCTTCGTACATGGCGGTGTCGGCGCGTTTTAGAGCACTGGCTTGGGTGTCATCCGGACGCATCTGGGTGACCCCGGCACTAAAGGTGATCAGAACTTTGTCATTGTCGTGCAGGAAGAATTTCTTGGTCAGTTCACGTTGCAGTCGGGTGAGTGCCAATGCGGCATCGTCGAGTTGGGTTTCGGGCAACAGAATGACGAATTCCTCGCCGCCGAAGCGGGCGACGGTATCTTGCGGGCGCAGCGTTTCGCGGCAGACGGTGGCGAGGTGGATCAAGGCCTGATCGCCGGTGTCGTGTCCCAAACTGTCGTTCAGCTTCTTGAAATTATCGATGTCGAGCAGGGCGACGCAGAGTACGGTGTCGTGGCGTTGGGCGCGGGCCATTTCTTTCTCGAACATGTCTTCAAGACCGCGCCGATTGAGTACGCCGGTGAGTTGGTCGTGTCGTACCAGGTCGCTGGTTGCCTCCAGTTCCCGCTCCAGTTCCTTGATGCGTGCTTCTGATTCTTTGACCTTTTCCTGTGTCGACCGCAGCTCGTCACGAGAGCGTTGGGCATTGAGCTGAATGCTCCGGGTTTCCTGCATCACTTCGCTGAGTACGTTTTCCAGTTCGGAGAGGTCGTTGGCTTGGCTGATTTTCTCGGAGCAGGCTTCGATTTTGTCGTGATAATCGGAAGTGGCATCGGCAAAGCTGGCCAGATGGTCAACAAAGCCGGCCAGCAAGGTCTTGATGGCATTTCGGGCGTCAGTCAAGCTGGCTTTGAGTTGGCTTTGTTTGAACAAAACCTCCTTCAGCCGGCGTTCGGCATCGTCAATCTGGCGTTGGGACAAGGGCTTGCCGATGATTTCGCGTACGACTTCAATCTGACCATGCAGCCAGCGGTCGTCGATCAGCAATTGGTCGACGTTTTCCAGCAGCAGTCGCAACAGGGAGAGCAGGCTCTTGCGCAATTCGGCTTGATCTTCGGCCAGCAGTTCGAGCTTGAAGGCAAAACGCTTCAAGCGTGTGAGGAATTCCGGCAGGCCATCGGCGTTCCGTGTGGAACGGATTTCGTCGGCCAGTTTTTTCGCTTCACTGGCGAGTTCCGGATTCTCAAGTAACTGGCTGGCAATGGCAGTTTCCAGCGTAAAGGCAAAAAGTTCACGGAATTCGCCAAGCAGGCTATTGTCGGGTTGGGCGGATACTGCTGCGGTCGACCGGGGCGAAGCGGCAATTTCGTCTACCGTTTTTTCGCTTTCTTCGTTGTCGACCGTGGATGTGCTCGATTCGCGACCCTGGCCCCAGGATTTGAGCAGGCTTTGCAGGCGATTGAATAGATTGTCAGCGTTACTGGCCGAACTGGTCAGAACATGTTCAAGCGATTCACGCTTGCGTGCCAGTGTGAGGCCAGGGTGTTTGGCGTCCCATTGGCGGAGTAGGTCGGCAATCAGTTCGCTCCAGCCGAGTTTTTGGGTTTCAACCAAGCCAGCGACGAAGTTGGCGAGATGCTGCTGGTAGGCTTCCCAATTGTTGGCTTTAACGGCTTCGTCGAGCTGACGGGCGAGGCGCAACTGGTCGGGGGAGGTGCGTGGCAGGGCCGTGGCAAGGCTGCGCAGTTGTCTTTCCGGGAACTCGGGGAGGCTGGTGGCTTTGCTGGCAGGTCGGGTGCCGGCGATTTCGTGATACAGCGTGAGGTAGTTGTCCGGCGTTGGTGCGATACGCCGTGAAGCGAGTTGTTTGAGCGTTTCGCGTGCAATTTCGAATGGAGTCGCTGGATTGGTCATGTTTCTAATCGTTGTTTCCGTTATAATCTCGCCCGGCTTGCGCCCCCATAGCATGAAGGTCGTGCAGTTGATTTGTAATCATCAGGTGTTGGTTCGATTCCGACTGGGGGCACCAGCTGCAAAATCATAGGCGTGAGCCAGCAGTCTGTCCATGGCAATTCATTTGTTTTGCGCCTTTCTTCTTCGGCTCTAGTCTTGCGGCAGCCTACCAGGCCCGCTTCCTTGACGTCAGTCTGGCCCATGCAACTGGCTTTTTGCCTCTACAAATATTTCCCCTTTGGCGGCCTGCAGCGCGATTTTATGCGTATTGCGCTGGCTTGTCAGTTGCGCGGTCATGCAATTCGGGTCTATACATTGTCTTGGCAAGGTGAGGTGCCGCCCGGTTTCGAGGTGGTCACGGTGCCGGTGCGGGCGCTGACCAATGCCCGCCGCTACGAAAAATTTTCCGCCTGGGTGGCGCGCGACCTGGCGCAGCGACCGGCGCAGCGTGTCGTTGGCTTCAACAAGATGCCAAACCTCGACGTCTATTTCGCCGCCGACCCGTGCTACGAAGAGAAGGCGCAAACGTTGCGCAATCCGCTGTACCGTTTTTCCGGTCGTTACCGGCATTTTGCTGCTTACGAGCGGGCGGTGTTTGCCCCCGAGAGCCGCACCGAGATCTTGATGATTTCGCAGGTGCAGCAGCCCTTTTTTGAAAAGCACTACGCCACGCCGAAGTCGCGCTTCCACCTGTTGCCGCCGGGAATCGCCCGCGATCGCCGGGCACCGCCCGAGGCACCGGCGATTCGCGCTGCCTTCCGTGCCGAATTTGGCTTAGGTGATGACGACCTGCTGTTGCTGCAGATCGGCTCCGGTTTCAAGACCAAGGGCTTGGACCGCTCGCTGCAGGCGCTGGCACACCTGCCGGAAGACCTGCGTGCGCGCACCCGGCTGATCGCCATCGGCCAGGACGAGCCGAGCCAGTTCCAGCGCATGGCGGCTGCGCTCGGGCTGGCTGGGCAGGTGGACATCCTGGCGGGGCGCGACGATATCCCACGTTTTTTGCTCGGCGCCGACCTGCTGGTTCATCCGGCCTACAACGAGAACACTGGTACGGTGCTGCTCGAAGCGTTGGTCGCCGGCCTGCCGGTGCTCTGTTCGGCGGTCTGTGGCTACGCGCACTACATCGACGAGGCGGTCGGTGGTCGGGTGATTCCGGAGCCCTTCTCGCAGGCGACGATGGACGGTTTTTTGCAGAAAATGCTGGTCGACCGCGAACAACGTGCCGCTTGGCAGCGCAACGCGCTGGCTTGGGCGGAAAGTGCTGACATCTATAGCAACGCCGAGCGTGCGGCCGACATCATCTTGCAGGAGCGCCCATGCGCGACGAACTGATGCTGGCGCCGCCCTTTGATACCCTGTGGACAGGGCTGGACGCCTTTGCTGCGGTCGACCGGCTGGAAGGCGAGGTTTTCCGCGAACTCGACGGGCGGCGCACTTTCCGCACCGAAGTCGAAGGGCGTGGCTATTTTGTCAAAATTCACCATGGTGTTGGCTGGGGCGAGATCGTCAAGAACCTCGTCTCGCTGCGCTTGCCGGTGCTTGGGGCTGGCAACGAATGGCGGGCGATTCGCCGGCTGGAAGAATTGGGTGTCGACACCATGCGCGCCGTTGCCTACGGTCGTCGTGGCGCCAATCCGGCGCACGAGCACTCGTTCATTGTTACTGAAGAACTGGCACCGACCGTCAGCCTGGAAGATTTCGGCCGCGACTGGCCGATGCAGCCGCCGACCCCAGCGCTCAAGCGCGCGTTGATCCGTCGGGTCGCCGAGATGGTCGGCGCGATGCACCGGGGCGGCGTCAATCACCGCGACTGCTACCTTTGCCACTTCCTGCTCCACCTCGATCCAATGCCGACAGCCGACGTTCTGAAGCTTTCGCTGATCGACCTCCATCGTGCCCAGATCCGCCCACAGACCCCACGCCGCTGGCGTGACAAGGATCTGGCGGGTTTGTATTTTTCAGCCTTGGAAATCGGGCTGACACAGCGCGATTTTTTGCGGTTTTTGCGCGATTATTTCGGTCGACCGCTGCGCGAAGTATTGCGCGATGAGCAGGGCTTAATCTCTCACCTACGCGCCGAGGGAGAACGCTTGTTGACGAAGTACCGCCGAAAATATGCGCCGGGAGGGGAGGATTCATGATCGATTGGCAATGCCATCCCGAGTATGCGACAGGCGAATCGGGGCGTGCTTTTGCATCGCTCGACGCGGTGTTTGCGCTGAAAGGGGAGCGGGTCACGAGCGATCCTGAATCCGAGGTGATTCGCGTGTGTATTGACGGTGTTCTGTACTATGTCAAGCGTTACACCATTGGCAGGCGCAAGCTGGCGCGGCGCTGGTTTGGTTTGCGCGATATCTTTGGACCGCAGCGGGCGGTCAATGAGTGGCAGAACCTGCAACGCTTTCGTGCATGGGGTTTGCCAACAGCCACCTTGGTTGCATGGGGGCAGGAGAGGCGAGGCGGGCGTTTTCTTCGTGCCGCCTTGGTCACCGAGGCATTGTGCGATACCGAGGATTTATCGAAGCTTTATTATCAGCGTGATTCTCGGCTGCGCGACAGGCGCTGGGTTAACGCGGTGTCGGCCCAGGTCGCGGCTTGTACCCGAACCATACATGCGCATGGATTTGCACATAACGATCTGAAGTGGCGAAATTTGCTCGTAACCAGCGGCGAAGATCCGAAGATTTTTCTGATTGATTGTCCCAACGGTGGTTTCTGGATCCGGCCTTTTCTTGATTATCGGATCATCAAAGACTTGGCTTGTCTGGACAAGGTGGCCAAGCAGGCACTGAGCCGTACCCAGCGCTTGCGGTTTTATCTTCAATATGTCGGTCGACCGCGATTGACTGCGGTCGACAAGCCGAAATTGCGAAAAATCCTGCATTTTTTTGCCGGGCGGGAGTGAGCGTACTTCGATGCTTAAACTGGATGCCAAAGCACTCGCCGCTGCCGGTCGCAACATCCCGGTGCCTTTCGATCTGGCTCTGCCAGACGGACGTGTCCTGACGGTTGAACATCTGCTGCGGGTGTTGCCGGGGAAGCGTGTGGTTGGTCGGGCTCGGCTTGAAGCTCGGGTGGTGCTGGTCAAGTTTTTTGTCGCGGCACGCAGTGAGCAGCACTGGCAGCGGGAATTGGCGGGGCTGCGAGCTTTGGATGCTGCGGGTTTGCCGACGCCGGGCTTGCTGGAGGCAATGCCGCTGAAGGAAGGAGGGCATGTCTTGCTGACCCGGTTTCTGCCGGATGCTGAAAGTCTGGCCAGTCTCTGGCAATCAGATGCCGACGATGCGCAACGAGTGCAGCGGCTTTTTCCGGTGATGTCCTTGCTGGCGCAAATGCATGCGACAGGTTTGGCGCAAGCGGATTTGCACCTGGGGAATTTCCTTGTGACCCAAGGGCGTTACTACGTCATTGATGGTGATGCAGTGACGCATGCGGAGTCGAAAGGGGGCTTATCGGTCGATGCGCGTCTGGATAACTTGGCAATCCTGTTTGCCCAACTTCCGCCAAGCTGGGACGGGCAGATTTCCCCAGTACTCCAGCACTATTCGGCTGCGGCGGACGGAATGCAGTTCGATGCTGCCGCTTTGCAGGAGCGGATCATTGCGGTACGCCAGCGCAGGTTGAAGGAATTTCTCGGCAAACTGGGTCGGGATTGCACGCAATTTGCGGTCGACCGCGATTTTTCGCGATTTTCGGTGGTTGACCGCAACACGCTTGATTCCTTGCGTGAGGT
>JAVEXE010000094.1:0-8621 GCA_034004105.1 Azonexus sp. | reverse complement strand
AACTGGGCGCGACCATGCAGGCGCAGGAAATTCTGGTCGGAACTGAAGGCTTTGGTCGTGCCGCCGATGCTGAATTGCAACACGGTGCCTCGGCGTGGCTCAAGCGGGTTGTCCAATTGCCGCCAAGTCCATTGTGCGGATGGGACCAGGGCGCGACTGACGATGCGTTCACTGCCTTGGGCCTGACGTTGCTCGCGTTGCCAGTTAAGCGACAGGCGTTGTTCGACGCGACCCCGCTGCTGGCTGGTCTGTAAGCCAATTGCGTATCGGCTGAGTTTCAGGTTTTCAATGTCGCTTCGCTCGGTTACGAACCCCAGGCCGTGTCTGCGTTGCTGCGGATCGGGGGGGAGAAAGATGTCACTGTAGAGGGTTTGTTGTTTTTGCTCCAGACGCAAACCGGTATCCCACTCCCATGCCTGATTGAACAGGTTGGGGGTGTGGTAGTTGGCCTCGACGCGGAAACCGGTATTGGTGCTCACCCCAGCGCCGAACCCGGCACGATGGCCGGGGCGTTCGCGAACCCGCAGTTCGACCGCAGCGACCGTGCTTCCATCGTCGGACAGCTTGGTGTCGGTACGATCCAGTACTGCGCGAGCACTGGCGAAATACGGCGTTGCCGACAATTTTCCGGCCAGCCGTATCAGGCGCTCTGCCTGGTAGGGCATGCCGGGCAGAACGTCTTCGTTGTAACGCTTGATCAGGTCTGCGGAATAGCGGTGCAATCCGGTGATGTTCAGGTGGCCGAAACGATAGGCGGGGCCGGCATCGTAATGCACGGACAAGCGTGCTTGCCGTTGTATCGGGTCGATTTCAGCTCGGCTGTCGATAATCCGGGCATCGGGATGGCTGTTGGCAAGCATTTCAGCCAGCAGGTCTTGCTTGGCCTGGTTCCAGTCGCTCTGACGGAATACCTGTCCGACCGGTAGTTTCCACATCTGACGCAGTTGTTGCTCGGTTTTTGCATTGATATTGCCGTCGACCGCAATATCGACAGCAGCGATATGCGTTTGCTCGCCGGGCGTGATCTGGATTGCGTCTCCGGAGAACCTGATCTGGGGTGAGAAATAGCCTGCTGTGGCAAGTATTTCCGCGATCAGTGCCTGTAGGCGAGGCTGGCTGGCTTGCTCGGGCAGATGCGGTTGTATCAGTTCGACAATATCTTCAGGTGCCTCAATCGCGCGTGCCGCAAGGGCCGGCGCGGGCAGGAGCATGAGTACCAGCGCCAGCCAGGCCAGGCGGAGCATCAATCCAGCGTGTGTCACGACTCAGGTGCTGCCCGTGTCGGCTGCCATTTTTTTGGGGGGCAGCAGGAAACTGCGAGGCTGCTCGCGGAAACGTCGGGCCATGGTCGAAACCAGTGGCCACCAGTGGGCGATGGGGACATTCCGGGCCCCCAGCGCCGTTTTCAGCGCCAATGCAAAACTGACGCCCAGATTGGTCAGGCCGATCAGGGCCACACCCAGGGCACCAAGCAGAATGGCTGACCCCGCCAACGCATAATCAAAGCCGCCAATGGCGTAGCCGAGGTTTGCAGAAGCGAATGCAATGTGCCGAATATCCAGCGGCAGGCCAAGCAGGGTACCGATCATGCCCGTTGAGCCCAGCATGCAGCCAAAGAGGAAGTTCCCTACGATGCCTCCAAGGCGGGACTCGATGTAGCTACCCAGTCGTTCAGCGCGGGATTTGCCCAGCAGCCACTTCAGCCAGCCAAGCCGCGCAATACGCGGGCCAATTCGGGCATAAGCCGCGCGGTTGTCAAAATAACCGCTGATCAATCCTGACAAGAACAGATAGAAGCCCGCGATGGCGGCGTGTGGAATCGCCCAGGACAAGGGGTCGAGGTCGGCCAGCAAATGGGTGGCTTTGGTGGTGTCGACCGGAGAAAAGCCGAGCAGGGAACTCAGGCCGAGGCTGATCAGGATGGCAACGGGAAAAGCCAGCATGACGTTGCCGCCAATGGCAGCCAGTTGGCTCCGGCTGACCGAAGCGGCGACGTCGGCAATTTTTTCCAGGTCGGCCTTGCGCGTGGGTTTGAGATCGCCAAGCAGTCGGGCCAGGGTTTGCGCCGTCATGGCGGGTTGCTTGGTGGCGACGGTGAATCCCAGCAGGAAAATCAGGACGAAGCCAAGCCCGTAAATCAGGCTGAACAGAAAAGCCTCGACCAGCAAGGGGGCACCAAGGCTCGCCGCTTTGATTTTCAGCAGCGCCATGGCGGCGATGAGGACGCCGGCGCCAGCGGCAGAGCGCCACATTCCCCGGTATTCTGCCGGGGTTTCACAGATGTAGTGCTCTCCCGAGCGGGCCGCATTTTCTGTGACCCGCACCGCCAGCAAGGCCGAGAGTTGACCCAGATAGTGTCTCAGGCTGTGACGCCGGTTTTCTGCCAGGAATACTTCGTGCGCAAAATCCGTCCAGTCCCGGATTGCTTCATCATGCGGCTTCTG
This sequence comes from Azonexus sp., assembly GCA_034004105.1. Taxonomy (GTDB): domain Bacteria; phylum Pseudomonadota; class Gammaproteobacteria; order Burkholderiales; family Rhodocyclaceae; genus Azonexus. Next base: position 6,177 of record JAVEXE010000094.1, on the reverse strand, counting down.
GCGCAAGCCAGCGGTCAGAATATCGATCAATTCGTTGATGCGGTGCAGACTTTGTTCACTGCGCGTCAGGATGTAGGAGAGTTGCAGACTGGTTCCGACCGTCAGCGCACGTTTGCGGATACGGCGCAGTGTTTCCTGGCATTGGTCAACAATGACCATCAGTTGTTCGCCGGTATCGAAGCTTGCTTCGTCGCCATCAAGGCCAGTACGGAAGCGACGGGTGAACTCCTGCGCCTCAGCCGACAAGGCGATGAAACGAGGAGAGTCATCGTCCAGGTTCGGGGAGGCGCGCATCAATTCGCCTTCGATGCCCAGGCCACTGACTCGGTGAGCGAGTAGCAAAATTGCATCAAGCATCTGCTCCTGAACGGCGCGACGGTCCATCTCACGGAAAGTCTCAGGCGGGGCGAGAATCTCCCAGAAACGATGCGAAAGTTCGGAGGGCACTGCCTCCAGCCAGCGCCAGTCATCGCGTTGGTCAAAGATCAATTGCAGACAGTCGCGCATCCGACGCTCATCGGGTACTTCGGGTAGCAGGCGGTTACCGAGAATGCGCCACCACTCGGAAAAAAAGCCGGTACCCGGCAGGATGCCGCTTTCGGTGAAGAAGGTCAGCAAGCGACGGGAGCCAATGAAATGTATCACGTGGTGACGGAAGGCCTCACGCAAGCTTGCATCTGCGTCCAGTCGATCAAGGAGGGCGGTATAACGCGCAGTGCTGCCCTTGTCGGATTTTCCTTGGGGTCGCAAGGTGGCAATCAGGCGGCGCAACAATTCCAGTTCGTTGGCTTGGGGATCGCGAAACTGCTCAAGTGTATCAAGCAGGTAACGCAGGTGTTTTTCCTTGCTACTGGAATTGGGGGGTACGCTTGCGCTCAATGCTGTCCTCGCACGATGGGTGCTGTTGTTGTAACGGCGCAATCATAGCCCGATGTGCTGCCCAAAATCTGTGGCATTTCTGTTGCGTTATATTGATCAGACCGCTTTTCGTACTAGAATATCCGCTGATGTTCCATCAAAACAATTTCTCATTCAGGAAATCTACCCATGAACCTCGTCAAGAAAACCATTGCTGTTGCCTTGCTCGCCGGCATCGGCTTCTCCGCCGTTGCGCAAGAGCGCGTGTATGTTATCGACCAGCGTGATGTTGTTGCCAAGTCGGGCTTCGGCCTGTGCTGGCGTACTGGCTACTGGACCCCGGCTGCTGCTGCAGCTGACAAGGCTGGCTGCGAGTGCGACAAGGACCTGCTGCCGAAGGAAACCTGCGAGCCGAAGGCTGCTGCCCCGGTTGCCGCTGCTACGAAACCCGCTGCTCCGAAGCCTGCCGCTGAAAAAATCACCGTTGCCGCTGATGCCCTGTTCGATTTCGACAAGGCCGTCCTGCGCGCCGAAGGCAAGGCCAAGCTCGATGAGCTGGTTGCCAAGGCTGGTCAGATCAAGCTGGAAGTGATTCTGGCCGTTGGTCACACCGACCGTCTGGGCTCCGCTGGTTACAACCAGAAGCTCTCTGAGCGTCGTGCCAATGCGGTCAAGGAATACCTGGTCGCCAAGGGTATCGAAGCCAACCGTATCTACACCGAAGGCAAGGGTGAAACCCAGCCGGTTACCGGCAACACCTGTAAGGGCAATGCCAAGACCAAGGCCTTGATCAGCTGCCTGCAGCCAGATCGCCGCGTTGACATCGAAGTCATCGGTACCAAGTAATCTGGCAGCCAAGCTGCTTAATGAAAAGCCCTGCATAGTCAGGGCTTTTTTTTGCACGAAGATTTCATGCGCTCTTTTTACCAATCGCTACGCTGTGTATTCATTCTGGTGCTGTGTTTGCTGCCCATCTTTCCGTGGGCTGGTGAGCCGCCACGAATTGGCCTCGTTCTAGGTGGCGGTGGCGCCCGGGGGGCGGCGCATATTGGCGTCCTTGAGGTGCTTGAGGCGCAGCGGGTGCCAATAGCCTGTATTGCCGGAACCAGTATGGGCGGCTTGGTTGCCGGGGCTTGGGCTGCGGGTTTGACAGCCGCCGACATGCGTCAGGCGCTTGCCGATGTCGATTGGGCCGACATGTTTCTCGATAACCCTGAATATGGCGAGATGACGCATCGTCATCGTGCGATTGCCCGCCGTTACCTGCCAGGTTCGGAAAGTGGCGTGACCGATGACGGCGTACGCTATAAGGCGGGCGTGGTTTCCGGACAGAAGATCAAACTCTTTTTCAATCGCCTGGTCGGTAACCAGCGCATTGAGCAATTGGCCGTGCCATTGTCGATTGTGGCCACCGATATCGGCACCGGTGAGGCAGTGGTGTTTCGTGATGGCCCATTAAGTGCCGCGATGCGTGCGAGCATGTCGGTACCGGGTCTGCTGGCGCCGGTCGAGTATGGGCGGCGCAAGCTCGTCGATGGGGGTCTTGTTGATAATTTGCCGGTTGCGGAACTGATTGAGCGTTGCCAAGCCGATATCGTGATTGCGGTTGATGTTGGTTCGCCGCTATTGAAGGGTGACGAGATCGGCTCCTTGCTGACTGTGTCGGCTCAGATGATCAACATTCTGACGCAACAGAATGTCAATCGGTCGCGTGCTCTGTTGCGTACAGACGACATCCTGATCGAGCCAAAATTGAACGACATTGCCGCAGGCGATTTCCTGCGCCTTGATGAAGCAATGAGCCGAGGTCGCGAGGCTGCGCAGGCCCTGACAGAACGCCTTTCTGGATTGGCGATACAGCCAGCGGCTTATCAAGCTTGGTGGCAAGGTGTGGTGGCCGATGAGCCGCGGGAACACAAGGTGCTGAAGGCCATCGAGTTCACGGGATTGCGTCGGGTGAACCCGGATTCTCTGGTGCGTTTCCTGGATATTCGCCCGGGGGATTCTCCGTCGGCGGGTAAAATTGACCGTAATTTGTTGCGCATTTATGGAGATGGCGATTTCGAGAGTGTCGATTACGCACTGGTGGATGATGCAGGACGCCACGTCTTGCGTGTCATGCCGGTTGAGAAATCCTGGGGGCCGGATTATCTCCGCTTTGGTATCAGCCTGCAGGCAGAGCGACGGGATGGGGCGACATTTGGCATCCGGGCTGCCTACCATCGTCGTTGGCTCAACGCCTTGGGCGGGGAAGTGCTCTATCATGCCGAACTCGGTTCGCATAACCGCTTGGGCATCAACTATCATCAGCCGCTTGATGCCCGCCAGCGTTATTTCATGGACACAGTACTCGGTGTCGAACAGGAGCGACTGAATGTTTATGAAAATGATCAACGCATCGCACAGTACCGGGTCTCCGAGCGACGTCTGGGCCTTTGGCTGGGGCAGAATACGCACGTCTTTGGTGCGCTGCGGTTTGGCTGGTTGCAACGTCAGCGGGCTTATCGCCTGGAGACGGGCCTGGCCAGTTTGCCGCAGTCGGAAGTCTCGCTGGGTGGCTGGCAGGCTAGTCTGGATTTTGATCGTTTCGACAGGATGTATTTTCCAACAGCGGGCTGGGCAAGTCGCTTGACCTATTTTGATTCTCCACGCCTGGCGTATTCTCGTCTTGATGTGGATTTGCGGGGGGCGTTCAAGTTGGTCAATACAGTGTTTAATGCGCGTTTGGCGTATACCGGCTCACCGCGCGGCGAATTGCCAAGTTTTGATGCCGCCCGTCTGGGTGGTTTTCTCAACATGACAGCGTTCAGTGCGAATCAATTGCTGGGTGATGAAGTGCGCTATGCGGGCTTGCGTACCGAGCATATTCTTGGGCATCTGCCGCTGGGGCTACGTGGTGACATGCGTATCGGCTTTGCTGCCGAAGCGGCACGTCTGGGACGGCGATATAGCGAAAGAGGGCGCGATGACTGGATCGATTCGCTGGCCATCTATCTCGGTGGCGAAACGCCGCTAGGGCCGGCCTATCTGGGTTATGGCCGCTCGTCGCGCGGTGCTTCCAGTCTTTTCCTGTTTATCGGTACCCCATGAAAGACGAGCCTTCCGGAATCCTGCATTTGTGTTCGACAACGCGTCTGGCACAAACTCTGCGCCAGCAAAGGCCAGATGGCCCGCTTGCCTGGCAGATGACGACGGCGCTGACCATCGGTCAGTGGTTGAGCTCGCTGGCTGAAGAGTTGCTCCTGAGCAGCGGAATTGCTTTGCCCACGCCACTGGATGCGGATGCTGAGCGCTTGCTGTGGGAACAACTGATTGCTGATGATCTGGCTGCAGGGAGTCAGGCTGCGGCAGACCTGTTTGATTTGCCTGGATTGGCCAGGTCGGCAATGGAGGCGCATGCACTCTGTCATCAATGGGGCTTGCAGGTCGCCGCTGCCACTGAAGAGGCTCGCCTGTTTGCCGGCTGGCAGCAAGCCTTTTTGCAGCGTTGCCAGCAGGGGGGATGGACGGATTCGGGCGGTTTTCAGCAGCGATTGATCGATTTGCTGGCGAAAGGTCATTGCGCCCTGCCTGCCTGCGTGATGTTCTGTGGCTTTGATCGTTTCACGCTTCAGGAAAAGCGCTTGGGTGAAGTTTTGCAGGCTCGTGGTGTTCGTCTGGAAAACTGGGGCAATGCTGCGGTCGACCGCAGTCAGGGGCAAATTTTTGCTTGTGCCGATGCGGATGCAGAATGTCATGCGGCAGTCTCCTGGGTGGTGGCGCAACGGTCGGCAAATCCAGGTGGCCGGTTTGCCATAGTGGCACCGCGACTTGATGCTGTGCGTGATCGTCTCGCCAATCTGCTGGATGCCGCTTTCCATCCGTTGGCGATGCGTCCGGATGGGGCTGAATTGCCGCGTTGTTTCAACATCTCGTTGGGGCGTCCCTTGTCTGAGCAGCCGCTGGTGGACAAGGCGTTGGCCCTGCTGGCGCTGGGGGCATGCCGTGCACCGATTGAGCAGGCCCGTTTGTCCGTTTTGCTACTGGGGGCCTTCTGGGGGAGAGATGTCGCTGAGGCCGATGCCCGTGCCTTGCTGGATGCTGCCATGCGTCGGCATTTGCCTTACTTTACGACGCCTGGGGCTATCTTGCGGCTGGCAGAACGGGAGAATGCGGATTGCCCTGGGACATGCGCTGCCCTGGCGGCGGGGGGGGCTGTCTTTGCGCGTGCCTCACGCAACTTGTTGCCGAGTGACTGGGCGGATATCTTTCGTCAGGCTTTGACCGAATTCGGCTGGCCGGGGGAACGCGCCTTGTCGAGTGACGAATTTCAGGCACATCGGGCGTTTGGGGAAATACTCGCTGGATTTGGCCGCTTCGATGCCTTGCTGGGACGCTTGGGGCTTGCAGCAGCGGTGGCACGTTTACGTGAGCTTTGCCGAACACGCCTGTTCCAGCCAGAAACGCGGGGATCGCCCCAGATTCAGGTGTTGGGCGTGCTTGAGAGTGCCGGTCTCAGCTTTGATGCCCTGTGGGTGATGGGGCTGAATGATGACTGTTGGCCTGCACCACCGAAACCCAATCCCTTGCTATCCATCGAGGTGCAGCGTGCAGCCGGCAGCAGCCATGCCAGTGCCGAGGTGGAGCTGGCGTTTGCCCGGCGGGTGCATGCCCGTTTGTTGCAGGCTGCGCCGGTTGTGCATTTATCCTGGGCTCGGGCCGATGGCAATCGGGTATTGCGACCCAGCCCCTTGCTTGGCGATCAGCCGCTTGCGGTCGACTCTGGGAAAAAGGTGGAAACACTGGCGGATAGTTTGTTTGTGGCCGGTGGCTTGGTGTCACTTGAGGATGCCATGGCACCGCCGGTGGGTGCGGGGGAAGTCGTTGCCGGGGGCAGTGGTTTGTTACGGGCGCAGGCCATTTGTCCGGCTTGGGCGTTCTATCAATATCGACTGGGAGCCAGAGCGCTGGATGCTCCGGTCGAGGGCTTGGACCCGGCCGATCGAGGTACGCTGGTGCACGCCGTGCTGGAGCTTTTCTGGCAACAGGTGGCCGACAGTGAGGTTTTGTGTGCGTTGCAGCGGGATGGCCTGGCACGCTTGCTGGGTGAGTCGATAGAAACCGCCTTGTCGCAGTTTGAGGCAAAGCAGCGTCAGGTTTTGCCGCCACGGTTCCGGCAGCTGGAGGCTGGGCGACTACAAAGTTTGCTGACTCGCTGGCTCGACGTCGAGGCTGCGCGGCAGCCATTTCGCGTGCTGGCCTGCGAACAGCAGGCGACGCTGGACATTGAGGGAATTCGCGTCAATCTGGTCGTTGACCGCATCGACCAACTCGCCGATG
>JAVEXE010000093.1:0-8634 GCA_034004105.1 Azonexus sp. | reverse complement strand
CTGCAAGGCCCGCTGGGCGTGGCTCTTGTGCGTCAGTTCAACCTGCAACTTCTGCTCGCCGTTGGCGCTACGACTTTTCAGCCGCTGCAATTCCTCAACCGCTTGCGCCAGATCCTCTTCCACCTGCGGTGCCAGATCCATCTGCGCATGCAAACGCTCTTCCGCCTGCTCGACGCGCAACCGGGTGATTTCCTGCAATTCTTCCCATTTTTCACGGTCGACCGCGAGTTTTTCCGCATTTTCCGACCAATGCGCCCACTCGTCTTCCAGTTGCACCAGGCGCGCTTCCAGCGCACTGCGCGACTCCCGGCGATGGCGGATTTCCGCCTCCAGCCGCGCCACTTCGGCATTCGCCGCGTACATCTGGCTCTGTGCCAAATGCAGCGCATCCCCCGCTGCAAAGTGCGTTTCGCGCATTACCTCGGCTTGCGCTTCCAGCTCACGTAGCGCGGCATTCTGTGCTTCCAGCTCGGTCGTGACCCGTTCAACCTCAAGTTCCAGACGGTAACGCTCAGCATCGGCGTCGCGCTTCTTCAATAACCAGAGCAATTGCTGCTTGCGCACCAGTTGCTCGTTCAAGGCGTGATAACGTCGGGCCACTTCCGCCTGTGCCGCCAGACGGTCAATCTGATGTCCCAGTTCTTCGCGGATATCTTCAACGCGCAGCAGGTTTTCGCGCGTATCTTCCAGTCGACCGTTGGTTTCCTTGCGCCGCTCCTTGTAACGGGTCACCCCGGCGGCTTCTTCGAGAAAGACGCGCAAATCATCCGGTTTGGCCTCGATGATGCGCGAGATCATTCCCTGACCAATGATCGCGTAAGCCCTCGGGCCCAAACCCGTACCCAGAAACAGATCGGTAATGTCCTTGCGCCGGACTTTCAGATTATTGATGAAATAGTCCGACTGCCCCTGCCGGGTCAGCACCCGTTTGACCGACAGTTCCGCGTACTGCGACCACTGCCCCATCGCCCGGCCCAGGGTATTGTCAAAAATCAGCTCAACCGACGCCCGCGATACCGGTTTACGGTTGGTCGAACCGTTGAAAATGACATCCTGCATCGACTCGCCGCGCAACTCCGAGGCCTTCGACTCACCCAGCACCCAACGCACCGCGTCCATGATGTTCGACTTGCCACACCCGTTCGGCCCGACCACCCCGACCAGTTGCCCAGGCAAGGACACCTGAGTCGGGTCGACAAAGGACTTGAAACCAGCAAGTTTGAGTTTTGTCAGACGCATGCGCGGGGAAGTCGGGGAAAATCGGGGGAAAAGTCAGGACAGCAAACGGTTGCTAGGCAACGGGGTCATTCAGGATGGCGCACACGCCCTTCCATTGCTTCGACCTGCCAGCGCGCTGCGGCGGAATCATCCGTTTCGCGGGCATCGACCCAACGACCGCCGTCAGGCGTCGCCTCCTTTTTCCAGAAAGGCGCCTGAGTCTTCAGGTAGTCCATGATGAACTCGCAAGCGGCAAAGGCTTCACCACGATGGGCACTGGTGACAGCCACCAACACGATCTGATCGCAAGGCTTCAGCGGGCCAACCCGATGAATCACCAAGGCGTCGTAAATATCCCAGCGGCCGCGGGCATCGGCAACAATGGCTTCAAGCGCTTTCTCGGTCATGCCAGGATAGTGCTCCAGGGTCATTTCGGCCACGCTGGTACCGTCGTTCATATCGCGTACCAGACCGAGAAAACTGGCAAGCGCACCCACGCGGGCATCGTTGGCGCGTAATGCGGTCAACTCGGCCCCGAGGTCAAAATCTGCTTCCTGCACGCGAACAGTCATTGATTCACCCTCAAGCCACCTCACGCGCCTCAAGGAAGCGCAGATTCGGATATTTTTCCTTGACCATGTTCAGGTAAACGTTATTCGGTGCCAGATATACCGGATCATCGGCGCCGTCCAGCGCGACATTCGCGCTGTAGCGGTCGGATAACTGGCGCAACTCACCCGCATCGCCAACGATCCAGCGCGCTGTCGAACAGTTGTAGTGTTCGAAAATCACCTGCACACCGTACTCGTGCTCAAGACGATGGGCAACAACGTCAAACTGCAACGCACCAACGGCGCCAAGGATCATGTCGGTACCTGCCAAGGGTCGGAACAATTGCGTCGCGCCCTCTTCTGCCAGTTGCTGCAAGCCTTTCTGCAACTGCTTGATTTTCAGCGGATTGGCAATTCGCGCCAGGCGGAACATTTCCGGTGCGAAAGAGGGAATGCCGGTAAAGCGCAATTCCTCACCTTCGGTAAAGGTTTCGCCCAGCCGGATCGTGCCGTGATTGGGGATACCGATGATGTCACCTGACCAGGCTTCATCCGCCGTTGAACGGTCTCTCGCCATGAAGGTGATCGCATTATTGATTGACAGCGTTTTGCCACTCGCTACCTGTTTGACCTTCATGCCACGGTCAAAACGCCCCGAACAGACACGCAGGAAGGCAATGCGGTCACGGTGTTTCGGGTCCATGTTGGCCTGGATCTTGAACACGAAACCGGAAAACTTCGGCTCGAAGGCGTCGACCGTACGCGAAACAGCAGGCCGCGCTTTGGGCGCGGGAGACAACTCCACCACCGCATCAAGCAAACTTTGCACGCCAAAGTTGTTGACCGCAGAACCGAAAAACACCGGCGTCTGCTTACCGGCCAGGTACTCAGCCGCATCGAAAGGATGTGAGGCACCGCGCACCAACTCAATATCCATGCGCAATTCGTCCGCCTGACTGCCAATCAATTCATCGAGACGCGGATTGTCCAGCCCCTGGATGATCTCTGCCGTCCCTTTTTCGGCCTGCGGGTCGAAAAAGGCAATCGCGTCATCATAGAGGTGATAGACGCCACGAAAACGCTTGCCCATACCAATAGGCCAGGTCATCGGCGCACACTGAATGCCGAGTACCGACTCGATTTCATCGAGCAGATCAATCGGCTCCTTGCCTTCACGGTCAAGTTTGTTGATGAAGGTCAGGATCGGCGTGTCACGCATGCGGCAGACATTCAGCAGCTTGATCGTCTGAGCCTCAACGCCATTGACCGAATCGATCACCATGGTTGCCGAGTCAACGGCGGTGAGCGTGCGGTAGGTATCTTCGGAAAAATCCTCGTGGCCGGGCGTATCAAGCAGGTTGATCATGCACTCACGGTAGGGAAACTGCATCACCGACGAGGTCACCGAGATACCGCGCTGCTTTTCCAGTTCCATCCAGTCCGAGGTGGCATGCCGCGATGCCTTGCGGGCGCGGACTTCACCGGCAACCTGAATCGCGCCACCAAACCACAAGAGTTTTTCGGTCAGTGTCGTTTTACCGGCATCCGGGTGGGAAATGATCGCAAAAGTGCGGCGGCGGGAAATTTCTTCGTCGAGTTGGCTCACGGTCAGCGGCAGATTAGGCAAAGGGGGCGATTATACCTGCTCACTTGCTGGCACCACCGGGATCCTGATCTGCCAAACATCAGACAAAGCTGATAAAACGTTTAAGATTGGACAGCCAAACGACGACAAAAGTAAGATTCGGCCATTAATTTCAATACCGATCGATTTTGGGGGAAAGTAGTGTCGCGATTCCGCCTGTTTTTAGCTTCCCTCGTCATTGGCTGGCTCACAGCACCCTTTGCCGCCATTGCTCAGGAGCCCTCGTGGAATGAGGTGTTTCATCAGCACGGCAGCATCATGCTGCTCATCGAACCCAAATCAGGCCAGATTGTCGATGCCAACCCGGCAGCCAGTCAGTTTTACGGACATTCCCAGGCCGCTTTACGCGCCATGACGATTCAGGAGATCAATACTTTAACCACCGAACAAGTCGCAGAAGAAAGACAACTGGCTGCCAGCGAGGGCCGGAACTACTTTGTTTTCCGCCACCGTCTGGCCAATGCAACGATTAGAACCGTGGCCGTTCATTCGCAGCCCTACAATTTCTCCGGACGCCCCCTGCTACTGTCCATCATTCACGACATCACGCCAGGACGCAACGATGCGCAGGCGCTATGGCACTACCAGCAGCGCCTGGAGCAAATGGTTGACGAGCAGACAGCGCATATCGAAGCGCACAACAACAAGATCATTTGGGGCATGTTTGCGGTCATCTTTGCGCTGACCCTGCTCAGCAGTTTTCTGGTCGTCAATATTCGTCAGCGTCGACAGCTGGAAAAGCAGCACCAGATCGACCATCAACGACTGAGCAACATTCTCTGGGGCACCGATGTCGGCACTTGGGAATGGAATGTCCAGACTGGCGAGACCCGCTTCAACGAACGCTGGGCCACGATCGTCGGCTACCGCCTTGATGAACTGGCACCGGTCAGTATCGACACCTGGACCCGCTTCGTCCATCCCGAAGACCTGACAAAATCTGGCAAAGCCCTGGAGCAACATTTTTCCGGCAACATCGACTGCTACGAATGTGAAGTACGGATGCAGCACAAGAACGGTGACTGGATATGGGTACTGGATCGCGGCAAGGTCACCGAACGCACACCCGAAGGCAAACCACTTTGGATGGCTGGCACCCATCAGGATATCAACCGGCGGAAAACTGCCGAACTTGCCCTATCCCGGCAAAAAGACCACCTGGAAGAAGAAGTCGCGCAGCGTACCTTGGCGCTTTCGATTGCCAAGGAGCAGGCGGAAGCGGCCAGCCGTGCAAAAACCACCTTCCTGGCCAACGTAAGCCACGAACTGCGAACACCGCTGAACGGCATCATGGGCATGACCGCACTGGCCCTTCGTCGCCACCCGGATGACCGGATACGCGACCCGCTGGAAAAAGTCGCGCAAGCTTCGGAGCATTTGCTGGCCGTCATCAATGATGTGCTGGATATTTCCAAGATTGAAGCGGAGCGGCTCACCTTGGAGAGCACGACTTTTACTCTTCAGGAAGTCGTCAAGGACCTGCAAGACATGTTCGAGGAGCGCGCGCAAAGCAAGGGCCTGCGCTTCCGCTTTCGCTTCGATAAGGTACCGGCCTCGCTACAACTGACCGGCGACAGGCTGCGTCTCGAACAGATCCTGATCAATTTGCTGGGTAACGGCATCAAATTCACCGATGCCGGCGAAGTGAGCTGCCAGATCGCGGCCGAACCGCGCAGTGATGCCCGGATTTCCCTTTGTTTCACCGTTAGCGACACGGGCATCGGCATTCCGGCAGAAGCCCAGTCAAGGCTATTCACGGCCTTTGAACAAGGAGACAATTCCATGACTCGCCGATTTGGCGGCACGGGACTCGGTCTGGCCATCAGTCGACGACTGGCACGCCTGATGCAGGGTGACATCACGGTGACCAGTACACCAGGCATTGGAACGGCTTTCCGGCTTAACGTCTGCCTCGAAGTCGAACCACAATCCCCCCTGATACCGGCAAGCCACCCGGCAAAGGCTGAAGACGACCCGCTTTTGGCGTTGCAACAAGCCTTTCCGAACACGCGCGTTCTACTTGCCGAAGACGAACCCATCAACCAGGAAGTTGCCTGCACACTGCTTGAGGAAGCTGGCATGCGGGTGGATCTGGCCAACGACGGCGAGATGGCAGTTGAAATGGCCACGCAACAAAGCTATGACCTGATCCTGCTGGACATGCAGATGCCACGCATGAATGGTTGCGAGGCTGCCATGGCCATTCGCCAACTCGCGGGCTACCAAACAACGCCCATTCTGGCCATGACAGCAAATGCCTTTGAAGACGACCGACAGCGCTGTTTGAATGCCGGCATGGATGAACACCTGAGCAAGCCCGTCGACCCGGATCACCTGTACCGCACCTTGCTGCACTGGCTGTCGTGCAAGACAGGGTAGGCAGTGATAGCGCTGCCCACCGCAAAAACTGACAGCCTCAGCCCTCAGTGATGATGCCCACTGTGCCCGCCTTCTGCCTTGACTGTCGTCCGTGCTGAAAGGGGTTTCTTGCCGGGCAGGGTCACGTTCAGTAAAACGCGATCACCGGCGTTGAGAACGCCCTCTCCCTGAAGCAAATTGTCTTTGAACGGTTTCAGTGCGATCTCGCGCTTGGCTGTGCCCGTGAGCACGGTCAGCTTACCGCCCCCGCCTGCAGTTGCCACCGCTTTACCATGGTCGCTGGCATGCACGGTCAGCAGTCCGTCCTTGCCGACAATCTCGAACTGCGTATAGCCAGCGTCGAGCACAAAGCCGCCATGCATGGGCTTGCCGTGGTCTTCGTGGGCCAGCACCGGTGTTGCGGTCAACAGGGCAGAAAGGGCAAAAATGGAAAACAGCTTGTTCATGTTTTTCTCCTGACAAAAATCAAAGGGCTTCGTTGAAGTTTTCGTTTTTCAAGCGCTCGGCAGTGCGACGGCCGAAACGCCAGAAAAGCGCGGGGGTAATGAAGGTATCGAGCAAGGTGGCGCCGATCAGACCGGAAAAAATCACCACCGCCACCGGATGCAGGATTTCGGTGCCCGGCTGCTCGGCTTCAAACAGCAACGGCGCTAACGCGAAGGCCGCGACCAGGGCGGTCATCAGCACCGGGGTCAAGCGTTCCTGGGCACCGCGCACGATCATCACAGTGGAAAAGGATTCGCCTTCGAAACGCATCAGATTCAGCCAGTGGCTGACTTTCAGAATGCCGTTGCGCGTGGCGATGCCCGCCAGGGTAATGAAGCCGATCAGGGCAGCAATCGACAGCGGCTGCCCGGACAACCACAACCCGAACACCGCGCCCACCAGTGCCAGCGGGATATTGACCATGATCAGGCCCGCCAGCAGCGCTGAACGATAGCGGCCATACAGCACCATGAAAATCAGGATCGCTGAGCCGATGGCCAGCACGGCAATCAGCCGCGCCGCTTCTTCCTGCGCCTGGAACTGGCCGCCCAAGGTGATGAAATAGCCTTCCGGCAGGGCTTGTTCCGCCACCACGGCACGGATATCCGCCACCACGTCGGACAGCGCCCTTCCCTGCGCGTTAAGCGAAATGACGATGCGCCGCCGACCGTCATCGCGAACAATCTGATTCGGCCCGTCGCCGTCCTCGATCTGAGCCAGTTTGGCCAACGGCACCGGCCCCAGCGGGGTTTCGATCAGCAAGCCGTGCAAGCCCTCGATCCCGCGCGCCGGCTCCGGCAAGCGTACAACCAGATCAAAGCGCCGGTTACCGTCAACAATCTGCGTCACCTTTTCACCATCGACCAGCATTTGCAGGCGATTGAGCAGTTGACCGGCGGAAAGCCCGTAACGCGATGCCGCGTCGTAATCGACATGCACCTTGATCTGCGGAGCCAGCACCTGCTTTTCGATTTCCAGATCGGCCACCCCGGCGATACCGGCCAGCCGCTGTTGCAAAGCATTGGCCTGCGCCCGCAGCGTGTCGAGGTCGTCACCGAAAATCTTGATCGCCACCTGCGCCCGCACGCCAGACAGCATATGGTCGATACGGTGCGAAATCGGCTGCCCAAGATTCAGGCTACCGGGCAGGTCTTTCAGCCGCTGACGAATATCCGCATGGATTTCATCCTTGCTGCGGGCACTCGGTTTGAGGCGGATTTCCAGTTCCGACACATGGACGCCCTCGGCATGCTCGTCGAGTTCAGCCCGCCCGGACCGGCGACCGATATGCTCAACCTCCGGAATATCGAGCAGCAAGCGCTCGGCCTGACTCGCCACTCGCGCCGATTCGACCAGCGTGATGCCGGGATTCAGGCGCAACGTCACGGTCATCGACCCCTCGTTGAAAGGTGGCAAAAAGGTGGTCGGAAACAAGGGCACCGCTGCCACGGCCAGAACTACCGCAATCGCCGCCGCAGCCAGGGCGGGTTTCGGTGAGCCCAGCACTGCATTCAGCCAAGTGGCGTAATGCCGCTTCAGCCAGGCCACGAGCCGGGTATCGCCATGCTTGCCTTGGGCAAGTTTGGGCAGCAGATACCAGGACAACACCGGCGTCACCGTCACCGAAACCAGCAGGGAGGCGAGAATGGCGACAATGTAGGCAATCCCGAGCGGCACAAACAACCGCCCTTCGATGCCCGGCAGCGCAAACAAAGGCACGAAAACCAGCGCAATGATCAAGGTCGCATAGACGATGGCCGAACGGACTTCCAGCGAGGCTGCGACGACCAGCTCAGTCAATTTGAAGTTTTCACCTCTGGCCGCCGCACCACGCAAACGCCGCAGGATGTTTTCCACATCCACCACCGCGTCATCGACCAGTTCGCCAATGGCAATCGCCAAGCCGCCCAAGGTCATGGTGTTGATCGACAAACCAAGCCAATTGAACACCAGCACGGTAATGAGAATGGACAGCGGAATCGCGGTCAGCGAAATCAGCATCGTGCGCAGGTTGCCGAGGAAGAAGAACAGCACCGCCGCCACCAGACAGGCAGCCAGCAAGAGCTTGGCCTGCAGATTATTGATCGACGCCTGGATGAAATCGGCTTGGCGGAAAATCACCTGCGGGGCCAGTACGCCGGCAGGCAAGCTGCGGCTGATTTCCTGCACCGCCGTTTCCAGCCGCTCAGTCAGGTCGACCGTATCTGCCGTGGGCTGCTTCTGGATGCTCAGGATCACCGCCGGTTCGCCGTTGAATCCAGCATCGCCGCGCTTGATTGCCGGGGCAAAGTTCACCGCCGCGACCTGTTTCAGCAAGATCGGCTGGCCATTTCTTGCGGTCAACGCCAGATTTTG
>JAVEXE010000092.1:0-8729 GCA_034004105.1 Azonexus sp. | reverse complement strand
TAGGCGTCACCAGGGTTTTTTCGAATTCTGCAATGGCCAGCGTCACTTGATCGATATCGATCTTGTCCTTGCCGAAGACCATCTTGAACTCACGAACATACGCCGGGATGGATTCGAGGACATTAATCGCCAAGGTGTGCGTAAAGGCCATTTCGCCCGGATTGGCAATCGGGCCACCCGCCTGCTCTTTGAGGTCGGCAGCACGACCATCCCAGAACTGAGCCAGGTTCAGGCTGGAGTTCAGAACCGTTGGCGCATTGATCGGGCCTTGCTGCCACTTGTCGCCAACCGAGGTCGGAATATTGTCGGTACCACCCATCGAGAGGTTATGGCAGGTGTTGCAGGACATGATTCCGGACTTGGACAAACGCGGATCAAAATAAAGCTTCTTGCCCAGTTCAACCATCCCGACATTGATGCTCGCTGGCGGCTTGATTGGCTGAATCGGCTCATCGGCAGCGGCCAGTGCAGCAGACTGAATGGCGATACCAGAAATCAGTGCGACGGCAGTCGCCAGAGTGGTACGTTTCATCATTGTTCTCCCTCGTTGATAAAATGTGTCCAGCCATTGTCCGCACTTGAGCCCGCACAAACTTGATCCAAGTCAATGTTTTTAATGGGTTCTGGCTATAGCAACGATAGGGATACCCTATAGGTTATAAGGGTATGATCGTCACCCTGAAGGAGGAGACAGGATGACTTTGACCGAATTACGCTACATTGTGGCGCTCGCTCAGGAAAAGAATTTCAGCCGTGCCGCCGAACGTTGCTCGGTCAGCCAACCCACGCTTAGCGTTGCCATTGCCCGCCTGGAAGACGAGTTGGGCGTACAACTGTTTGAGCGCGGCAAAGGCTTCGTCAGCCCAAGCCTGGTCGGTGCCAGAGTGGTTGAACAGGCTCAACTTGCCCTGAACGAAGCGGAAAAAGTCAGGCAGATTGCCCAACGTGGACGTGACCAGCTGGATGGCACCTTGAGGCTCGGCGTCATCCATACGATCGGCCCCTATCTGCTACCGCAATTGATCCACTCGCTCAAGAACGTCGCTCCCAACATGCCGCTGGTGATCGAAGAAAACATGACCGCCAACTTGGCCGACATGCTGCGGGACAATGATCTCGACGTCGCCATTCTGGCCTTGCCATTCGACCAGCCCGGTGTGCTTACCCGCCCTCTGTACGACGAGGACTTCAAGGTTGTTGTCCCCTGCGGGCATCCATGGGAAAACAAAACGGCGATTGCACCGGAAGAAGTCGCCGGCGATGAAGTCTTGCTGCTCAAGGCTGGTAACTGCTTTCGCGATCAGGTACTGGGCGCCTGCCCACAAGTCAGCAGTCCGGAGACGGATATACGTCTCGGCCACTCGATCGGAACGATACGCTGCATGGTAGCCTCAGGTCTTGGCATCTCTGTCTTGCCCGAAGGCGCACTGCAACATCCATATAGCAATGACATGATTCGGGTCATCCCCTTTCTGCCACCGCAACCTTCCCGCCGCGTGGCACTGGCCTGGCGCAACTGCTTTGTTCGCCCGAAAGCGATTGATGCCTTGCTGGCAGCTGTCCGCGGCCTGGATTCACCGGCTTATCGCCTGCTGGTCTGAGCACCGATCAGGATTTCTGCCTGCAGTTGCTGCAGCAGGGCTGACAACTCCCGGCTCACCGCGTTGATTTCCGACCAATGCGCGTCAAGCATTTCATCATGCCCACAACGCTTCAGGTCAAGTATGCGGCCCGCCCTGTCGTGCAGATCCTTGTGAATCGTATCAATGGCACAAAACGCCGGCAATGTCCCGTAGCGCCGCTGACCAACGCCGTGGTACCAGCGACCAAACCCGCAGGCGTGGTCATCCAGCTCGGGGGAGGGGCCGGCAAACGCCGGGTCAGCAAGGCAATTTTCCAGCACCTTCATCCAGCGCCGATGATCGACCTCTGCAATCAGCATCGGCAGATCCTCCCGCGACCAGGCAAACGCCGACGCAGCCCCCCAAAGCTCATCTGGTCGAAACGCGCGTATCCAGCCCGGCAAGGCCTCCGCCGGCATTGGACGAGCGATGCCATAACCTTGCGCCAGATCACAACCCAGCAACAGCAGAACCAGTCCGTGCTCGACGGTTTCCACCCCTTCAGCAATGACCTGCCGACGAAACGCCCTCGTCAGCCCGATGACACCTTCAACAATCGCCAGATCCTCGGGATCGTCGAGCATGTCACGAACAAAAGACTGGTCAATTTTCAGGATGTCCGCAGGCAAACGACGGAAATAGGTCAGCGACGAATAACCCGTACCAAAATCATCCAGCGCAAAACTGACCCCAAGACGCCGACAGTCATCAAACAAGGTGGCAGCGCGTGCCACATCTTCAATCGCGGCAGTTTCCAGCACTTCCAGCTCAAGATGCGCCGGCGGCACCGCAGGATAAGCCGCCAGATGGGCACGCAGCGACTCGGCAAATCCGGGATGCTGCAAATGCTCGCCGGAAATATTGATGCTCAAGGCCAGATGCACCCCTTCGCGCGCCCAGGCATCGAGTTGCGCCAGGGCAGTACGAATCACCCAGTCACCCAGATCAATCGCCAGCTCGCTACCCTCAACACAAGGCAGGAATTCGCCCGGCATCAACAAGCCACGCTCCGGGTGCTGCCAGCGAATCAGCGCCTCAGCCCCGACAACCTTGCCCTGACGCATATCGACCTTGGGCTGATAATGCAGCCTGAACTCTCCGGCAGCCAGGGCGTTTTGAATCTGGGTGATATCTTCGCGCCGACGGCGACTACGACGATCGCTTTCCGGATCGAAGAGATGGTAGCGATTGCGTCCCGCCTGCTTGGCCACATACATGGCCTGATCCGCATGCCGAAGCAAGGCATCGGCATCGGAGCCATCGTGCGGATAAAGAGTCACCCCGACGCTGGCCGAAACGACCACCTCCTGGTCGGCCACATTGAACGGTCGAGCAAGACTGGATGAAATCCGACTCAAGGCCTGATCGCACTCATGCAAATCACTCAAACCTGAGAGCAGGAGCACGAACTCATCGCCCCCCAAGCGAGCCACCGTATCCCCGCCGCGCACGCAAAGTTTCAAGCGCTGCGCAACCTCAACCAGCAACCGATCACCAGCGGCATGCCCGAATTGATCGTTGACGGGTTTGAAACCGTCAAGATCGAGATAACACACGGCCAGCAGGGCATGATTACGGGCCGCATTGGCCATTGCCAGCTGCAACCGGTCTGCCAGCAGCATGCGGTTGGGCAACTGGGTCAGAGGATCAAAATGCGCCAGATGTTCGAGACGCTGCTGATGTTCCTTGAGAAGCGTGATATCCGAGAAAATCGCAACATACTGGCTAATCACGCCAGCCACATTGCGGACAGCCGATATTGTCAGCAATTCAACAAAGATCTCACCGGATTTCTTCCGGTTCCATACCTCACCGCGCCAATGACCTAACTGGCGTATCGTCGCCCACATATCCTGATAAAACTCGGCATCATGATGGCCGGATTTGAGCAAGTCCGCGTTATGGCCCACGGCCTCTTCATGCGTATAGCCGGTCAGTTCGGTGAAAGTGTTGTTTACCTCGATGATCACCCCCTGCGGGTCGGTAATCATGATGCCCTCGTGCGCATTGTCAAATACGCTGGCAGCCAGGCGCTGCCGGTTTTCCGCCTGCATGCGTTCGGTAATATCCTGCGACACCCCAAACAATGCCGGCTGCCCGTTCCAGCGCCCCGTCACAACGCGGGTTTCCACCATCACCACCGAGCCGTCTGCCCGTAGTATCGGCAAGGGACAGCTTGAGCGACGCCCCGCAATCATCTCGGCAACGATCTCGGTCACGGTTTTCTGCATTTCTGGCGGGTGGACCGCAGCAACCGGCGCGCCAACCAGGGCACCTTTGGCATAACCCAAGCGTTCACTGACCGAGTGGTTGTGATGCAGGATACGCCCCTGCAAATCAAGGATAAAGATGAAGTCGTTGAGCGAATCGAACAAGCCGCCAAGGTTTTCCTGCAAATGCAGGGTCTCTTCCTGAATTGCGAGTCGCATCAGGGTCTGGCCACAATGGCTCGCCAGATTCTGAATCGACCGATAAGTTGCTTCCGATACCTGCCGGCAACGATAGCCCGCCAGGTTCAGACAGGCCAAGGGGCGACCATCAACGAGAATCGGCTGCACCAGCAAACAGCGGAAACCTTCCTCTTTGATATGCGCTTGCTCAAGCAACGGCTCGTCAGTACAAAGATGAGTGAGCTGGGTGCAGGCACACAAGGTTTTACCGTCACGTACCCGCTGCGCCTGCGGCGTGTCCGGCCCGAATTCGCGCACACAAGCAAAAAACGCCTCACCCAGCCCATGCCGTGCAATCAGCTGATAACTGCCATCCTCCTGCAACCAGTAAATCCCGCCCGCGTCGAACTCAGGAAAACGCAGGGCAATATCGAGCATCCGCTCCAGCATCGGCTGGCGCTCGACACCCGCGGAGAGGGCGGCGGCCAGATCACGCTCGATCTCCAGACGATATCGCTCACTGCGCTGTTGCGTGATATCCGAAACCAATGCCAGAACGGCAGGACGACCAAAATAGGTAGTTGAGCTCAGTTGACCGCGAACCAGCACAATCTGACCGGCAGCATTTGTTCCCCAGAATTCAATGGTCTGGGCCTGACCGGCCATGGCGGCATCAATGCTCGTCTGCACAAGCGCCAGATCATTCAGACCGTCGGCGGCAATGCTTTCATGACTATGGCTGATCAATTGCGCATGCGAGTAGCCGCTCAACTGTTCGCCTGCCTTGTTGGCATCAAGAAAACGCCCCTTGCCATCCAGCACGAACAAGGCTTCGCTAACCGCATCGAAAATACCGCGAAAAGTCGCCTGGCTTGCCGCAACCTGTGTCGTCTGACGATGGTAGGCAATGACCAAGGCGGCAATCTGCCCCGCCTGGCGTATGACCTCGCGTTGCTCCACAGGCAGGCGCCCCGGCTGGCTGCGGTAACCAGAAAATGTACCCAGCAAGGCACCCGCCGGGTCGAGCAAGGCCGATGCCCAGCCAGCACGGATTCCCGCACTGCGGGCGAAGTCAAGAAACGCCGCGCCCGCTGGATCAGCAAAGACATTGTCAATAAATGCTTCACCGCGACGGTGCGCAGCACTACCCGATACGCCACTGTGTTCTGCGATGGCGATCCCATCAAGCGCCTGACGCACTTCTTCGTTCAAGCTCGGCGCCGCCCCCAAACGCAGACACTGCCCGTTTGCATCCGGCAGCAAAATGGCACACTTGAGGTCTGGCAATTCACGCTCGACGGACAGGACGATCAATTCGAGCGCATTCTCCAGGCGCTCACCACGCAAAATCGCTGCCAGCGCCGCATTACGAATCAGCAAAGCCTCATCGGCAAGTTGCCGCTGGCCGGACAGCGCCACCCGTTCGTCAATCACCTCATCGAGCAGATCAAGTTCAAACGGACGAAGCAGGCTATGCTCGCTCAACAAGCCGACCAAACAGCCCTGTGCATCGACCACGGTCAGGTGGCGAAAACGGTTTTCCAGCATCAAGGTCGCCGCCTCGGCAACTGGCGTTTCTGGTCGAACGCTGCTGAGCGGCTGCGTCATGACCGAAGCCAAAGTCACCCCGCTGACCCCGTCGAGATACAGCCGGACGATATCCCGCTCAGTGACAATGCCCAGTGGTCGATCCTGATCCGTAACCACAACGCAGGTGGCCCGGGCGGACTCCATGGCTGAAACCGCCGCATCCAGTCCGACCTCTGGCGGCAAGCGAGGAAAAACCCGTTCCATCAGGCCGTCGACCGTACTCATCTGGCGGTAGTAATCCAGACCAAAGTAGCGGCGGAAATCGGTTTCACTCACGATACCCGCCAAAGCGCCCGCGTGGTTGGTCACAACCAGATGGCGAATACCGTGACAGGCTGCAAACCGGAATGCCTCACGAATTTCCATATCCTGACAAATGGTCAGAACCGGGGAGGTCATGAACTCACGGATCGGACGTTGCTGATTGTCGTGCCGATACATCGCATGCAAAACATCACGCTCGGTCAGGATACCCAGCACATCCGAGTCTTCAAGCACGACCACCGAAGAAATCCGCGCCCGGACCATCAATGCGACTGCCTCACCGAGTGTGACGTCAGGCGTCACACTGTCGGCATGAAGGGTCATCAGGTCGGCTACGGTAGACATGTGCGAATTGTAAGCGCTCCTTGAGCGATTCGGACGAGTTCAACAATCAGACTGCTTGAGCAACATGGAAAGCTGTTTATCACAACCGAAAACAAAACATCCACACCAACCCGGCAAGCTCTCGATGAACGCTCCAACAAAAAACATTAATACTCTGTTTTAAAAAGAAATAATCTGAAACTCCACGGTTTGGCACAGGGTTTGCGTACAGGGCCCCATTGCATCGAAAGATCAAATGGGGGAATGTGCCGTGACCGAAACCTTTTACGATGTGCTGCGCCGCCAGGGAATCACCCGGCGTAGTTTTCTGAAATTCTGCAGCCTGACCGCGACTTCACTCGGGCTGGGCAGTGCCGCCGCACCACGCATCGCGCACGCCATGGAAACCAAGCCGCGCACGCCGGTGCTGTGGCTGCACGGACTGGAGTGCACCTGCTGCACCGAATCCTTCATCCGTTCGGCGCACCCGCTGACCAAGGATGTCGTGCTGTCGATGCTGTCGCTCGACTACGACGATACGCTGATGGCCGCCGCCGGCCACCAAGCCGAAGAAATCCTCGAAGAGGTCAAGAAGAAATACAAAGGTCAGTACATCGTCGCCGTCGAGGGTAATCCGCCACTCAACGAAGATGGCATGTTCTGCATCCAGGGCGGTCGCCCCTTCGTCGAAAAGCTCAAGGAAACCTGTGCCGACGCCAAGGCCATCATTTCCTGGGGCGCCTGCGCTTCCTACGGCTGCGTCCAGGCCGCCAAGCCAAACCCGACACGCGCCACACCCGTGCACAAGGTCATCACCGGCAAGCCGATCATCAACGTCCCGGGCTGCCCGCCGATCGCCGAAGTGATGACTGGCGTCGTCACCTACATGCTGACCTTCGACCGCATCCCCGAGCTTGATCGCCAGGGCCGACCGAAGATGTTCTACGGTCAACGCATCCACGACAAGTGTTATCGCCGCGGCCACTTCGACGCGGGTCAGTTCGCCGAAGCCTGGGACGACGAGGGGTCGCGCAAGGGCTACTGCCTGTACAAGATGGGCTGCAAGGGCCCGACCACCTACAACGCCTGCTCGTCGATGCGCTGGAACGGCGGCGTCAGCTGGCCTGTGCAATCCGGCCATGGCTGCATCGGCTGTTCCGAAGACGGCTTCTGGGACAAAGGCAGCTTCTATGACCGCGTGACCGACATCAACGCCTTCGGCGTTGAGTCCAATGCCGACACCATCGGCAAAGCCGCTGCCGGCACTGTCGGCGCCGCAATTGCAGCGCACGCGGCAGTCACCGCACTGGCACGCGCCCGCCAGAAAGCCGGCGAATCAGCAACCGAAAAGCAGGGAGATCAATAAGATGGCCGCTTACGAAACTCAGGGCTTCAAGCTCGACAATTCCGGCAAGCGCGTCGTTGTCGACCCGGTCTGCCGCATCGAGGGCCACCTGCGTGTGGAAGTGAACCTCGATTCCAACAACGTGATCCGCAACGCAGTATCCACCGGCACCATGTGGCGCGGTCTCGAAGTCATCCTCAAGGGCCGCGATCCGCGCGACGCCTGGGCCTTCACCGAGCGCATCTGCGGCGTGTGCACCGGCACCCATGCGCTGACTTCGGTGCGGGCGGTCGAGGATGCGCTGAACATCCAGATTCCCGAGAACGCCAACATCATCCGCAACCTGATGCAGTTGAATCTCTATATTCACGACCATCTGGTGCACTTCTACCACCTGCACGCGCTCGACTGGGTCGATGTCGTGTCGTCGCTGAAGGCAGACCCGAAGAAGACCTCGGAACTGGCGCAGAGCATTTCCTCTTGGCCGCTGTCGTCGCCGGGCTACTTCCGCGACATCCAGAATCGCCTGAAAAAGTTCGTCGACTCCGGTCAACTTGGCCCCTTCGCCAATGCCTACTGGGGCAATCCAGCCTACAAGCTGCCCCCGGAAGCCAATCTGATGGCCGTTGCCCACTACCTCGAAGCCCTCGATTTCCAGAAGGAAATCGTCAAGGTGCACACCATCTTCGGCGGCAAGAACCCGCACCCGAACTGGCTGGTCGGCGGCGTCCCCTGCGCCATCAACCTCGAAGGAACAGGCGCGGTCGGCGCGATCAACATGGAGCGCCTGAACCTGGTCAAGAGCATCATCGACCGCTGCACCGAGTTCGTCGAACAGGTTTACATCCCTGACCTGCTGGCCATCGGCTCGTTCTACAAGGACTGGCTGTACGGCGGTGGCCTGTCGTCGAAGAACATGCTGTCCTATGGCGATCTGCCGCTCAAGGCCAACGACTACTCGGCCGGCAACCTGATGCTGCCGCGCGGCGCGATCATCAACGGCAAGCTCGACGAAATCCACCCGGTCGACCTGCGCGACCCGGAACAGGTCCAGGAATACGTCGCCCACAGCTGGTACAAGTACCCGGACGAGAACCTCGGTCTGCATCCTTGGGACGGCGTTACCGAACCGAATTTCGTTCTTGGCCCGAACACCAAGGGCACCAAGACCAACATCAAGGAACTCGACGAAGG
>JAVEXE010000091.1:3854-8844 GCA_034004105.1 Azonexus sp. | reverse complement strand
TTGGGCAAACCATAGCCATCGAGCACAATGACAACAACCGGGCCGGAAACACCAGAAAAGGAAGCGAGCTTTTGCATCATGAGCACCAGAAAAGAAGGATGAGCCGGTGAAACGCCGAAACAAGTCGAGCGCAACGCGCGGCAAAAGGGTTTATTCTAACCAATAGCACTTGCCTCGCCTTTACCATCGGCACAAAATAACAACTGTGACAAATTCAACGAGACGTCGCTATGGATAGCCCACAACAAAACAATGATATTGATCGGCGACCAAGAATCCTGCTGGTAGACGACGTCCCTGCCAACCTGGCGCTTGCGAAAGCCTTGTTGAACAGCTTGGGGGTGCAAACCCAACTGGCAGAAAACGGGCCTACCGCCCTGCGCTTGGCAGAACAAGACCCACAGCCCGACCTGATTTTGCTCGACATCATGATGCCGGGCATGGACGGGCATCAGGTTCTCGAACATTTACGCGAAAACCCACGCACCAGAAGCATCCCTGTCATTTTCGTCACGGCGCTTGATTCGCCCAACGATGAGCAATCCGGACTATTGGAAGGGGCGGTCGACTACATCAGCAAACCCTTGCAGGCAGCCATTTTTCGTGCCCGAGTCAAAAATCAGCTGGAACTCAAAGGGGCTCGCGATCAACTGGCTCGCCAAAACCTCGATCTCGAAGCGGAAGTTGAACGACGACTCAACGAAAATCAGACCCTGAACACCCGACTACAACTGGCCCTCTCGGCTTCTGGCATGGGCATCTGGGAGTATCACCCTGTCGAAGCGACGATGCACTGGAATGACGATCTATGCCAGATTCTGGGTATTGCCGAAACCCCCGCCGACCTTGAGGCTTGTTTGAGATACACTCACCCGCAAGATCAGGCACGCATCCAGCAAGCGCTATTCGACCCGCCAAACCCCGGCATGGAAATTCGTGTTGAGGAATTCCGCCTTCAGCACCAAGACGGGCAGTGGATCTGGGTTGAAGGTCGCGGCAAGACCGTCAGAACGGATGCGCAGGGCCAACCCATCCTGGTTGCGGGGACGATCACCGACATCACCCAACGCAAACTTGCCGAAATCGAGCAGCAACTTACCGCCATCGTCTTTTCCGGGGTCAATAACGGCATCTGCATCACCGATGCAAACCGACGCATCCTGATGGTCAATGAGGCTTTTGTCTCACTGACAGGTTTCAGCAAAGACGAACTCCTCGGCCAAACCCCAGACCTGATTCGCTCAGGGCAACACAGCCCCGCGTTTTTCCAGTCAATTTACGAAAATCTGCATACGCACGGGCACTGGCAAGGGGAAATCATCAATCGGCGCAAAAACGGGCAGGTTTCCAGCGACTGGGTCAGCATTTCCACTGTCAAAGATCCTGACGGCCAGATTACCCACTACGTTGCCGTCTATTACGACCTTTCCGAAAGCCGCCAAGCGGCTGAGCGCATCGAGTATCTGTCCAACTTCGACCTACTGACCGATTTGCCCAACCGTACCTTGTTCAGCGACCGCCTTGCACAAGCCTTGCTCACCGCACAACGCTACGAGCGCCAGACTGCCGTACTTTTACTTGATCTGGAACGCTTTCATGCCATCAATGAAAGCTTTGGCCCCAGTATCGGCGACTTTCTCCTGCGGCAAGTCGCGGATCGCCTGAAACTCCAGGTTCGCGATGGCGACACCGTGGGTCGCCATTCCGGCAGTGAATTTGGCTTCATCATGGCCAACCTTGGCGATGAACAAGACGTGATTGCCCTGGCTCAGCGCATGCTGGACGCAATTACCGGCCCGTTTCAAATCGAGGGCCAGTCCATCTTGCTTGCCGCACGGATTGGCATCAGCGTCGCCCCGCGCGATGGCTCCCACGCCGAAGAACTGGAAAAAGCAGCGTCGCTGGCCTTGTCACGCGCCAAGGAAGGCGGGGAAGGTCGCTATCATTTTTATTCGCCGGAAATGGATGCCCGCGCATCACGGCGACGGAGCCTCGAAAACGCGCTGCGCTGCGCCATCGACAACAACGAACTGACGGTGTTTTACCAGCCCCAGGTCAGCCTGGAAACCGGGCGAATCATTGGCATGGAGGCGCTGCTTCGTTGGCAAAGTCAGAGTTTGGGCCCGGTTTCACCAGCAGAATTCATCCCGCTTGCAGAAGAGACAGGGCTGATCCTGCCCATCGGCGAGTGGGTGCTGAAAACAGCCTGCGAACAAGCCAGCCGCTGGCAGAGTCTGGTTCAGGGCAGCATGCTGCGTCTTGCGGTCAACCTCTCAGCGAAGCAATTTCACCAGCACAACCTGCTCCAGATGGTAAGCGAAACCCTGCAGACCAGTGGATTTGCCGCTGCCAATCTCGAACTGGAAGTGACCGAAAGCGCCTTTATCGACAACGTAGAGCAAGCAGTCATGCTCTGTCGGCAACTAAAAAAGCTGGGCCTCAAACTCTCACTCGACGATTTCGGCACCGGCTATTCCTCCCTGTCGAGTATCTCGCGCTTCCCCTTCGACAAAATCAAGATCGACCAATCCTTTGTCCGCGACATCATCGCCAATCCGGTCAATGCCGCCATTGCCAATTCGGCCATCGCCATGGCCCACAGCATGAATCTGGCGACTGTCGCCGAGGGCGTGGAAACCGAAGCTCAGGCGGGTTATTTACGCGGTCTGCAATGCGACGCCATTCAGGGATACCTGTTCAGCCGCCCGGTACCAGCAACCGACTTCGAACAACTCCTACGCACGCACAAAACGCTGGTCATGGACGAACTGGCCGGCAACGACCAGAAAACCCTGCTGATCGTCGATGACGAGCCACACGTGTTGAGCGCACTCACCCGACTACTGCGTCGTGAGAGTTTTACCACACTGACCGCGAAATCCCCCGCCGAAGCATTCGAATTGCTGGCCAGACATCCGGTTCAGGTCATTCTCTCCGATCAGCGGATGCCGGAGATGTCCGGCACGGAATTTCTCTCCCGCGCCCGACAGATGTACCCGAAGACGATTCGCATGGTCCTGACGGGATACACCGACCTGGACTCGATTGCCAGCGCGGTCAACCGTGGCGCAATTGCAAAATTCCTGACCAAACCCTGGGATGACGACCAACTGCGGGAGGAGATTCGTCAGGCATTCCGCACCGCCGCCGCCAATGATCAGGAGCATCCATGATGGAAGACACCCGCCCGCACCCGACCCTGCTGTTTGTTGACGACGAACCCAGCATTCTGTCGGCACTGCGACGTCTATTTCGTCCGCATGGTTACCGCATTTTCGTGGCGGAAAGCGGTGCCGCCGGTCTAGCCATCCTCGAACAGGAAACGATAGACCTGGTCATTTCTGACATGCGCATGCCGGAAATGGATGGCGCCAGCTTTCTCAAGCAAGTCAGGGCCCGCTGGCCGAAGGTGATGCGCATCCTGCTCACGGGCTATGCCGATATCAACTCGACCGTTTCCGCGATCAACGAAGGGGAAATCTATCGTTATATCGCCAAGCCCTGGGACGACAACGAGATTCTTAGTACCGTGCGCGAAGCCACGGAACGCCAATATCTCGAAGCGGAAAACCAACGCCTGAGCGAATTGACCCAGGCACAAAACGAAGCCTTGAAGGCTTTGAACAGCAGCCTTGAGCAAAAAGTCGCAGAACGCACCGCTGAACTAAGCCAGGCATTGAGTTTTGTCGAGCAGACACACGCCGAACTCAAGAAATCCTTTCTGACCAGTGTCCAGGTTTTTGCCGGGGTAATTGAGCTACGCAGCGGCCCGGCAGGTAAACCACTCGCCGGACACGGACGACGGGTTGCAGAAAAAGCCCGGGCAGTTGCCCGCCGCATGGGTCTGCTGGAAGCAGAAGTGCAGAACATCATGCTCGCTGCCCTGCTGCACGACATCGGCAAGCTCGGTTTACCCGATGACCTGCTGGCAAAACCCTATAACACCTTGAGTGGCGAACAACGTGCCCAAGTCATGAAGCACCCATTGATGGGCCAGAACATCCTGATGGGCATCGACAAATTACGCGATGCAGCACTTATTGTTCGCCATCACCACGAGTATTACGACGGTAGCGGCTACCCCGACCGCCTGTCCGGACTGGCCATTCCGCAAGGCGCAAGAATTCTGACCGTCGCCAACGACTACGATGCGCTGCAAATCGGCACCCTGGTACAACGACCATTGAAAGCCAAGGAGGCTCTCGATTTCCTGATCGAAAACCGCAGCAAGCGCTACGACCCCGCCGTGGTCGACGCCTTCGTCCAGCTGATTGCGGAAACCGTCAAGGAAGGGCCCATCGAGATTCCGTTACGAACCATGCATCTCAAGCCCGGCATGGCGGTCTGCCGGGACCTGCTACATCCCGACGGCTATCTGCTGCTGGCTGCCGGCAGCACCCTGACCGCAGACATCATTGGGCAACTGCATCGCCTGGAACAAGTTGAGCAACAAAATCTTACGGTCTACATCCGCCAGGAGCAAAAATGAACCGAATTCTCCTCGTTGATGACGAAGCGT
The DNA here is from genome assembly GCA_034004105.1 of Azonexus sp. Classification (GTDB taxonomy): domain Bacteria; phylum Pseudomonadota; class Gammaproteobacteria; order Burkholderiales; family Rhodocyclaceae; genus Azonexus. Next base: position 4,325 of record JAVEXE010000091.1, on the reverse strand, counting down.
CCATCCTCAAGTCGCTACAACGCTTGCTGCGTGCGGTACCCTGTGTCTATGGCAAGCGCGATTTTGTCCTGGATGTGATCACTAGCACCTCGCCACTGGCCGCGCTTGAGCTCGCCCGCAACGAGCCTTTTGATCTATTTATCAGCGACTTCCGGATGCCCGAGATGGACGGCATCGAATTCCTCAAAGCCGCACGACAACTGCAGCCCGACGCCTCAAGGCTGATTCTTTCTGGCTACGCCGACCTCAATGCCTTGGTGCGTGCGGTTAACGAAGTGGGCATTGACCGGTTCATTGGCAAGCCCTGGAACGACTACGAACTTGTTTCAGCCATCGGACAGGCGCTCGCCCACCGCGAACTATTGCTGGAGAATCGTCAACTCGCTGACCTGGTTCGCCTGGAGATGGGCGACAAAAGCGCTGAGCAACTTGAAGCCGAACGGCTGGAACGGATCGAGCCCGGCATCACCC
>JAVEXE010000091.1:0-3754 GCA_034004105.1 Azonexus sp. | reverse complement strand
CAGGAGCGAACCCGGCAACTGTCGGAAGCCAATAGCGAACTCAAAAGCGAGCACGAACAACTCCATCTTGCCATGAAGCAATTGGCACTGACCCAGAAAAAATTGCTCGAATCCGAACATCGGCGATCCCTGGAGGCCAAACGCAATCTCGAACGATTCCTGAACCAGATCATCGACGGTGACCCCGTACCGACACTGGTCATCGACGCGACCCATCGCATCACCCACTGGAACAAGGCTTGCGCCAAGATCAGCCTGATGCCAGCCGAACAAATGCTGGGAACACAGGATCAATGGAAAGCGTTTTATCCCTCGCCGCGCCCTATTCTGGCCGACCTGATCGTTGATGGCAGCATTGAAGAAAACCTGAGTACCTACTACCGTGGAATTTACCGCCGCTCCACGACAGTAGATGATGCCTTTGAAGCTGAAAGTTTTTTCCCTCACATGGGCGATGCGGGCCGCTGGCTTTTTTTTACCGCGGCACCACTACGCAATGCCGACGGTGTGATCGTCGGCGCTATCGAGACGCTGCAAGATGTTACCGAGCGACACCGTGCCCAAGAAGCCTTGCTGCAAAATCAAGAACAACTTGAAGCGCAGGTCAGTGCCCGCACCCGACAACTCTCGGAAATCAACCAACAACTAGAAGCGGAGCGGCAGGAACTCACTCACTTGCTAAGCAAAGTCGACGAAGCACAACAACAATTGCTTCAGTCAGAAAAAATGGCGGCCATTGGGCAACTGGCGGCCGGTGTTGCACACGAAATCAACAATCCGGTCGGTTTCGTCAATTCCAACCTTGGCACCCTGAAAACTTACACCCAGCAACTTCTGCAGTTGATTGATGCCTACGAATCCGGTGATGCGGTCAACATTGCCGAACAACGAAAAATAGCCGACCTCGACTTCCTGCGCGAAGACCTTCCGGCACTGCTGGAGGAATCTCGGGATGGGCTGGAACGCGTTACCCGCATTGTTCAGGATTTGAAAGATTTTTCTCGTGTCGATCAGGCGGAGCGACAACGGGCCGACCTGAATGCAGCCATGCAAAGCACCCTGAATGTTGTACGCAACGAGCTGAAATACAAGGCCGACGTTGTACTTGAACTGGGTCAAATCCCTGAGATCGTATGCATTCCCGCACAATTGAACCAGGTCTTCATGAACCTGCTGGTCAATGCAGCCCAAGCCATTCCTGAGCGCGGGACCATAACCGTTCGCTCGGGTCTGGAACGTGACCATGTCTGGTTCGAGATCGAAGATACGGGTAGTGGCATGAGCGAAGAGGTGCGAAAACGCATCTTCGAACCCTTTTTCACCACCAAGCCGGTTGGCAAAGGCACCGGGCTGGGACTCTCGATATCCTACGACATTGTCGTCAAAAAACACCACGGACGGATGGATGTCCACAGCGAGCTTGGCAAAGGCACCTGCTTCCGTCTATGGCTTCCGGTCAGCGGCCCCGCTGAGGATTAAAAAAGCTCGGCATCACCGTAGGTCGGATTGGCGAAAACCCCACGCGCCACCAATTCGTTGAAATCATAAATACGGTTACGCCCATCCTGTTTCGCTTGGTACAAGCTCCGGTCAGCACGACTGAGCACCTCAACCGGCAAAATGCCCGAATCGACTTCCGCATAGCCGATACTGATCGTCATGCTCACGTTACGCGGGAAAGCATGTGCCTCAATCGCCAGACGAACCCGCTCAAAAACGTTGCGGGCAATCGCCTCATTTTCGGCAGAAATGATCGCCACAAATTCTTCACCGCCATAGCGATACAAAAGGTCGGAAGCGCGGAAGGTACGTTGCATCAGGCGGGCTGCCAGCAGGAGAATCTCATCCCCGACCATATGCCCCCAAGTGTCGTTGATCTGCTTGAAATGATCGATATCAACCACAGCCAGCCAATATTTGGCCGGCGGTTTTTCGCGCCGCCCGGCGGGCCGTTCAACGAACGTATCCGGGCGCGCCATGGCCGACCAGATGCGGTCAAAATTACTTTCCAGGGCCTGCCGGTTCAGCAAACCAGTCAAGCGATCACGCTGGCTGACATCGAGCAGCGCATAGTAATTCGAGAAAACTTCCAGCACGCCGCGAATTGTCGCATCCTCGTTCGCCGAAGCCTCGCGATCACGACGAAAAATGAAGCAACCGCAGACTTCATCGGCCCCGAACATCGGGTAAGCCACGACAAAATCCGTCTCTACCGAACGGGTACAGGGTTTGCCAAGCAAACGGACGTTGTCCATGACCGCCAGCACCTCGGCTGGCACCTCGGTCGGCTGCGCCACTTCCTCGATACGCTCGACCACGCGTTCGACACCATCGCCCTCAACGACACAGGAACGATGATAATGAATCACCCGCGCCAACAGCTGAGTGTCATCAAGGCGATACAGCGAGGTATCCAGAACACCGAGCAGCGGCCCAAGCGTTCGCAGCAGACTCTGCTCCAACAATTCAGTATCCCGGATTGAGGTCATTTGCCCCAGTTTACCGAGCAAACCCGGTGCCCTGACTTGAGCCGACGAACTTAGAACTCGCATGCCAGATAAATCCCCAAGAAATCAGAATGAACAAGCCGTACATCATACGCCAAGGCTGCACTGATTTGGGCTGGCTAAAAAAAAACGGGACCAAATGGCCCCGGAAAAGGAAAGAGACTCAAGTCGTTTGCTGTTCTCCCTGGTCTCTTACGCAGAGTCGAAAAATGTCACATATTGGGATAATTCGGCCCGCCGCCGCCCTCAGGGACCGTCCAGACAATATTCTGGGTCGGGTCCTTGATGTCGCAGGTCTTGCAGTGCAGGCAGTTCTGACCGTTGATCTGCAGACGCGGCTGACCTTCTTCCTCACCCAGGATTTCATACACCCCGGCCGGGCAGTAGCGTGTTTCCGGCGCAGCAAACTTGTCGTAATTGACCTGAATCGCCACCGATGCATCTTTCAGGCGCAAATGACATTGCTGGTTTTCTTCGTGGTTGGTCGCTGAGAGGAAAACCGACGAAAGCCGGTCGAACGTCAGCTTGCCATCCGGCTTCGGGTAGTCGATTTTCGGATAGTCCCGCTTGTTGCCCAACTGGCTGTGATCGTCGTGGTGTGCCAGGGTCCACGGGGCCTTGCCGCGGAAAAGGAAGGTATCGAGCGCACCGTAGGCGATTCCGCCCCACAAGCCCCATTTGAAGGCCGGGCGGATATTACGCACTTGATGCAACTCATCCCACAGCCAGCTTTGCTTCACTTGCTCGCTATAGGCCACGGCCTCCAAGCCCCAATCTTCTTTTTCCAGCAAAGCGCAAACCGCATCGGCTGCGATCACAGCGGATTGCATGGCCATGTGCGTACCCTTGATCTTGGGCACATTCAGGAAGCCCGCCGTGTCGCCGATCAACAAACCACCGGGGAAAGTCAGCTTGGGCAAGGACTGGAATCCGCCTTCGGAAAGCGCGCGCGCACCGTAGGAAATCCGCCGGCCACCTTCGAAGAAGCCACGAATGGCGGGATGGGTCTTGTAACGCTGGAATTCCTCGAACGGCGACAGCCAGGGATTTTTGTAATCCAGACCAACGACAAAGCCGACGGCAACCAGATTGTTTTCCAGGTGATAGAGGAAGGAACCCCCGTAGGTATCGTTTTGCAGCGGCCAACCGACCGAATGCACGATCAGGCCGGGTTGATGCTTGGCGGGGTCGATTTCCCACAATTCTTTGATACCGATGCCGTAGGTCTGCGGATCAACGCCGTCACG
>JAVEXE010000090.1:0-8870 GCA_034004105.1 Azonexus sp. | reverse complement strand
GAGAATTTGGTGGGTGCTAACGGGGTCGAACCGCTGACATTCGCCTTGTAAGGGCGACGCTCTACCAACTGAGCTAAGCACCCGATGCCTTCGGGCAACGAAGGCAAGCATTATATCAGTTAACTGCGTCTTTGAAACCCTTGCCAGCACGAAATTTCGGAGATTTCGCTGCTTTGATTTCCAGGGTGGTTCCAGTACGGGGGTTGCGCCCCGTACGGGCGGCACGTTCACCGACGTAAAAGGTGCCAAAACCGATCAGATTGACGGTGTCGCCTTCCTTCAGAGCCTCTTTGATGGCTTCCACGGCTGCATCCAGTGCACGCGCTGCGGCTGCCTTGGAAATGTCGGCAGAGTCTGCCATCTTGTCGATGAGTTCGGTCTTGTTCATTTTGGTCCCCGGGTGGATGGTTGAACGGTGAAAATTTTGTGAGCGCGATTTATAGCTTCCCGGAAAAGTCGGTGTCAAGGACAATTTCCGGGAAGCGTATCTGGCGAGGCAGTTTTTAGTGGGTGACGACCGACTTCGTCGCGCTGCCGCTCTGGCTGGTGCTCAGTTCGGGTGCGGGTTCAGTCTGCTCCGGCAGGGGCTGGGGCAAACTTTCAAGAGCCCGTTCGAGGACTTGATCAATCCATTTAACAGGAATGATCTCGATACGGTTCTTGATGTTTTCCGGGATTTCACTGAGATCCTTCACGTTTTCTTCAGGAATCAGTGCTGTTTTCAAGCCACCCCGAACAGCCGCCAGTAATTTTTCTTTCAACCCACCAATCGCCAATACTTCTCCGCGCAAGGTGATCTCGCCAGTCATGCAAACATCGCAGCGCACGGGAATACCGGTGAATGACGAAACCAGCGCCGTGGTCATCGCAATCCCAGCCGATGGGCCGTCTTTCGGTGTGGCACCTTCGGGAACGTGAATATGCAGATCCGTCTTTTCAAAGACTTCATCCTTGATGCCCAATCGCTTTGCTCTCGCGCGAACGACAGAGCGGGCTGCTTCGACGGACTCCTTCATCACATCGCCCAGCGACCCGGTACGCAAGATGTTGCCTTTGCCGGGCATGCTGGCGCATTCGATGGTCAGCAACTCCCCCCCTACTTCTGTCCAGGCGAGCCCGGTGACTTGTCCGACCTGATTTTCCTTTTCCGCCATACCAAAGGTATAGCGGCGTACTCCGAGGAATTTATCCAGATTTTTGGCGTTGACCGTGATTTTTGACTCGCGGGTTTTCAAGACCAGCGTCTTGACCACCTTGCGGCAAATCTTGGAAATTTCACGTTCCAGGGCGCGAACCCCGGCCTCTCGAGTGTAGTAACGAACGATATCGCGAACGGCACTTTCTGCCACACTCAACTCGCTGGCTTTCACGCCATTGTTTTTCATCTGCTTCGGCAGCAGATAACGCATGGCGATATTGACCTTCTCGTCTTCTGTGTAACCGGACAAGCGGATCACTTCCATTCGATCCAGCAAGGGAGCAGGGATGTTCAGCGTATTTGCGGTAGCAACGAACATTACGTCGGACAGATCGAAATCTACTTCCACGTAATGGTCCTGAAAAGTGTTGTTCTGCTCTGGATCAAGCACTTCAAGCAACGCAGAAGACGGGTCGCCGCGGAAATCCTGGCCGAGTTTGTCGACCTCATCAAGCAAAAACAGCGGGTTACGCACACCAACTTTGGTCAGGCTGTTCAGAATCTTGCCTGGCATCGAACCAATGTAGGTGCGACGATGGCCGCGAATTTCAGCCTCGTCTCGAACGCCACCCAAGGCCATTCGGACAAATTTGCGGTTAGTCGCTTTGGCAATCGACTGGCCGAGCGAAGTCTTGCCAACGCCCGGTGGGCCAACGAGACAAAGAATCGGCGCTTTCACCTTATCGACGCGTTGCTGAACGGCAAGATACTCGACGATGCGTTCCTTGACTTTTTCCAGGCCGAAATGGTCTGCATCAAGGATTTTTTCTGCTGCACGCAGATCTTTGCTGGTACGGGTTTTTTTGCGCCAGGGCAGGGCGATCAGCGTTTCGATGAAATTGCGAACAACTGTCGCTTCAGCTGACATCGGCGACATCAAGCGCAGTTTCTTCAGTTCACCCTGTGCTTTGGCAAGTGCTTCCTTGCTCATCCCCGCCGCAGCGATTTTCTTGTCGATCTCCTCAAGGTCTGCACCATCCTCGCCTTCGCCGAGTTCTTTCTGGATTGCTTTGACCTGCTCGTTCAGATAGTACTCGCGCTGGCTTTTTTCCATCTGCCGCTTGACGCGGCCACGGATACGTTTTTCAACCTGAAGAATGTCGATTTCTGACTCAAGCTGAGAAAGCAGACGCTCAATCCGCTCCCGAACATGATTCATTTCGAGAATTTCCTGCTTCTGTTCGATTTTCAGCGGCAGATGAGCGGCAATGGTGTCAGCCAGGCGGCCAGCATCCTCAATCCCCGTAATGGACGAAAGCACCTCCGGCGGGATTTTCTTGTTCAGTTTGACGAACTGGTCGAACTGGGCCACGACAGCCCGACGCATGGCTTCGATTTCGTGATCTTCGCCTCCCGATGGCGTCAGTGCGGTGCCAGCAGCCATGAAGACGGATGAAGTCATGTCAATGGCTTCAATCTGGGCGCGTTGCGTGCCCTCGACCAAAACCTTGACGGTGCCATCAGGCAGTTTGAGCATCTGCAGGATGTTGGCGAGGCAGCCAATGCGGTAGAGGTCGTCAGTTTCCGGATCATCCTTGCTGGCCGATTTTTGTGCAACCAGCATGATCTGCTTGCCGGATTCCATCGCCAGTTCAAGTGCTTTGATCGACTTGGGGCGGCCCACAAACAGTGGTATCACCATATGCGGAAAAACAACCACATCGCGCAATGGCAACAAGGGAAGTTCGAGGGATTCCGGAAGGGTATTGGGGTTCGACATCAATGTGCCTTTGAAATAGGTATGAGCCCCCGAGATGGGGGCGAAAAACCGGATTTCAAGAACCCCCGGCTCAGTTCGAGCCGGAGACCTTGGGCTGGTCGGCGTAAATCAACAAAGGAGGTGTGTCGCCGTTGATCATGTTTTCATCGATGACCACTTTTTCGACATTCTCCATTCCCGGGAGTTCGTACATCACATCAAGCAAGGCATGTTCCATGATGGAACGCAAACCCCGAGCCCCGGTCTTGCGCTCCAAGGCTTTTCTGGCAATTGCCGTAAGCGCAGCCGGACGGATTTCGAGATCAACCTCTTCCATGTTGAAGAGCTTCTGATACTGTTTGACCAAGGCGTTCTTCGGTTCGGTCAGGATCTGCACCAAGGCGCTTTCTTCCAGTTCCTGCAGGCAGGCGACGACAGGCAAGCGACCGATCAATTCGGGTATCAGACCAAATTTGATCAAATCCTCTGGTTCCGTTTCAAGCAGGATCTTGCCGACTTCCTTGCTTTCATCCTTGCTCTTGACTTCAGCACCGAAGCCAATGCCGCCGCGCTCGGAGCGATTACGGATGACTTTTTCCAGGCCCGCAAAAGCGCCACCGCAAATGAACAGGATGTTGGTCGTGTCGACCTGAACGAAATCCTGATTCGGATGCTTGCGTCCACCTTGTGGCGGAATCGAAGCCACCGTACCTTCAATCAACTTCAACAGAGCTTGCTGAACGCCTTCTCCGGAAACGTCGCGGGTAATTGACGGGTTATCGGACTTGCGCGAAATCTTGTCGATTTCATCGATATAGACGATTCCCTGTTGTGCCTTCTCAATATCGTAGTCGCACTTTTGCAGCAGTTTCTGGATGATGTTTTCCACATCCTCACCAACGTAACCGGCTTCGGTGAGTGTGGTGGCATCGGCCATGACGAAGGGCACATTCAGCATGCGCGCCAGCGTCTGGGCAAGCAGGGTTTTACCAGAGCCGGTCGGCCCGATGAGAAGAATGTTGCTCTTGGAAAGTTCAACATCCTCAGCGATCTTGGTTGCGTGCCGCAAGCGCTTGTAATGGTTATAAACCGCAACGGCCAAAATGCGTTTTGCAACGTCCTGACCAATCACGTACTGATCAAGGATGGCGCTGATTTCGCGCGGCGTAGGCAAATCCGAGCGGCCCGCCTTGACTGATTCTTCAGGCAATTCATCGCGAACAATGTCGTTGCACAGTGCAATACATTCATCGCAGATAAAAACTGAAGGGCCAGCGATCAGTTTCTTGACCTCATGCTGACTCTTGCCGCAAAAGGAGCAGTAGAGCAGTTTATCGTGGCCGTCCTTGGACATTCCCTTCTCCTAAGATCAAGCCGCGTCGCGGCGGGTCAGAACCTTGTCGATCAGGCCATATTCCATGGCCTCAGTCGAGGACAGGAAATTATCCCGGTCGGTGTCTTTCTCAATGCGTTCGAGCGGCTGTCCGGTATGTTCAGCCATGATGCGATTGAGTTTGTCCTTGATGGACAGGATTTCGCGGGCATGAATAGCGATGTCAGAGGCCTGGCCCTGGAAGCCGCCCAGCGGTTGATGAATCATCACCCGTGAATTCGGCAAGGCAAAGCGCTTGCCCTTGGTGCCTGCACAAAGCAGGAAGGCGCCCATCGAGGCCGCTTGTCCGATGCACAGCGTCGAGACATTTGGCTTGATGAACTGCATGGTGTCGTAAATCGACATGCCTGCGGTGACCGAGCCACCCGGTGAGTTGATGTAAAAAAAGATATCTTTGTCTGGATTTTCTGCTTCCAGAAACAGCATCTGGGCAACCACCAGGTTGGCGGTGGCGTCATTGACCGGACCAACCAGGAAAATCACCCGCTCCTTGAGCAGGCGAGAATAGATGTCGTAGGCACGCTCGCCACGTCCGCTCTGTTCCACCACCATGGGAACCAGGCCGAGCGCTTGTGGATCCCAGTTGCTTACGTTGTCAATCATCATGTGGGCCCTATTAAATGTCAGATTGTTGACAAAATTGGCCGTAGACCATGCTACGGCCAATCCTGTTTGTTGCATTACTGCTGCTGGCTCATCAGTTCATCAAAAACAGCTGCCTTCTCGGTAACTTTGGCTTTGCCAAGTGCCCAGGCAACAACATTGTTTTCCAGCACAATACCTTCGACGTCACCCATGCGTTGTGGCTGGGTGTAATACCAGCGGATGAATTCTTCCGGCTGTTCGTAGCTGGCTGCCATTTCTTCAATCATGCCGCGAACCTGTTCTGGCGAAGCCTGCAGGTTTTCGGTCTTGACGATTTCAGCAAGAATCAGGCCAAGTGTGACGCGGCGCTTTGCCTGTTCGGTGAACCACTCAGGTTGCAGCGGCAAGTCCTTGGACTTCATGCCACGTTGTTCCATATCCTGGCGTGCAGACTGCATCAGGCGGTTCACTTCCAGGTCGACCAGGGACTGGGGAACGGCGATTGGATTCGCCTGGATCAGGGCATCCATGACCTGTTCTTTCAGGCGGCCTTCAATACGACGCTTGACTTCACGCTTGAGGTTTGCTTCCACTTCGGCGCGCATCTTTTCCACGTCGCCATCAGCAACACCCATCATCTTGGCGAAGTCTGCATCAACGTCCGGCAGGCGCGGTGCCTGGACCTGCTTGACCGTGATTTCAAATTGAACGGTCTGACCAGCCAAATCCTTGGCGTGATAATCCTCCGGGAAGGTCAGGTCGAAAGACTTGGTTTCGCCTGCCTTGCAGCCTTCAACGGCTTTCTCGAAATCTGGCAGCATCATGCCCTGGCCGAGAACGAAGGGATAGTCGGTTGCCGATCCGCCCTGGAAGGCTACACCATCCTTTTTGCCGGTAAAGTCGATTACAACGCGATCTTCTTTTTCGGCACCCCGGTCAGCGGTATCGTAGCGGACGCGCTGCTTGCGCAGGATGTCGATGGTTTTGTCGACTTCCGTGGCGCCGACTTCCAGCATTGGGCGTTCGATTTCTGCGGTCGACAGGTCGCCAGGCGTAAATTCGGGATATACCTCGAAAATGGCCGTAAAAGCCATGTGGGTCGTGCTTTCGCTTTCCTTGGCCTCAAGGCGGGGATAACCGGCAACGTGGAGGTTTTGGGCGGCAACGGCTTCGCCGAAGGCACGGTCAAGTTTCTCCGACAGCACTTCATGACGTGCCTGATCGCCGTATTGTTGCTTGACCATGGCAAATGGCACTTTGCCAGGACGGAAGCCCGGGACTTTCATGTTGCGGCCCATGCGACGAAGGCGGGGCTCCATTTCCTTTTCAACCTCGGCAATGGCGATGGAGAGGTCGATGCGACGTTCGAGTGCGTTGGCTTGTGCGGTAGTTGCTTCCATGAAAATTCCTTGTTCTTAAGGCGCCGAAAAATAAAGCCGCCAATGATAACACGCCACGTTGTCTGCGGATTGTTGGCATTTTTGTGAAAAGTCTTCGCTATTTTTTCCGGATGCACCATAAGGGCGCATGCATTGAGGTTCTTTTCGTTATAATGCTGCGCTGCACACAAATTTTCTCTTGAGGCCTGCAGCATGTCCGAACCGGTTCGCCTGATCAAGAAATACCCCAATCGCCGTTTGTACGACACAAAAACAAGTGCTTACATCACCCTCGGCGACGTCAAGGAACTGGTTCTGAAGTTTGAGCCCTTCAAAGTTGTCGATGCCAAGACGACAGAAGACCTCACTCGCAGCATTCTGCTTCAGATCATCCTTGAAGAAGAAACAGGCGGCGTGCCGTTGTTTTCCTGCGAATTGCTCTCGGGTTTCATCCGTTTCTATGGCAGCACCTCGCAGAACCTGCTTGGGCGTTACCTGGAAAGCAACATGAAAACCTTCATCGATTTCCAGCAAAAACTACAGGAACAATCACGTTCTGTGTACGGCGCGGATTCTGCCAGCATGCAGGCCGATTTCTGGAATCAGTTCATGAATTTCCAGCAGCCAGCCATGCAAACCATGATGTCGGCCTATATGGATCAGTCGAAAAAGATGTTCCAGAGTATGCAGGACCAGCTGCAGAATCAGACGCGTAGCATGTTCATGCCCGGATTTGTACAGCCGGCGGCTGATAAACCAGAAAAATAAGACTTTCAGACACAAAAAAGGCAGCCAAGCTTGATGCCGGCTGCCATTTTTTGTCGAATCAGCGTGGATCAAGCCTTGTCGCCATTCCGGTCACGCTTGGCCGGGCGCATTTCAGACAGTTTTTGGCGCTGCTCCGGGGTCAGAACATCCATGACCTTACGTTCGGCTTGCAGGCGGGCCAACTCATGTTCCGCTCGTTGGTTGGCAATGCGCTCGATTAGCTGTTTGGCTTTTCTTTCATTGAAATCGGCGCTGGTACGCAATTCACGCAACTCATCTTCGGCTTTGCGCAATTGCTTCATCTGTTCGCGCATAGCAGGAGCCTGAGCGTGCATGATGTCGAAAATCTTGTCTTGCTGGGCTTCGGAAAGGTCCAGGCGATGCAGGCCACGCATCATCGCCATGCCTTCGTGTTTCATGCCTTGTCCGTGCATGCTGGCGCCGCGCATGCCGTCCTTTCCGTCACACATCCCTGGTTTGCCGCCCTGACCAGAAAAGGCTAGGGCGCTCAAGGGAAGCAGCAGGGCGAGGGTAGTGGTGGCAAAAAATTTCTGACGCGAGGTGTTGAGGAACTTCATGATCTTCTCCTGAGAATTTGCCGTTTGGATTCGGCGACAGGGTTAGATTACGAAGTTCCGCGTAAGCTGTCGTTTGCCAGTTGTAAGGATTCTTTTCTGCCTGCGGTTGACTACGGGATAAAGGTATCCAGAACTTTTTGCAAACGAGCAACACTGCCAGCCGGGTCGTGCAGTTTGTCGAGACCGAACAAGCCAAGGCGGAAGGTTCGGAAATCAGCAGGCTCGTCGCACATCAATGGCACACCTGCGGCACTCTGAACCCCCTGGGCGATGAATTTACGGCCATTCTGTATTTCCGGGTCAGTGGTGTAACTGACGACAACACCAGGTGCCTGGAAACCTTCGGCGGCAACACTGGGAAAACCCCGGCTGACGAGCAAAGCCCGAACCTGACGGCCAAGTTCCCATTGTTCGTCGCGTACCTTGTCAAAGCCGTAGGCCTCGGTTTCCAGCATCACCTTGCGCACCTGGGCGAGGGCGTCGGTCGGCATGGTGGCATGGTAGGCATGACTGCCGCTTTCATACGCCTCCATGATCTGCAACCATTTTTTCAGGTCACAGGCAAAACTGGTGCTGCTGGTGGCGTCGATGTGGGCACGTGCGCGTTCTCCCAGCACAACCATTGCCCCACAAGGCGAACCGCTCCAGCCTTTTTGCGGGGCGGTGATCAACACATCCACATCGCTGGCTGCCATATTCACCCAGACGGTGCCGGACGCAATGCAATCGAGCACAAAAAGCCCGTCGACCGCACGAACCGCCGCACCAACAGCCCTCAGGTAATCATCCGGCAGGATCATCCCCGACGAGGTTTCGACATGCGGTGCAAACACGACTTCCGGACGTTCCCGCTCGATGGTGGCCAGGACTTCCTCCAGCGGAGGTGGCGCAAACGGGGCTTGTGCGTCACTACCTTGCTGCCGTGCCTTGAGCACAATAGTTTCCGAAGGAATCCGACCCATGTCGAAAATCTGCGTCCAGCGGAAGCTGAACCAGCCGTTACGAATCACCATGACTTTGCGGTGGGTAGCGAACTGCCGCGCCACGGCTTCCATACCAAACGTGCCACTGCCCGGCACAATCGCCGCCGCCTTGGCGTTATAAACCTTCTTCAAAATCCGGGAAATGTCACACATCACGCCCTGAAACTGCTGCGACATATGGTTGAGCGCCCGGTCGGTATAAACCACCGAGTATTCCAGCAGGCCATCGGGATCGGGTTGGGGTAGCAAGGCAGGCACGGTTTGTCTCCGGATAAGAATTTGAATCA
>JAVEXE010000089.1:0-8890 GCA_034004105.1 Azonexus sp. | reverse complement strand
CCAAGGCGTGCCCACGGCATCGGCCGCATGGTCAGCGTTTGCTCATAAAACACCACTGCCTTTTCGGCCTGACCGGCCATCAACAAGGCATTACCCTTGATTCGCATCGCGTCAACCAGATAACGATCGCGGCTGGCGATGATCTCCTCACAAACGCGAATCACCCCTGCCCAGTCACCCCGGTCCTGCAGCTGATCAACCTTGACCAGACGCTGCTTTTTTTCGAGCAGACGCTCAAGACGGATCTTGAGGATTTCAGCGGTAAACGGCTTGAGCAGATAGTCATCCGGCAAACACTCCGCAGCGGTCACCACGCTCTCGTAGTTCTTTTCCGCCGTCACCATAATGAACAACGCACCCCGTCCAATCAGATTGCGTGTGCGCAGATATTCGAGAAACTGCTGTCCGTCCGTTCCACCTGCCAGGTAGTAATCGCAGAGAATGACGTCAAAACGCTCATCCCGAAAACGCTCAAGCGCCTCCTTGACGGTTCCACTGACCGTGACATTGTCGCAGCCCAGACTACCAATCTGTGAGCGCAACGAACTACGCATTTCCGGCAGATCATCAAGAATCAGGAAACGTTTACTGGTGTAAGCATTGATCAGGGACATAAGCACGATTTCCGCAGAGGCTCCAAGTATGGCAGGAGAAACCCCATAGAGAAAAGCCCGGCACAGCCAGCAAGAATCAACTACAGACCCGCAATTTAGTTCATGGTTATAATCGCATGCCATTCACGACACAGGGATGTGATGACTACTTCGTTTGCCGGGTTGATCAGCCTGCTACTCTTTCTTCTGGCCCCGCTGAACGGGCTGGCAGAAAATGCTGTTTCGACGCAGGATGCCATCGGTCGGGGCCCTCTGAGCATCGGGATACACCCCTATCTGAGCACGCGTACGCTGCTTGAATTGCACGAACCGCTGGCCAATCGCCTGGAAACCCGTCTGGCGCGCTCCGTCACTCTACGTACTGCGCCGGATTATCCGAATTTCTTCCAGCGTTTGCGCGAGGGTGCCTATGATCTGGTTATCACGCCACCCCACTTTGGCTGGCTTGCCATCACCGATCTGAACTATCAGGCCGTCCTGGTTCACAAAGAACCCATCAGCGCCCTGTTGATCACAGCGCAAAAGACCCCGCTCAACAGCATTGCCGACCTGCGAGGACAAAGCATCGCTGTAACCGATCGCAGTGCGCTCATGGCCATCCTGACAGCGGACATCCTGGCAGATTCGGGGCTGAAAGAGGGCCAGGACTATCAGTTCCAGTACGCGGTTTCCCATTCCAGCGCAATTCATAACGCCATGAGCGGCAAAACCCGAGCCGCACTGATCAATGCAACCAGTCTGCACATCGCCCCAACCGAGATACAGCAGCGCGTCACAATCTGGCGTGAAATGATCCGCTTTCCCGGGCAATTCATCATTGCGCATTCACGCATTTCTCCATCAGAACTCAAGGGTATCCGCCTGGCGATGCTGGAATTTGAAGCGAGCCCAGCGGGACAACGTTTCTTCCGGGAAACAAACCAAGGCGGCTACCGCCTGCTCTCTCAGGAAGATCAAAAGTTGCTGGATCGCGCACTACCGGAAACCCGACGCCTGCTGACCGAGAATCGTGCACCATGAAGCAAGCGCTATTCGGCTCCTTGCGTACTCGCCTGATACTTCTGACCGTTCTGGTTGAAATCATCATGATCTCGGCGATTGTCTGGAACAGCCAGCGTCTTAGCGATAACCACCTGCGTCAGCAATTCGAACTTCGTCGCGCCGAAGTCAGTCGTCTGCTCCGCTCCGCGCTGGCACCTGCAATGGCGCAATATGATTACGCGGCTGTTGGCGAGGCATTACGCGAAGCGCAACAATTGCAGGGCATGCGTTACCTTGTCATGTTTGACGATGAAGACCGACGGGTTGCCTCTGCATCATCAATGGACATCGAGGGGGAAACCGCCGTCACCCTGCTACGGGCACTTCCGATCGACCCTGAACGAATGGATTTTCACATCCCCATTCATATCGCTAATCGACCCTATGGCGAATTACTGGTCGGCCTTGATTTACGCTTTCTGAATCAGGCGCGCCAGGACATTCTCACCCAGAACGTGGCCTTGGCACTGCTGGGCATCCTGGTGACTACCGGCCTGCTTGCCGCCATTGCACTCTGGCTCACCCGCCACCTCAGCGCTCTGTCGACGGCCAGTCGTGCTCTGGCGGAAGGGAAAGACTTTGTCCCACTGGACACGGCCGGACAGGATGATATCGGGCAGTTGATCACAACCTTCAACGACATGGCCGCAACGCTCGAACAGCGTATGGACGCTTTACAGGCAGCTGAGCAGACACAGCGCGACCTCGCCGAACGACTGGCCTTCATTGCCGAACGCGACCCGCTGACAGGCCTGGCCAACCGGGTTCGCTTCAATGCCGAAATGGAACGCGTCATGGGATTGCTACAGCGTGGCCATGAACACTGTGGTGCCTTGCTGTATTTCGACATTGACGAATTCAAGACCATCAATGACAGTTTCGGCCACCGTGCCGGCGACGATGTGCTTGTCCGCACCGCATATACAGTCGGTGGTCAGGTACGCGCCGAAGAGTTATTCGCGCGTCTCGGTGGCGACGAGTTTGTCATTCTTGCGCCGGGCGCGAGCCGGCTGGAAGCTGAGACGCTCGCCGAAAGGATTGTTAGCGCCGTACGGGGATTAGCCTTCGATTTCGATCAGCGGCGGCTCGGCCTGACGCTCAGTCTGGGTATCGCGCTCTTCCCGGATCATGGGCGTGACAGTGAAAGCCTGGTTTCGCATGCTGATGCCGCAATGTACCAAGCCAAGGCTGGCGGCAAGAATTGCTGGCGCATCTACCGCGCTGAACTTGACGACTCGGAACAGATGCTGCGTCAGTTGGGCTGGAACGATCGCATTCAACGCGCATTGGAAAAGCAAACCTTGGTGTTGCATTTTCAAGGCGTGCACGCATTACAAAATGGCCGGATCAGTCACTACGAGGCCTTGGTCCGGATGATTGACCCAGACGATCAATCGTCACTTTTGATGCCAGGTAGTTTCATCCCAGCCGCAGAAAAAAGTGGCCGGATCATCGACATCGACCGCTGGGTCATTCGTGAAGCAATACGCATCCTGGGAGAAGACGCGGACCTTCCGGCATTGGCAATCAACATATCCGCCCGCTCATTCGGCGAACCCGGCATGACCGACCTCATACAAGCCAACCTCGCGGCGTTTCACGTGGAACCCAGGCGTTTGATTGTCGAACTCACAGAAACTGCCGCACTGGCCAACATTCACGATGCCGAGTTGTTCATCCACGATTTACGCACATTGGGCTGCACCGTCTGCCTGGATGATTTTGGCGTCGGTTTTTCTTCTTTTGCCTACCTCAAACAACTGTCAGCCGATATCCTGAAGATTGACGGCATGTTCATCCGCAATCTCCCCAGCGATCCCGATGATCAGGTTTTTGTTCGCGCCATTGTCGAAATCGCGCGTGGATTAGGCAAAAAGACCGTCGCTGAATTTGTCGGCGATGCCGCAACCCTGGAGACTTTGAAAAATATTGGCGTCGACTACGCCCAGGGTTATTACCTTTCCCGTCCGGAAGCTGAAATGCGATGCCATGAATCGGGTAAAATGCCCCTTTTTTCGCTGTCTCAGGGAGCTTAGCCGTGCAAATCGTCTGTCTTGACCTCGAAGGGGTACTCGTCCCCGAAATCTGGATCGAATTCGCCGAGCGCACCGGCATTCCCGAACTCAAGCGCACCACGCGTGACGAACCGAATTACGACACACTGATGACCTACCGCCTGAATATCCTGCGCGAGCATAAGCTCGGCCTGCCGGACATTCAGAAGGTGATCGCCGAAATGGGCCCGATGCAAGGTGCCCGTGCCTTTCTCGACAAGCTGCGCGAAGATTACCAGGTCATCATTCTGTCGGACACCTTCTACGAATTCGCCCACCCGCTGATGCGCCAGCTGGGCTGGCCGACGCTGTTCTGCCATTCGCTCGAAGCCGACGCCGACGGCATGCTGGTCAATTACCACCTGCGCATGCCGAACCAGAAGCAGGAAGCGGTCAAGCGCTTCAAGGAATTGAACTTCAAGATCGTCGCCGCCGGCGACTCGTACAACGACACGGCGATGCTCGGCGAAGCCCATGGCGGCATCCTCTTCCATCCTCCGGAAAACGTCATCCGCGAATTCCCGCAATACCCGGTGGTGCGCGACTACGACGCACTGCGCGCCGAAATCGACAAAGCCTTCGCCAAGGCGGCCTGATCATCATGCATCGCGACCGGTTCTACACACTCTCCGCCTCCTGCCCCGACCAAGTTGGGATCATTGCTCGCGTTTCCGGCTTTATTGCCGAACACGGCGGCTGGATTCTCGAATCGAGCTTCCATGCGGACGACCTGACCGGTCGCTATTTCATGCGCATCGAAATCAAGGCCGATTCGCTGCCTTTCCTGCTTGCGGAGTTCCGTAACCGTTTCAAAGCTGAAGTCGCTGACCCCTTGTCGATGGACTGGCGAATCAACGACAGCGCGGTCAAGAAGCGCGTCGTCGTCATGGTATCCAAGCAGGAACACTGCCTGTACGACCTGCTGGCGCGCTGGCAGTCGAAGGAACTCGACATCGAAATTCCTTGCGTCATTTCCAATCACGACACCTTCAAGGGTTTCGTTGAATGGCACGGCATCCCTTTTATTCAGGTGCCAGTCAACAAGGACAACAAGGCAGCGGCTTACGCCGAAATCCAGCGGATCTTCGAAGATGTCCGCGGCGACACCATGGTGCTGGCGCGTTACATGCAGATACTCTCGCCAGAATTGTGTGATGCCCTGAGTGGCCGCATCATCAACATCCACCACAGTTTCCTGCCCAGCTTTGTCGGCGCCAAACCGTATCACCAAGCCTATGAACGGGGCGTCAAGTTGATTGGTGCGACCTGTCACTATGTCACCAGCGAACTCGACGCCGGCCCGATCATTGAGCAGGACGTCATCCGCATCGACCACTCCGACTCACCGGAAGACATGGTTCGCTACGGAAAGGACATCGAGAAGACAGTTCTTGCCCGAGGACTGCGCTACCATCTTGAGGATCGTGTACTGGTGCACGGCAACAAGACGGTGGTGTTCCGCTGATGCTTATTTCCCGTAACGATTCCCTGCTCCTCGTCGTCGACATTCAGGAAAAGCTCGCTCCGGCGATTTTCGAAGCCGACGAAATTACCCGCAACAGCGTCAAGTTGTTGCAAGGTGCCAGCCACCTCGGTATTCCCGCCTTCATTTCCGAGCACTACGTCAAGGGGCTCGGCCACAGCGTAGCAGCCATTCGCGATGCTGCGGTCAACGCACGCATTTTTGAAAAAATCCATTTCTCCTGCGCTGCAGAGCCTGGCGTGCTCGACATGCTGCACGCAACCGGCCGCAAACAGGTGGTGCTGACGGGTTCCGAAACCCACGTCTGCGTTCTGCAATCTGCGCTGGGATTGCTGGCGGCAGGGTTTTCCGTGTTCATGGTTGCCGATGCCGCTTCATCACGCACGCCGGCCAATCGGCAACTCGCTTTCGAGCGTCTGCGTAATGCAGGTGGACAGGTGGTCAGCACTGAAATGGTGCTGTTCGAATGGCTGGCTAAAGGCGGAACCGACGATTTCCGCAAATTACTGCCGCTGATCAAGTAAATCCCCCATCGCTCAGAACACAATCCGCCAAACCGGCGGATTTTTTTCGCCTGAACTTCAGGCAAAAAAAATGGGCACCCGAAGGTGCCCGAAGGGAGAGACTCTGATTACAGAGGAGACATCTTAGTGGTGGTAAGCGCTTTCACCGTGCGAGGTAAGGTCAAGACCCTCACGCTCTTCTTCTTCCGGCACCCGCAGGCCAACCACGATATCGGCGATCTTGTAGGCAATGAAGGCGACAACCGCAGACCAGACAATGGTGATGATCACGCTGTAAGTCTGGATCCAGACCTGGCTGGCCATGTTGAACTCAGCCGGATCCCCAGTACCGCCCAGCGAAGGGGCAGTAAAGACACCCGTCAGCACCGCACCCAGGATGCCACCCAAGCCATGCACACCGAAGACGTCCAGCGAATCATCGGCACCCAGCATACGCTTCAGGCCATTGACACCCCACAGACAGACCAGACCAGACAAGGCACCGATCACAATCGCACCCATCGGACCAACCGAGCCGCAAGCCGGGGTAATCGCTACCAGACCCGCAACCGCACCGGAAGCAGCGCCCAGCATCGAAGCCTTGCCCTTGAACATGGCCTCACCGGCACTCCAGGACAGAACCGCTGCAGCAGTCGCGATCAAGGTGTTGATGAAAGCCAGGGTTGCACCCGAGGTTGCTTCCAGGTTTGAACCTGCGTTGAAGCCAAACCAACCCACCCACAGCATCGAAGCACCAACCATGGTCAGCGTGAGCGAGTGCGGCGCCATCGATTCACGACCATAACCGATCCGCTTGCCAACCATGTAGGCACCAACCAGACCAGCGACACCTGCGTTGATGTGGACCACGGTACCGCCAGCAAAGTCGAGGGCACCATCACCGAGCAGCAAACCACCCGGACCCCAGACCATGTGTGCAATCGGCAGGTAGCAGAGCGTGAACCAGATGACCGAGAAGATCAGCACAGCAGAGAACTTCATCCGTTCGGCAAAGGACCCGACAATCAGAGCACATGTAATACCTGCAAAGGTGCACTGGAAGGCGATGAAAGCGTATTCCGGGAGTTTGACGTTATCGGTAAAGGTATCAGCCAGGGAGTCGACCGAAACGCCCGAGAGGAAGAGCTTGGACAACGACCCGATATACGGAGAACCCTCGGTAAAGGCGAGACTGTAGCCATAAGCAACCCACAGAATCGAGATCAAGGAGAACACCACCATCACCTGCATCAGCACCGAAAGCATGTTCTTGGCACGAACCAGGCCACCATAAAACAGCGCCAGGCCCGGCAAGGCCATGAACAACACCAACAAGGTCGAGGTCATGATCCAGGAGACATCGCCTTTTTCAACGACGGTTGCTGGTGCAGCAGCCTCGGCAGCAACTTCCGCCACAGCAGCGACCGCTTCAACGGCAGCAGAGGCCGCAGCAGGCTCTTCAGCCCAGGCCGGTGCCCCCAAGGTCACCGCCCCCAACAGGGCCAGCATGGAAAGAATATGTTTCATGTCAGGACTCCTTACAGGGCATCGCTACCGGTTTCACCGGTGCGAATACGAACGACTTGTTCGAGATCGAAGACAAAGATCTTGCCGTCACCGATCTTGCCGGTGCTGGCGGATTTTTCGATGGCTTCAATCACCTGATCAATCTGATCACCTTTGACGGCGGCCTCGAGCTTCACCTTGGGCAGGAAATCGACCACATATTCGGCTCCGCGATACAACTCGGTATGACCTTTCTGACGCCCAAACCCCTTCACCTCGGTGACAGTGATGCCCTGCACGCCAATCGCGGACAGTGCCTCACGCACTTCGTCAAGCTTGAATGGCTTGATGATGGCAGTTACGAATTTCATGAGTGTTCCCCTATCTGGTAGAGATTTTCGTCATCCCGACCCTGACCGGGCCGGGAGCATCATCCGATGTGATTAGAAGGATTTGCTGAAGGAGAGAATTGCACGGCCTTTGCCGACGTCCTTACCGTTCCAGCAGTACGGATCAGCAGCTGAGCAGCTTGCCTTTGCATTGGTATCCGTATATGACAACCCCAACACACCAACACCAAGATCCTTTGTTACACCCAACTTCCAGTCAGTATAAGAAGCGGCGCTCAAGTTTTTGATGGTCTGATGACCCACGTGAGCACTGACTCCCCAACCATCCCCAAGATCATAGGCAGCGGACAAGTCCCAGTAGCCACTACCACGGGTTTTTTCAGTTTTAGCGGCGTTGTACCAACCAAACAGGTTGCTGGAAACAGCATGCGAGTACTTCAAGGTAAAAATGCTGAAGCCGACACCAACATAGACTTCCGTGGAATTCGTGTTTTTCACACCAGCAACCACGTCACCTGGGTAGTAGTACTGAAGCACACCGACATCATAAGAAACCGGCCCAACCGCACCTTTGTAACCACCGTAAACATCAAGCTCCAGACTATTGTTGGTCTTCATTCCGGTATCTTGAACCCAAGAAACATTGGAGCCCCAAGTGCCAAGATACAGACCAGAGCTGTGACTGTAATCGAAACCACCTTGAATAGCCGGCCTGTTCTGTGTTTGGCTAATACCGCGGAATACGTAGTCTGAGACCAAGGCAACGTTCGCACTGAAAGAATGCGGACCAGCGGCCTCTTCTGCGATTGCCGGAGCAGCGAAAGCACCAACCAGTGCCAGGGCGATGAGGGATTTCTTCATGGTTTCTCTCCTGTGAGGAAAAGTGGAAAAGATGAAACTGAATTTTGTGCAACACATAGAGCGAAGAGCGTGCCAGGTGAGATAAACCATTGAAAAACAATCAACTACGTTTTATTCACGGTGCACCGCACAAGACCAGGGCACCATTCCGGTGCAGTTACAATGCGTCACGCACCAGCAACGAAAACACGGCAGAACGAAAATAATTCCGTTGTGCTAAAATTTCTCAAACTCAGGAGAAAACACCATGCTAGACCCCAAAATGCTTGAAGATTTCGGCAGCAAAATGAGCGCCCTGCTGGCCAATTCCCCAGCCAAAGACATTGAAAAAAACGCCAAAGCCATGGTCAGTGGGCTCTTTGACAAGCTGGATCTGGTCACTCGTGAAGAGTTCGACATACAGGCTCAACTCCTCGCCCGGACGCGCGAAAAGCTGCAGGCGCTGGAAGCCCGCGTGGCGGCGCTGGAAAACGCCCGG
>JAVEXE010000088.1:0-8938 GCA_034004105.1 Azonexus sp. | reverse complement strand
TCGGCCAAAGGCGACAACGGCCTTACGATTGACCGTGTCCGCTGTATTCGCAAGACCGGTCGTTGGCTCGCCCCTCGCTGATGAACGACGACTTTTTCTCGAAGCGGTCATTGGGGAACCCGTGGTTTGCACCCTATTGTTCCCCGCGGGCAGATGTGCAAGCGGCACGAAAGGAAGCATTGGCAGCGGAGTATTTCAGGAAAGCCCGACCGCAGCAGCCCACATGCTGCAGCCTTGAGACTGCAAGCCTCGGCGGTGCCGGTACCAGGAGGCGAACCCGCTTCGGCCGTCCCGATCGAAGGGCCAGAATGTCAGCTGTGCGCCTGGAAGCGTAGCGTCACAATAATGTCATCTGAATTTACTAAATTCGTAACGAACAATCGATTAACGAATCACAAAAACCGGAGCAGACCGGATGGACAAGCCGACAATCACGACCACGGACGACGGCGCTCTGCTGACCGTGCGTCGCCTTGTCGAGTCCGACACCGACAAGCTGATCGCCTTCGTCAAGGCCCTGTCCGTATCCGCACGCTACTTCCGTTTCGGCCAGGGTGACTACAACGACGACCTCGAGGAGGCCTTGCACGCGTGCGTGATGAACCCCGATCGCGGTGCGCACCTGATCGCCGTCGCATCCCGAGGTCCGGACGAGGTTGTGATCGGCTCGGCGCGCTACGTTATCCAGGTTGACCGGACAAGCTGCGAATTCGTCATCGTCGTCGCTGACAAGTGGAGCCACCACGGCATCGGCCATGAACTCATGGGCGCACTGATCGATTCCGCGAAGCGCCAAGGGCTCAGAAAGATGTGGGGCCGCATCCTGGCAAGCAATCTCGACATGCTCGCGTTCGTCAGGGGGCAAGGCTTTGAGATTTCCGACAGTCCCGATGGAGCGTGGCAGAAGATCGCCAGCATCACGTTCTGAAGCGCCAGACGATCGTCTCATTAAGCCGTTCTGTCCGTTACCCGACAAGGCTGATCCGCGACGTCCGCTTCGGCCGACCAAGAGAGGGTCGGGTCCTCAAGCTGGATTTCCGCTTCTCGCTGACTACGGGAGTTCGCCATGCTCCCCATAAGCAGGCGGTGGCAAAATCCCACGAACAGTCGTCACAGAGGGTTCGATGAAAAGAACGCTAATCCTTGTCCGTCACGCCAAGTCGAGTTGGGATGGCATTGACCTGCCCGACACGGACCGGCCGTTGGCCGACCGCGGCAAGCGTGACGCACCCATGATGGGCAAGCGCTTGGCGAAGCAACAAGCGAAACCCGACCTGATCCTGTCGAGCCCCGCGCGTCGAGCGCTTGCGACGGCGCAAATCATCGCCAAGGAACTCGGTTATAAGGCCAAGGATATCGTCGTGGATGGCCGCCTGTATGCAACCGAGCCCGAGACCCTGCTTGCGGTTGTTGGTGAGCTCAATGACAAGCTGAAGTGCGTGATGCTCTTTGGCCACAATCCTGAGTTCTCCGAGCTTGCGCATCGCTTGTCCAGCGATATCACCCTGCTGCCGACGTGCGCCGTTGCGCAATTCACGTTCGAGACGAAATCATGGGCAACCATCGGTGACGTACAGCCAGCGAACGTCGTCCTCGACTACCCGAAGAGGGAGTAGCGAAGCGCGGTCGCACTTGGTCGCCATGCGACCGCAGGGATGCATCGCTAGATTTCAGTCTGCTCCGAGATCTCTAGGGCATCATCGACCTCGATCCCAAGGTATCGAACTGTACTCTCCAGCTTGGTGTGGCCGAGCAAGAGCTGGACAGCCCTTAGGTTCTTGGTTCGCTTGTAGATCAGTGTCGCCTTGGTCCGCCGCATGGTGTGCGTGCCATAGACCGTCGAATCGAGTCCGATGGCGCCGACCCATTGATGCACGATGCGGGCGTACTGGCGGGTAGAGACATGAGGTGATTTCGCCAGGCGACTGGGAAACAGATAGTGTTCCGGCCGCAAATTCGCCATTTCGATCCATGCCGATACAGCAGACCTGGTCGGCTCGGTCAATTCGAACTGCACCGGGCGTTGAGTCTTTCGCTGCACGACCATCGCGCGGGGCAATATCTGGTTGCCGTGTGTCACGTCCCGAACGTAGAGATTCACCAGATCGCATCCACGCAACTTGCTGTCGATCGCTAGGTTGAACATGGCCAGGTCACGAACGCGATGTTCGTTCTGAAGGTGGATTCGGATGGCCCAGATGTCCTTGGGTTTGAGTGGTGGCTTTTGGCCGACCAGCTTGCCTTTGTTCCAAGGCTCACGAGATTGATTGGCTTCCATGTCAGACTCCTTCGTGGTTGATGGGAGTCTGATTGTCGTGCCGACTTGCGGACGGCTGCTTTCAGGGGTGCAGGCTGGATGCGTACAACCGGCCACAACCCGCCCCTCAGAATTTTCTTCGATAGCGGCCATTCGTTTGCATACTCATTCGGGAGCGGTCGTTGACCCGCAGGTTCGGTCTTCTCAGAATTAGCTGGTGCGCGCCGCATCGGCTGGTGCCTCGCCGACAAGATCATCCCAATAAGGGATGGGGCCAAATCGCTGCAGCAGGTGCTCGATGAATATTCTGGTCTTTTTTGGCATCAGGCGCCGGCTTGGGTAAACCGCATTGATGGGATAGACGGGCGGTATATAAGCGGGTAGCAGCCGGACCAGCCCGCCATCGCGCAGATCCTTCCATACATCCCACAGCGGGCGCAGCGCCAGCCCGAGATCGGCATAGATCGCCTCGCGAAGGGCATCGCAATTGTTGGTATCGAGGTTGCCGCTGACCTTGATGTTCACCTCCTCTCCACTCGGGCCCGTGAAGCTCCAATGGTCGGTGCCGGCAAACAGAAGGGCATTGTGTCCGGCCAGCTCCTGCGGAGTGCGCGGTGCGCCGTATCGGGCCAGATAGGATGGCGTGGCGACGACCACCCTGCGATCCAGGCCGATCGACTTGGCGACCAGGCTCGAATCCTTCAACTCACCGATGCGTACCGCCAGGTCGTAACCCTGGTCGATGATGTCCACCAGACTGTCGGAAAGGTGCAGGGTGAGCTTGATTGCTGGATAGCGCGTCAGAAACTCCGGTACCAGCGGTGCAATATGCAAGCGTCCAAAGGCGGCGGGCACGGTGACCTTGAGGTTGCCCTTGGGCTCCTTGCTGCCGCGTGTCACCCGTTCCTCGCCCTCTTCCAGTTCGGCGAGGATGCGCACGCAGTAGTGGTAGTACTCCGCCCCCTCATCGGTCAGGCTGAGCTGGCGCGTGGAGCGATTGAGCAGGCGCACCCCAAGCTGTTCTTCCAAACGCTGCAACCGCTTGCTCGCCACCGCGAGCGAAATACCGAGCTCACGCCCGGCCGCGCTGAGACTTCCCCCCTTCACCGCTTGGGTAAACACCATCAGGTCGGAGATGTTCTCGATCAGCATATTCTCAACAAATCAGAAACATTCTGTTAACCGCGCAATGGATTATCAATACCAAAAAGATAATAGAAGATGAGGCTCGTTGAAACAAGCCGCAACCCAGGAGCCCATCATGACCCAGCCAAACCGTGTTTTTCTTTATGCCGAATTCCAAGTGTCAGTACCCTTCAGCGAGGGTGTCTGGCGGGAGGCCAATCCCGCCATGCACACCGTGCCGGGACTGCGCAGCAAAACCTGGTTGAGCGGCATCAACACCCACTCCGTCGGCGGGTTCTACGAATTCGATTCCGTGCAGAACGCCCGGGACTATGCCGTGGGTATGCTGGCCGACTTCGCCAAAGCTGCGGGTGCCAGCCTCACCGTCAAGCTGTTTGATGGCGACGTGGTGGCCGAGGCGAGCAAGGACATGGGCTCGCCTTATTTCCCCTCTTGATTGCTAGAGGGTTAAAGCGACAAGGGGATACGGCAGCAATTGGCCAAAAGTGAGTTAAGTCAAATGAGCGGCGATAAAACAATATGACTTTTACCGTGTTAGAAACAAATAGCGCATCCAATCAGTCTGTTGAATTAATGCCCGGAACACTTGCGGGAATTATTGACTGGCAGGTCCTCGACCAGATTTTCAGCATCATCCAGCATTCGGATGACACGAAGTGGCGTCTTTACAGTAATGACACGCCTCTGCCTGGTGATAAACCATCCAAAGATGTCGATACCAGCGGTGACCTCGCGTCTTCTCTGCAATCACTTAATGCCTACCTTCGACAGGCACATCCACGAAACTACTGCGGACTCGTATTCACCGACTCATTAACAGCGCCGACATTAATCCGGATTTTTAACCCAAGATTCCTCACCTCGATGTGCAACATCTATGGCAATACACCAGCTCCCAGCTGGGTCGTCTCAACCATGGATGCCGCACAACTTGCCGCCAGTGAAAAGACATCGCCAAAATTTCAAAATCATGGGTTAGGCAAACACCTGCCCATCGCGCCAATACATCCACAGATCGCAGACTCTCTTGATGCCAGGCGCATGGGATGCCCACTTCCGCTGATCCATACCGCCCGTTCACTGCGTCGATTAGCAGTCGGAGAAATACTTGAAATCGTTACTATCGATCCGGGCTCGGTCAACGATATTGAGTATTTATGTAAAAGCACAGGCGCAAAACATCTGGCCCTGGCCGAAGGGGAATACGGTTACTCATATTATGTCGAGCGTGGTCCGGACAAGAAACCTGATAACGAAAAACTTGCTCCACAGGAAAAAGAATAATGAGCGCAATAAATAACCCAATGGTTATTCAATAATAGGGAACGGACCACGGCTTCCTTGGTTTTTTGGGGGAAATTAAGCTTCATTTCTGGCTATCATGCCTCGTTGGCGCTTCAACCGGACCGGCGGAAATGCCGCCTCACTTCGGGCTTGGCGCTCGCGCCGCCAGCCGATTAAGCTAAGCGTTGAGCGGCCGCTTTCGCTGTTCGGCTACCTCCGTTAAGGGTCGGTGCCGTCCATCACCAGTGAACAAAGCTGCCGTTCAGGCAGAGAACCGCGTCAACGGCAGCCATCAGCGCGACACCGGCCATTGGATTTGGTCAGCCCCACCGGCCGCAATGGCCGAGAACCGGAAGCTTTCGACACGTGTCATGGCTGATTCCTTTTCGGGCCCGTTTGAGCCTGTCATGGCCGGCTAATATGGCTGGGAGCAATCGGCCAAGGCGCCGCTCCAGATAGTCCGGTTGCGGTCGGCCTCGACAATGGCTAGGATCAAGGCGTTCCCGGCAGATGACGTCTGACACTTTTCTGACAGAGCCATCCGGAAACGAGTGCAAGCAGCTGCGAGCAATCGCAATCGTGTGCGAGTAAGTGCTTGTTATTATTGTGTATCGATCGGTGTTGCAAACCACTGCCGCTTCGGATTCGAACTTTTAATCCGTTGGTCGCGAGTTCGAATCTCGCCCGACCCACCAGAATTGAAAAAGCCACGGTTCGCCGTGGCTTTTTCCTTTTGTGCACCGTATCGGGACTGTAGGGCGCCTGGCTCGGGAAGTCAGGTTTTGGCGGTACGCACGAGCCGTCTGATGAGCAGCGATTTCATGTCTTTCCGCGTGTCGCACACAATGTGGATATAGACGACTCCCTGTCGCATCATGGATTATTGGGTTCATGCCCGCGACAACCTGACGGTATTGCGTGAGGCTGAGGCGTTCGAGTTCTTCGGGAACATCGCCGCCAAGCGGAAATGTTCCGATGGACTTTACCGCGTCTTTGATTTTTGTGTAGCTGGCTTGCCCGGCGTCCGCGCCGAAGTTCCTGATCATGTAGCCCTTCAGTTCCTTCAGGTCGTGCTCCGCCGACTTCGGGAACACGACAGGGAAGTTCATCGAGCGGCTTCCCTGCCGATATCGGCGAACACCTCATCGGCGGCGCGAAAATGCCCCTGTTCAATTTCACGGTTGCCCAAAGCCAGCAGCTTGAGCAGCGCCAGCGCCTCCGCCTGTTCCTCGTATGAGCGGACATCCATCACCACGAGTCTGGCTTCCCCGTTCTGGGTAATAAGCATGGGTTCCCGGCTTTCGGTGATGTCTCTGATGATTTCGGCTGCGTGGCTCTTGAGATAGCTGATTGGCTTGACTGGAGTTGAAAGTTTCATGGTCTGCTCCTGCGGATCGGGCGCGAACAAGACCGATTATGGTCCGAATTAAGATAGGCGCAGGATATGGTGTCCGGAATAGTGTCCCCATTTGCTCTTTGTGCCTGGCGCAGGTTGCCATGAACTGCGCCACTTTCAGGGCTGCAACTGGCGCTGTTTCATAAACGGCGCCATAATTGCGCCACACGTATCACTAACGGCGCCAAGTCCGCTATGTCATCCATCACAGACCTGCTGAACAGCATCCGGGCATCCGAGAACGGATTGACGCTGGCCGAACTCCTGACCGCTCACCCCGGCATTGCCAGGCGAACAGCGCAGCGCTTGATCGCCAAGCTGATTGAGAGCGGCCAAGTCGTTGCGCTGGGTGAAGGCAGGGCCCGCCGCTATTTCCGTGCAGACGCCCAATCCGGCCCCGGTGCGCTGGCCACCAGAGCAGATGGCTTCCCGACATTCATTCCCCTTTCTGCCGACAGCCGGGACATCCTTGCCTATATCGACCAGCCTGCGGAGGCACGCAAACCAGTGGGCTACCAGCGTGATTTTCTCGCAGCCTACCGCCCCAACGAGACCGGGTATTTGTCGGAGTCGCTGCGCCGCCAATTACACAAGATGGGCCGAACTGCTGACGTTGACGAACCTGCGGGTACCTACAGCCGTGCCATTCTCAACCGATTGTTGATCGACTTGTCATGGGCATCGAGCCACTTGGAAGGCAACACATATTCCATGCTCGACACGCGCGAGCTCATCGAGCATGGCAAAGCCGCACGGGGCAAAGCCGCCATCGAAACACAGATGATCCTGAACCATAAGACGGCGATCGAACTACTGGTCGATAACATCGATAGTGCTGAATTCAACCGTTACACGCTGATGAACCTGCACAGCGCCCTGGCGGAAAACCTACTGCCGAACCCAGCAGATGAAGGGCGAATTCGCCAGCACGCCGTCGACATCGGCAAAAGCGTCTATCGCCCGCTATCAACACCCCAGCAGATCGAAGACGCGCTGGACGCGCTTCTGGGCAAAGCCAGCCGGATTCGAGATCCGTTCGAGCAATCCTTCTTCATGATGGTGCACTTGCCCTACCTGCAGCCCTTTGCCGACATCAACAAGCGCACCTCGCGACTGGCTGCGAATCTGCCGCTGTTCCGTGAGAACCTGTGTCCGCTGACTTTTCTGGATGTGCCGGAACAGGCCTACAGTCGAGCCACCCTCGGCGTGTACGAAATGACCCGCGTGGAGCTGCTGCGTGACCTTTACGTCTGGGCCTACGAACGTTCGACGCAGGAATATCTGGCCATCAAGCAAGACTTGGCGGAGCCCGACCCGCTTCGCTTATCCTGGCGTGATTTCATCAAGCTGACCATCCGCAAAGTCATCACCCATCCGGAACTTGAGCCGCTTTCCTGCATTCAGCGAGCCGTGGCAGAACGTGTGCCTGAGGGCGAACAAGCAGGTGTGCAGGCACTCATTGTCGAAGAACTCCGCAGGCTGCACGAGGGCGTGCTGGCGCGCTACGGTTTACGACCGTCCGAGTACGCAGCATGGAAGGCGGCCATGGGCATTGACGGGCGCGGGTTCGATTCTGGATTTGGCAATTGAACCGACCCCGGCCGTGCGCACGCGTTTACCGGAATCCGGCATCCAGTCGATCCAGAATGGCCGGCGCCTGCTGCACGTCGCCCTGCGCCGCCAGGGTACGGAACCGGTTTTCGGTATCCCAGGCCGCCAGTGCCTGGGCGCTCATTTCTTCCATCAGCTTGTTTACGCTCAAGCCCCGGCTGCGAGCCAGCAACTTGAGCCGCTCAGCCGTATCGTCCGGCAAACGAACCGTTAAGGTACTCATCGCGTTTGCTCCGGATATTCCACAGGCGTGAGCACCCGTAGACCGTTCAACAATAATTCGCCACAGCGAATGCCGCGGACATTGTGAATAATCGAGTCTGACCCCGTTCCGAGTCTGACCCCGTTTCTCTGCCGTAATGAATAATCGAGTCTGACCCCGTTTCTACCCCGTTTCTACCGTTTCTATGCTCCCCGTTTCTCCCGCCGTTTCTCCCCCGTTTTTCCGTCTGTCGTTTTTTTCGAACCCTGAATTTGCGATTCACGTAAAATGCGTGCACGATATGTCATCGTGCTCTTCTGGGCTCCCCCATGAAACAAAACATCACGCTTTCTCTCGACGCACAAACGCTTCACCATGCCCGTCAGTTGGCGGCACGCCGCAAATTGAGCGTAAGCAAGCTCCTGGCTCAAGACCTGGCCCGACACGTCGAGGCGGATCAGCGTTACGAGCAAGCCAAACGCCAGGCACTGGACTGGTTGGCGCAAGCGCCCTTGCAGTTGGGCGGGCGCTACCTCGGTCGCGATGAAGCGCATGAGCGGTAGCGCTGGATCGCGAGAACGCATGCGCACCCGTCATTCGCCCTTGATCTTCGTCGACACCAACATACTGCTTTACGCGCACGACCGCGATGCGGGCGACAAGCAAGCCGTTGCGGCAGGTTTGCTTGCATCCTGCTGGGAGGACGGCAGCGGCTTGCTCAGCCCGCAGGTTCTCCAGGAATTTCTGGTCAACGCGATTCGCAAGCTGCAACGCCCCATTGCCTTGGCACAAGCCCGCGATATTGTCCGCGCCTACGGGACATGGGTGGTGCGCGATGCGGGGGTTGGCGATGTTTTGCGCGCCGCCGAACTCATGGAACTGACCGGCTACAGTTTCTGGGACAGCCACATTCTTGCCAGCGCCGAGGCGTCGGGTGCCGAATGCCTGTACTCGGAAGATATGCAGCATGGCCACAAGGTGGCCGGGCTGGAGATACGCAATCCGTTTGCGGAAACGCAGGCCGCGTGACGTAAATCGTCAC
>JAVEXE010000087.1:0-9015 GCA_034004105.1 Azonexus sp. | reverse complement strand
AGGATATCTTCATCCGAGATGCTGGGCTCATCCTTGACCCATTGCGCAACGGGTGCGTCAATCTGCCAGTCTGCTGCCAGCACGCGTTGCAGCCCTTCAAGATCCCACTGTTCCTCTACCGAGTCCGCCGGAACGAAAGTCCGGAAAAGATCGGTAATGACGCCGTGGCGCATTGCCGTAATGGTTTCAGCAATCTCTTCAGTCTCAAGCAACTCATTACGCTGTTGGTAAATGACCTTGCGCTGATCATTGGCAACATCATCATATTCCAGCAACTGCTTCCGGATATCGAAGTTGCGGGCCTCAACCTTGCGCTGCGCAGACTCCAGAGAACGGGTCACCAGCGGATGCTCGATCGCCTCGCCCTCTGGCATCTTGAGCTTGTCCATGATCGTGCGCAGGCGTTCGCCAGCGAAAATACGCAACAAAGGATCATCAAGACAGAGGTAGAAACGGGAAGAGCCCGGATCCCCCTGACGCCCGGCCCGGCCCCGCAGCTG
Organism: Azonexus sp.; assembly: GCA_034004105.1. GTDB lineage: Bacteria > Pseudomonadota > Gammaproteobacteria > Burkholderiales > Rhodocyclaceae > Azonexus. Next base: position 8,515 of record JAVEXE010000087.1, on the reverse strand, counting down.
GTTGTCGATACGCCGGGATTCATGGCGTTCGGAACCAATGATGTGCAAACCTCCTGCCGCCAGCACCTGCTCGTGGACTTTCTGCCACTCTGCCTTCATTTCGGCCAGCTTTGCCTCACGGACCTCGGAGGCCAAGGATTCATCCGTCCGAACAGCCTCGAGTTGCTTCTCGATATTGCCGCCCAACACAATATCGGTACCACGACCCGCCATATTGGTGGCAATCGTGATCATGCCAGGCCGCCCAGCCTGGGCGACGATTTCAGCTTCCCTGGCGTGCTGCTTGGCGTTCAAGACCTGATGCGACAGCTTTTCCTTGTCCAGAAGCTTCGAGAGCAGTTCCGAGGACTCAATGGAGGTCGTTCCCACCAGAACCGGCTGACCACGCTTGGCGCAATCCCGGATATCGGCCACGATGGCCGTGTTTTTCTCGTCCAGAGTCTTGTAGACCAGGTCGTTCATATCCTTGCGCAGCATTGGACGGTTAGTCGGGATAACCACCGTTTCCAGCGCGTAAATCTGCTGGAATTCATAGGCTTCGGTATCGGCCGTGCCCGTCATCCCGGCCAGCTTGCCGTACATGCGGAAATAATTCTGGAAGGTAATCGACGCCAAGGTCTGATTTTCCGCCTGGATCTGTACGCCTTCCTTGGCCTCCACTGCCTGGTGCAAACCATCTGACCAGCGACGGCCAGCCATCAGGCGGCCGGTGAACTCATCGACAATGATCACTTCGTCACGCTGGACAACGTAGTGCTGATCCTTGTGGAACAGGGTCAAGGCACGCAATGCGGCATTCAGATGATGCATCAACGTAATGTTGGCACTATCGTAAAGGCTGGTCCCTTCGGCCAGCAAGCCACACTCAGCCAGCAACGCTTCCGCGCGTTCGTAGCCCGACTCGTTGAGGTGAACCTGATGGGCTTTCTCATCCACCCAGTAGTCGCCTTCGGCCTGCTCATCCGCAGCCCGCTGCAGTTGAGGCACAACATCCTTCATCCGCAAATAGACGTCGGTGTGATCATCTGCCTGACCAGAAATGATCAAGGGGGTACGCGCCTCATCAATCAGGATGGAGTCGACCTCGTCGACAATCGCGTAATTCAAGCCCCGCTGCACGCGCTGGTTTGCTGCGTAGACCATGTTGTCACGCAGATAATCAAAGCCGAATTCGTTGTTGGTTCCGTAAGTAATATCTGCGGCATACGCTGACTGTTTGGTCTCATGATCCATTTGCGACAGGTTGACACCCACCGTCAGACCCATGAACCGATGCAAACGCCCCATCCATTCCGCGTCACGACTGGCCAGATAATCGTTGACGGTAATGATATGCACGCCCTTGCCGGAAATCGCATTCAGGTACGACGGCAAGGTCGCCATCAACGTCTTGCCTTCGCCAGTACGCATTTCGGCAATCTTGCCGTAATGCAGGACCATGCCACCAATCAACTGCACGTCAAAGTGACGCATCCCCAAGACGCGCTTCGCCGCCTCACGAACCACGGCAAACGCTTCGGGCAACAAATCATCGAGCGAAGTACCACCCGCATGACGCTGGCGGAACTCTTCCGTTTTCGCCTTGAGTTGATCGTCCGACAGTGCGGCAATCTGTGGCTCCAAGGCATTGATGCGCTTAACTGTCTGGGAATACTGCTTGATCAGCCGGTCATTACGGCTGCCGAAAATCTTTTTGAGTAGGCCGGATATCATCGCGATGCAGAAAAATGGTGCGCATGAAGGCGCAAGAAGGGTTGGATTCTAGCACGTCGCCCTAACGTGACGGGGAAATCCCCGGGCTTGATCAGCGTTTGGCGAACCGCCCCTTGCCTTCTCCACGCTTGAGAAAAGTCAGCGGGTTTTGCGCAACGTCGCGCATGCGAACTTCAAAATGCAGATGCGGCCCCGAAGACCGACCGGTACTACCAACGGCACCGATCCTCTCCCCACGACGGACAATCTGCGATTCCGCGACATCCATCGCCGACAAATGGGCATAACGGGATATCAAGCCATCCCCATGGTCAATATCGATCATCTTCCCGTATTCCGGATGATAGGCAGCAACCAGAATCACCCCGTCAGCAGCGGCAGAAACCTGCGTACCAACAGGGGCCGCAAAGTCCAGGCCCTCATGGCGCGCACGCAAACCAACAAACGGATCAATGCGGTAACCAAAGCCCGAGCCAATCACCGCGTTGGCTACCGGCAAGGTCGTTGGCAGCAAACGCTGCTCGACCCGCTTTTCCAGCAAACGTGACTCCATGAAGGCAAGCGTGTCGACACGTTGTTCCAGCGCCTGGGCAAGATGCTCGATTTCCTGCTGCAACTCAGTCGCCGACATGGGTTCAGGCAGGTAAGGCCCGCCTGAAGCGGGTTTTTGCTGGTCCGCTTCCGGCATTTTTCTGATGCCTGCAAGATCGGAAACACGGTCGGTCAGCGAATCCAGTTGCAACATTCGCCCCTGGATTTCTCCCAGACGACTCGCCATCAATTGCAAATTATTGGTGATGTAGTCCCTGGTTTCACGGGTTTCCTGTTGCTGCATCGAACGCAGCACATCCTCCACGATCGGCAAGCGGAAGTGCACCGACAACGCAGAGAAGAACAACGAAAAGAGCAGAACCAGACCAAAAAAAGCGAGGCCCACCATTCCCAGATGACGGGGCATAATAGTGATGGTACGCGCCGATTTCAAATGGCGCGAAACGACAATAATCTGCACGCACTCTCCTCCTATGTACAAAGCACCCATGCAATTTCTTGACAGCGATGCCAGTGTCGGCCGGATCATGGATCACGCCCGCCTGCTGATGAAGCTGAATCGTCGTTTTGCCCGCATTCCCTCAGGAAACGTGCAACGACACGCTCGAATTGCCAATTACCAGTCGGGGAGGCTTGTTATCTACACCGAGAACGGTGCTGTCGCGTCCAAGCTACGGCAGATGAGCCGGAGACTTTGTAGCGAATTATCGTTGGAAGGGATTGAGTGTAACGACATCGAAGTGAAAGTTCAACCTCGACAATTACCCAGCCGATCAAGCACTTCGACCCTCAAACCCATTTCCCGAAAAAGCAGTGCCTTATTGCGGTCGACCGCAGAAAGCCTGCCAAAAGGCGCCCTTCGCAATGCACTGGACACACTATTGCAGCGGGCGTTTATAAAGGAATGATTGCCAGGCGTTCGACAAACAGCAGCGCGAACACAAAAAGGGCAAACAGCAGGCCGTACCGAAACATGCGCCAACTTAGCTGCAGATACTCACGCCGTCCGGTAAAGACATAGAGCGCCAGACCCACGCCGATAGCCACAACCAGAATGACGGCGAGGAGGCGGAGCAGCCACATCGCAGGCTCAAGCCGCTTGGGCCAACCAGCGCGTCACGCCCTGCGGGGCCGATTCCAACTTTGGGAAAGTGACGAATTCCCAACTTTCCTGCTGCTCAAGCAAAGCGCGAGCCAACAAATTGTTGAGCGCATGCCCACCTTTGTGCGAACTGTAAGCCGCCAGCAAAGGATGGCCAATCAGGTAAAGATCGCCAACGGCATCCAGTATTTTGTGCTTCACGAATTCGTCAGCGTAGCGCAGACCATCGTGATTGAGCACCCTGAACTCATCGAGAACAATCGCGTTTTCCAGACCGCCTCCCAAGGCCAGCCCGTTCTCACGCAGATACTCGACTTCCTGCATGAATCCGAAGGTGCGCGCGCGCGACACCTCTCGCACATAGGAATGTTCCGCAAAGTCAACCTCAGCTTGCTGCGCTGACTTGCTGATCGCCGGGTGCGGAAAAACAATGGAAAACTTTAGTCGATAACCTTCGTGGGGCTCGAAGCGGGCCCACTTGTCACCATCGCGAACCTCAATCGGACGGATTACGCGGATGAATTTTTTTGCGGCGTTCTGTTCTTCAATGCCCGCTGACTGGATCAGGAAAACAAAGGGTGCTGCCGAGCCGTCGAGTATGGGAACTTCAGGCGCATCAAGATCAATCCAGGCATTGTCGATGCCCAGGCCACACAAGGCAGACATCAGATGCTCAATGGTGCCAACCTTGACGCCATTGTGTTCCAGACAGGAGCACATGCGCGTATCGCCAATCAATACTGCCTGTGCTGGGATATCCACCGGTTCAGGCAGGTCAACGCGACGGAAGACAATGCCCGTGTCGGGCGCAGCAGGACGCAAGGTCATATTGACCTTGACACCACCATGCAGCCCTACGCCAGAGGCGCGGATTACCGTCTTCAGGGTGCGTTGCTTAAGCATTGCAAGTCTTTGAATCATTGGGGAAGGCGGCGCATTCTAGCACGCCGCCGCCCTTTTTCAGAGAGTGGTCTTAGTACCGATCAATCCGCCTGCTTTCGCAGGAATGCGGGAATGTCATAGCGATCAACACCGCTGTTTGCCAGCGCCTCGACTGTCACATTACGCTTACGCACCACCGCCGGCACTTCAGCAATCTGGTTGTAATCAATCGTCGGCCCACTGCTGAACGGCGAAGCATCGTGCGTACCCGTTGCCTGCATCATCACCGGTTCGACGATCGTAAACGGCTGCTGCTGACGCTTGGCCGCAGCCTGCCCCAAACCAGTCGCGACAACAGTCACCCGCAGCGCATCCGTCATCGCCTCGTCGTAAACCGCACCGAAAATCACATGCGCGTCTTCCGCGGCGAAAGCCTTGACGGTATTCATCACCTCATTGACTTCCTTCATCTTCAGATTGCCCTTGGCCGCCGTGATATTGACCAGCACACCACGCGCTCCGGACAGATTGACGCCTTCCAGCAAGGGAGAAGCAACCGCCTGTTCCGCAGCAATACGCGCCCGGTCAACACCGGAGGCAACGGCAGAACCCATCATTGCCCGACCCATTTCACCCATCACCGTCTTGACGTCTTCGAAGTCAACGTTGACCAAACCAGGATAGGTAATGATTTCAGCAATACCACCCACGGCGTTTTTCAACACATTGTCGGCTGCCTTGAAGCAATCATCCACATCGGCGTCGTCGCCCATCACTTCCATCAACTTGTCGTTGAGGATCACGATCAGCGAATCGACATGCTTGGAAAACTCGGCGATACCGGCCTCGGCGGCCTTCATCCGGCGGCCACCTTCAAAGCTGAATGGCTTGGTCACAACACCAACCGTCAGGATGCCCATCTCGCGGGCAATTTCTGCGACCACAGGTGCCGCACCAGTTCCTGTACCACCACCCATGCCAGCGGTGATGAAGGCCATGTGTGCGCCTTCCAGCGAAGCGCGGATTTCGTCACGATGATCTTCTGCCGCCGCCTTGCCAGCTTCGGGTTTGGCGCCAGCACCCAAGCCCGTCTTACCCAGCGACAGTTTGGAATTTGCCGTATTGCGCGACAGCGCTTGCGCATCCGTATTGGCGGCAATGAACTCAACACCATTCACCCCTTCACGGATCATATGCTCGATGGCGTTACCACCAGCACCACCGACCCCGAACACCTTGATGATGGTGCCGAGCTCTTCGTCCTTCTCGATGATTTCAAACATAACGACCTCCTCTGAAAAACCGTTCAAAAACAAACATTAGAAATTCTTGGAAAACCACTGCTTCATGCTGGAGAAGACATCCTTGATGCCTTGCTTCTCCTGAATCTTTTGTCCCCGGTGACGCTGTGTCTGAGCCTCAAGCAACAAACCATAAGCGGTAGAAAAGCGCGGACTCTGCACGACATCGGCCAGGCTGCCGGTGTATTTCGGGTTCCCCAGCCGAACCGGCATATGGAAAATTTCTTCACCCAGTTCAACCATACCCGGCATGACGCTGGCGCCTCCGGTCAACACGATCCCGGAAGATAAAACCTCTTCAAACCCGGCTCGGCGCAATTCGTGCTGAATCAATTCGTACAACTCTTCCACCCGTGGCTGAATCACGTCGGCCAGCGCACGGCGGCTCAATTTCCGGCTAGGCCGCTCGTCGACCCCGGCAACATCAAGGCTCTGCGAAAGATCTGCCAGTGGTGACAAAGCACATCCCGATTTGCACTTGATATCCTCGGCTTCGCGGGTCGGCGTACGCAAGGCCATGGCAATGTCGTTGGTAATCTGATCGCCCGCGATGGGAATGACCGAGGTGTGACGAATCGCACCCTGCGTCCAGACGGCGATATCCGTGGTACCACCGCCAATGTCGATCAGACAGACGCCCAGATCCTTTTCATCTTCCGAAAGCACGGCGTAACTGGAAGCCAATGGCTGAAGAACAAGGTCATTAACCTCCAGACCACAGCGACGGACGCACTTGACGATGTTCTGTGCTGCCGAAACCGCGCCCGTCACGATGTGCGTCTTGACCTCAAGACGCATCCCGCTCATGCCAATTGGCTCACGAATGCCGTCTTGACCGTCAATGACGAATTCCTGCGTCAGGATATGGAGGATTTCCTGCTCTGCAGGAATCGGCATTGCCCGCGCCGTTTCGATGACACGATCCACGTCGGCCGATGTCACTTCCTTGTCCTTGATTGCCACCATTCCGTTGGAGTTGAAACTCTTGATGTGGCTGCCCGCGATGCCTGTGTAGACATCCTTGACCTTGCAGTCCGCCATCAACTCCACTTCCTGAATGACTCGACTGATGGTGCGCACCGTTTCCTCGATATTGACCACCACCCCTTTTTTCAGACCACGCGAGTCCTGAGAGCCCATCCCGACGAGGTTCAACCGTCCCTCCTGATCGAGCTCTGCCACCAAAGCAACAATTTTGGAGGTACCGATATCCAGCCCAACGACCAGATCCTTGTTGTCCCTGCTCATAGTTTTATTTCCCCTTCCCCTGCCCTGCGAGTCTCATCGCAAAACCATTCGGATATCTCAAATCGACCACCTCCGGCCTCGCCGGCCGAGTTGCAAGCAATGCTGGATAGGCCTCGATAAAACGTTGCAAGCGAGCACTCAATGGCAACTTGGTGTGATCGCGGCCGATCTCGATACGCATACCCGTTGCCAAACGAACCTGCCAAGCCAAACGCGGAGAAAGCACCACTTCGACGGGCCGTTCGCCAACCGTCGCAAAGAGCTTCGAAAATTCCAGGTAGCGATCGAGCACCTCGCGAGCAGTCCCGGCAGGGCCACTCAACAAAGGCAGCTGTTCGGCCGCGCGCTCTGGCACCAAGGCAGCAAAAACTTCCCCGTGGCTGTTGACCATTTCGGCCTGTCCGTCGCCCCAGCGGGCTAGCGGCAAATGTTCCTCGACCCTGACCTCCAGTCCGGCGGGCCATACCCGTCTGACCTGCGCCCGTCGCACCCAAGGAAGTTGCTCCAGGGTCAGCCGCACCGAATTTAGATCCAGACTGAAGAAATTGCCGCGCAGGGCGGAAGACAAGACCTGCTCGACTTCGCCACGCCGGGTATGCACCAGTGGCTCGACAAAAATCACCTGCTTGATTGGCAATGACGGCACCCTGGCGAGCCAGACGGCCACACCACCGAGCAAGGCCGCTGCCGCCACCAAGGTAAGCAGGTCTGCCAAAGCATTGAGCAAATGGGGTTTGTGCCACATTCATTGTCTCAGTCGTTCTGTCTCAATCGTTCGCCGTCAATTCGAGGATCCGCCGAACCAGCGCGGGATAATCCATCCCCGCCACGCGGGCTGCCATCGGCACGAGCGAGTGATCCGTCATGCCGGGTGCTGTATTCACCTCCAGAAAAAAATGTTTGCCATCTTCGTCCAGCAAGAAATCGACACGGCCCCAACCCCGGCCACCAAGCATCCGGAAAGCCTGCAGCGCCTCCTCGCGAATCCGCTTTTCCTGAACAGCAGACAAGCCACAGGGACACAGGTACTGCGTGTCGTCGCGGGTATATTTGGCCTCGTAGTCGTACCAGTCAGTCGCCGGCACGATCTTGATGATTGGCAGCACCTCGTCGCCAACAATCCCAACCGTATACTCCCCCCCCATGACGCCTTTTTCGGCAATCACCAGTGGGTCGTGCTGCACCGCCTCCAGGTAGGCGGCCTTCAGCGCCCCCGGGGTCTTCACCTTGGTCACACCGATCGAAGAGCCTTCCCGAGCCGGCTTGACGAACATCGGCAAACCCAGTTCCTCTTCAACATCAGCAAAATCCGACGCTGCATCAAGCAAGGCATACTCCGGCACCGGCAAACCAGCCGCCTGCCACATCAGCTTGGTACGGAACTTATCCATTGCCAGCGCCGAAGCCAGAACGCCCGAACCGGTATAAGGGATGTGCATGACCTCCAGTGCGCCCTGAATTGTTCCGTCTTCGCCATGTCGACCGTGCAAGGCGATAAAAGCCCGGTCATACCCTTTGAGCTCATCAAGCGCCTGTTCGGCGGGATCAAAGGCATGAGCGTCAATCCCTTGACCCAGCAGCGCGGCAAGTACCCGCGAACCGCTGTTCAGGGAGACTGGACGTTCGGCAGACGTACCGCCATAAAGCACTGCCACCTTGCCAAAGTCGCTCATTTGTCCGCCACCAGCCTTCCGGGCACAGCGCCGATCGAGCCAGC
>JAVEXE010000086.1:0-9022 GCA_034004105.1 Azonexus sp. | reverse complement strand
TGGGCCTTTTCTTCAGGCGTCAGCTCGCGGGCATATCCGCCGCTGCCGTCGGCCGAGACGCCTGTGTCGACGAATTTGGCACCCAGGGATTCAATTTGCTCCCGTGCAGCAGCGCGAACATCGTAGGCTTCCACCATCGCGCCGAGGCGACGACAAGTGGCGATGGCTTGCAGGCCAGCAACCCCCGCGCCGATGACCAGGACGCGTGCAGGTCTGATCGTCCCGGCGGCAGTTGTCAGCATGGGGAAGAATTTGGTGCAGCGAGCCGCAGCGATGAGGCCGCACTGATACCCTGCACAAGAGCCTTGGCTGGACAAGGCATCCATGCTTTGCGCACGGGAAATGCGAGGCAAAAGTTCGAGCGAGAAAGCCGTGATGCGGCGTGTATTGAGTGCTTGTAATCGTTCCTTGCTTTCAAAAGGCTTGAGCAAGCCAATCAGGGTTGCCCCCTCAGGCATGGCGGCAATTTCTGCGGTCGACGGTGGTGTTACACGCAAAATCAGGTCAGCGCCCGAATACGCTTCATTGAGACCCGGTACGAATTCGGTGCCCGGGTAGTCGGGGTCGAGAAAATGGCTCGGAATGCCGGCGCTTTGTTCCATTCGTAGTTTGGCGCCCAGCGCAGAAAATTTTTTGGCTGTATCGGGAACGAGAGCAGTCCGCTGTTCGCCTTCCGCACGTTCTCGAGCAACCGCCAGGGTGAGTGGCATCATCCCTCTCCTAAATATGGGTTATTCCAGGGTTAACTTTTCCTGCTAAAGATAAGGGGAATCTTATTGGTTAAACAGTCAGGATTGCTGAATCAAAAGATCAGCAATTGCTTATGAATTGATGCTTAGCGGTTGGCTGGCGCTTCGACTGTTGGGCGGCTTTGAACGAATCGCAAGTCTTCCGGGTAAGGGAAAAAGTCTTCGACATGGCCGGCGCGAATGTTTTCTTGCGCCGCTTGCCAGAATGCTGGTTTGAGCAAGTCCTTGTGATGCTTCATGAATATCTTGCGAATTTGCGGTGAACCAAGCAAAAAAGTGGAAAACTCTTCCGGGAAAACGTCATTTCGGGCGACGGGGTACCAGACTTCGCCGGACATTTCGGTTTCGAAATCCGGGGCGGGCGGGATTTTGCGGAAATTGATGTCCGTCATGTACTCGATTTCGTCGTAATCGTAGAACACAACTCGGCCATAACGGGTAACGCCAAAGTTTTTCCAGAGCATGTCTCCCGGGAAAATATTGGCTTGAGCAAGTTCACGGATTGCGTTGCCGTACTCACGGATGGCGTGTTCCAGGCCATCAATATTGTTCGATTTGTCCATGCGGTCGAGATGGATGTTCAGAGGTTCCATCCGCCGTTCGATATAAAGGTGTTTGATGATCAACTGATTGCCATCAATCTCGAAACAGGAGGGAGCGAGCCGTTCGAGTTCATCAAGGATTTCGTCGCTAAAGCGCTCCAGTGGGAACATCACGTTGGAGAATTCGAGGGTGTCGGCCATGCGGCCCACGCGGTCAACCTGTTTCACCATCATGAATTTCTTCTTGACCGTTGCCCGATCCATTTCCTTGGAACTGCCAAAGACGTCCTTGATGATCTTGAAAACATACGGGTAAGACGGCAGCGTAAATACGAGCATGACCAGGCCGCGAATACCCGGCGCCATGATGAATTTGTCTTGCGAGTGGTGCAGGTGGTAGATGAAATCGCGGAAAAACATCGTTTTGCCCTGCTTGCCCAGGCCCAGCATGATGTAGATTTCCGAGCGCGGTTTATTGGGCATGATGGCGCGCAGGAACTGGACGTAGCCCGAGGGGACTTCCATATCCACCATGAAGTAGGCGCGTGACAATGAGAAAAGCAAACCAATGCGCCAGCCATCCAGCAAAATGGTATCCAGATACAGCGCCCCCTCGTTGTCGTGAAGCACAGGAATGGCGAAAGGATATTCAGTTGCGCCGTTGATCGCCTTGCCAATGATGTAGGCAGCTTTGTTACGATAAAACGCTGACCCCAAGACCTGTATCTGAAAGTTGACTTCGCGCCCCGGCATTTCCTTCAGGTGGCGGCGAATGGCGTGGTAAACGTAATTCACGTCGCGTTCAAAATCGGCAAATTGACGCTGCCACTGAAAGTCCCGAATGATTTCGCGAATTGCGCCGCGTAGTCCGTCGGCATCTGCGTAGTAGCTTCGGTAAGTCGCAGCTTCCTCGGCCTCCAGGTTCTCAGTGGAAATGGTCGGCCGGACAAAGATGAAATCATTGTGGAAGTAGGTGCGATGAAGGATCTTTGTCGTGACGGAATTGAAAAAAGTCTCGGCCAGTTCGGGTTGCTTGTGATTGAGTAGCAAGCCGATATAAAGCAACTTCACTTGTTGCCAGGTGGAGTCATCCAGACTTTGTGCATCAAACTCTGTTTGAAGTCGTTCGACACATTCATCGACCCGGTCATCGTAGAAGCGGATGCGTTCTTTGACGGCACGATGAACGCCCAGCCAGTCGGCTTTTTCAAAACGGGTTTTGGCTTCCTGGCAGGTTTGGCGAAACAAGGCATAGTGCTTGTTGAAACCCTGAATCAGGGCCAGCGCAATCTGGTGCGCGTTGGTGCCATACAGTCCAACTGATATCTTCATTGTCATGCCTCCGCTGCGTCAGGAAATTCTAGCACCTGCCCCGATGGAAAAAAGAAAGCTTCACGATGTGAAATGTCGTTTCGTGGCTTGACCGCAGCCTCGTCGTTGCGGATACTCCACAGGTTTTGTAAGCACCGCGCAAGGGTGTCGGCATATCGTCGACGCACATATCTAAAACCATCGACAAGGGGTTAGCATGTCCGCAGGCAAGTCAAAAATCATCTATACACTCACCGACGAGGCGCCACTGCTGGCGACTTGTGCCTTTTTGCCCGTGATCCGCACGTTTGCCGGGCCAGCTGGCATCGAGATCGAGAAGGCCGACATTTCCGTGTCTGCGCGCATGCTCGCCGAATTTTCGGAGTTTCTGACGGAGGAACAGAAGGTTCCGGATACGCTGGCAGAACTGGGTAGAAAAACCCTGGAGCCGGACGCCAACATCATCAAGCTGCCGAACATCTCGGCTTCGGTGGCTCAGTTGAAAGCCTGTATCAAGGAATTGCAGGCCAAGGGCTACGCGATTCCGGATTATCCCGAAGACCCGAAGAGCGACGAAGAAAAACAGATTGCCGCCCGTTACGGCAAGTGCCTGGGGTCTGCGGTCAACCCGGTTCTTCGTGAAGGAAACTCCGACCGTCGTGCGCCGGCAGCCGTCAAGAATTACGCGAAGAAGAATCCGCACTCAATGGGCGAATGGAAGCAGTGGTCGCAAACCCACGTATCGCACATGCACACCGGTGACTTCTATCACGGCGAAAAGTCGATGACGCTCGACAAGGCGCGTCGTGTGCGTATGGAGCTGATTGCCAAGGGCGGCAAGATTACCGTCCTGAAACCCGAAGTCAAACTTCAGGCCGGCGAGATCATCGATTCGATGTTCATGAGCAAGAAGGCCTTGTGCGACTTTTACGAGAAGGAACTGGAAGACTGCCGTAAGTCGGGCATCCTCTTCTCGCTGCACGTCAAAGCGACGATGATGAAAATCTCGCACCCGATCGTTTTCGGTCACTGCGTCAAGATTTTCTACAAGGAAGCCTTCGAGAAGCACGGCGCCTTGTTCAACGAACTGGGTATCAACGTCAATAACGGCATGGTCGATCTTTACGAGAAGATCAAGGTCTTGCCGGAGTCCAAGCGTGACGAAATCATCCGTGACCTGCACGCTTGCCAAGAGGATCGTCCGAAGCTGGCCATGGTGGATTCGGCCAAGGGCATTACCAACTTCCATTCGCCGAACGATGTGATCGTCGACGCTTCAATGCCGGCAATGATCCGTCAGGGCGGCAAGATGTGGGGTGCGGACGGCAAACAGTACGACTGCAAGGCCGTGATGCCGGAATCCACCTTTGCCCGTATCTATCAGGAGATGATCAACTTCTGCAAATGGAACGGCAATTTCGATCCGAAGACCATGGGCACCGTGCCTAACGTCGGCTTGATGGCTCAGAAAGCTGAGGAATACGGTTCGCACGACAAGACCTTCGAGATCGCCGAAGATGGCATTGCCAACATCGTCGATATCGATAGTGGTGAAGTGTTGTTGACGCAGAATGTTGAAGCTGGCGACATCTGGCGTATGTGCCAGGTCAAGGACGCACCGATTCGCGACTGGGTCAAGTTGGCCGTGACCCGCGCCCGCAATTCCGGCATGCCGGCAATCTTCTGGCTTGATCCGTACCGTCCGCATGAAAATGAATTGATCAAGAAGGTCAAAACCTATCTGCAAGATCACGACACGACCGGTCTGGACATCCAGATCATGAGCCAGGTCCGCGCCATGCGCTACACCCTGGAGCGCGTCATCCGCGGCCTCGATACCATTTCGGTGACCGGTAACATCCTGCGTGACTATCTGACCGACCTTTTCCCGATCATGGAACTGGGTACCTCGGCCAAGATGCTCTCCATCGTTCCGCTGATGGCCGGTGGTGGCATGTACGAAACCGGTGCCGGTGGTTCCGCGCCAAAGCATGTTCAGCAACTGACCGAAGAAAACCACCTGCGTTGGGATTCCCTGGGCGAATTCCTGGCGCTGGCGGTGTCTCTGGAAGATCTGGGGATCAAGGAAGACAATGCGCGTGCCAAGTTGCTGGCCCGGACGCTGGATGCCGCCACGGGCAAGCTGCTGGATAATCGCAAGGGTCCGTCCCCGAAAACCGGTGAGCTGGATAACCGCGGTTCGCAGTTCTATCTGGCGATGTATTGGGCTCAGGAACTGGCCGCTCAGAAGGAAGATCTTGAGTTGGCGGGGCATTTCGCTGCCTTGGCCAAGTCGCTGACTGACAATGAGCAGCAAATCGTTGCGGAATTCACGTCAGTGCAAGGTCGTCCCGTCGATATCGGTGGTTACTACAAGGCCGATTCCGAGAAGTGCAAGGCAGTCATGCGCCCGAGCCCGACCTTCAATGCCGCCCTCAAAGCGGCACGTGCAGCCATCGCTGCCTGATTGCGCTGGTTCTGATAAAAACCCGGCCCTGCCTTGCGCAGTGGCCGGGTTTTTTATGCATAATTCCCCAAACTGCCCTTTCGGAGACATGAGGGGCAGCCTTTCGCTCAATACAAACACAGGAGTTGCCATGACCTCTCACATCAAAGTCCCGCAAGATGGTGCCAAGATTGTTCCGGGGCAGCCAGTCCCCGATAATCCGATCATTCCGTTTATTGAGGGTGACGGGATTGGCATCGATATCACCCCGGTGATGATCAAGGTGATCGATGCTGCGGTCGACAAGGCTTACGGCGGGAAAAAGAAAATTCACTGGATGGAAGTGTATGCCGGTGAAAAATCCACCCGTCTTTATGGTCCGGACGAATGGCTGCCGAAAGAAACCTTTGATGCCTTGAAAGCGTATTCGGTCTCGATCAAGGGGCCGATGACAACCCCGGTTGGTGGTGGCATCCGTTCGCTGAACGTTGCCTTGCGTCAGGAATTGGACCTCTATCAGTGTGTGCGCCCAGTGCGCTATTTCAAGGGTGTCCCCAGCCCGCTGAAAAATCCGGAACTGACCGATATGGTCATTTTCCGTGAGAATACCGAGGATATTTACGCGGGTGTCGAGTGGGCTGCTGGTTCCGAGGGGGTCAAAAAGGTGCTCAACTTCCTGATCAAGGAAATGGGCGTCAAGAAGATCCGCTTCCCCGAAAGCTCTGGCATCGGCATCAAGCCGGTTTCTGTCGAGGGGACGACCCGGCTGGTTCGTGCGGCGATTAAATACGCCATCGACAATGATCGCAAGAGTGTGACCTTGGTGCACAAGGGCAACATCATGAAATTCACCGAGGGGCTGTTCCGCGACACTGGCTACAAGGTTGCACAGGAAGAGTTTGGTGCCGAGTTGATTGACGGTGGTCCGTGGTGTCGGATCAAGAATCCGAATACTGGCCGTGAAATCACGGTCAAGGATTCGATCGCTGATGCTTTCCTGCAGCAGATTTTGTTGCGTCCTGCTGAATACGATGTGATCGCGACGACCAATTTGAATGGTGATTACATTTCCGATGCTTTGGCGGCGCAGGTTGGTGGCATTGGTATTGCCCCCGGTGCCAATATCTCTGACCAATACGCCTGTTTTGAAGCAACTCATGGCACGGCACCCAAGTATGCCGGGCTCGACAAGGTCAATCCGGGCTCACTGATTCTGTCGGCAGAAATGATGCTGCGCCATCTGGGTTGGAAGGAAGCGGCTGATCTGGTTGTCAAGGGAATGGAGGCTGCCATTGGCGACAAGGAAGTGACCTATGATTTCGCCCGCCTGATGCCTGGGGCGAATGAAATTTCCTGTTCCGACTTCGGCGATGCGATGATTGCGCGCATGTAAATGTGTTTTCCCTCCGGTTCTGTTGGACTGGAGGCTAATTTCATTCCCCAAGGAGAAAATGATGAAAAAACTGCTTTTGTTGGCGTTGACCGCGCTATTTGCTTCTAATTTTGCAGTTGCAGCGCCAGCAGCGTGTGAGGCTCAGGCTATTGATAAAAATGGCAAGCCGCTTGCTGGTGCAGCCAAGCAGTCGTTCATGAAAAAGTGCGCGCGTGAGCAGGGTGCTGAGAAGTCGGCAGCTTGCGAAGCCAAAGCCCTCGACAAAAATGGCAAGGCACTGCACGGTGCAGCCAAGCAGTCCTTCATGAAAAAGTGCCAGGCTGAGTAAATGCGCCTCTGACAGATTTGACGCTTTACGGGTTGACCCTGAAACAAGGCAATTTGCGCTGGTTTCAGGGTTTTTCTGCACTCAGGCCAGTGTTTTTTAATTCATGAATGCCATTGCGGTTTTTGATTCCGGCCTGGGTGGCCTGACGGTCTTGCGTGCTTTGCGCGGTCGACTGCCTGGTGAGGACTTTTTTTATTTTGCCGATACCCGTTATCTGCCTTATGGAGACCGGCCGGAGAGTTTTCTGCGTGAGCGGGGGGTCGCCATTGGTGCTGCATTGGCGCGGCAGGGGGCGAAGGCCTTGGTCATTGCTTGTAACACCGCAACCGCAGCGGCTGCGGAAGCCATACGGGCATCGATACATTTGCCTGTGGTAGCCCTGGAGCCAGGGGTCAAGCCCGCGGTTGGGCTGAGTCGGGAGGGCCGTATCGGCGTGCTGGCAACCACGCGGACCCTCGCCAGCCCGCGCTTCCAGCGCCTGGTCGCGGAACATGCTCAGGGCGCAAAAATTTATTCGCAGGCCTGCCCTGGTTTGGCCGAAGCGATTGAGTTGCAAGGGCCGGACAGCCCGGAGGTTGATCATCTTTTGCGGCGATTCGTGATGCCACTGGGCGACTCAGGCGTCGATGTGGTGGTTCTGGGATGCACGCATTACCCCTGGGTTGTTGAGCGCATCGCCACGTATCTGCCTTCTGGAACACAAATTGTCGATACCGGTGAGGCGGTTGCCCGACAACTGGAGCGTCGTTTGCAGGCCGCGGGGTTGTCGGGGGGCGGGCATGGACGTTTGCGTCTGGCGACCAGCGGGGCACCCATGCAGGTTGCGCCGGCAGTACATCGATTGTGGGCAGAAGCCCTGGCGGTTGAACATTGGGAGCCATGATGGAACAACAGGAAAAACCCCTGTCAGGATTGAAGGTCGTGGAGTTGGGTAGCCTGATCGCCGGTCCGTTTTGCACCCGGATCATGGCCGAATTCGGTGCCGAGGTGATCAAGGTCGAATCACCGGATGGCGGCGACCCGCTACGTAAATGGCGTAAATTGTACGAAGGCACGTCGCTGTGGTGGTACGTGCAGGCGCGAAACAAAAAATCGGTGACCGCCAATCTCAAGCATCCGGACGGCCTGGCCTTTGTGCGTCGTCTAATCAGTGAGGCGGATATTTTGGTGGAGAATTTCCGTCCCGGCGTGCTGGAGAAACTCGGCTTGGGTTGGGATAGCCTGCGCACCGATAATCCTGGGCTGGTGATGGTTCGCCTTTCCGGGTTTGGTCAGACCGGTCCGTACAAGGATCAGCCGGGATTTGGCGCGGTTGGCGAATCGATGGGGGGGTTGCGTTATATCACCGGTTTTCCGGATCGGCCGCCAGTGCGCACGGGTATTTCGATCGGTGATTCCATCGCCGCTTTGTGGGGGGCGATTGGGGCTCTGATGGCGCTGCGCCACAAAGAGGTGAATGGTGGTGCCGGGCAAGTGGTGGATGTGGCCTTGTACGAGGCGGTGTTTGCGATGATGGAGTCGCTGGTGCCGGAATTTGATGTCTTTGGTTTTACCCGTGAGCGCACCGGTAACATCATGCCGGGTATCACGCCCTCAAATACGCACACGACGCGAGATGGCAAACATGTGACGATCGGGGCCAACGGTGATGCCATTTTCAAGCGTTTTATGATGGCTATCGGGCGGGATGATCTGGCAAGCGATCCTTCATTGGCCGACAATGCTGGACGCGATGCAAGGCGTGATGAAATCTATGCCCTGATTGATGCCTGGTGTGCGAGCCACGACGAGGCGGAAGTCCTGGCGCTGCTGGCGCAAGCGGAAGTGCCGTCGTCACGTGTCTATTCTGCGGTCGACATGTTTGCCGACCCACAATTCATCGCCCGGCAGATGTTTCAAACCGGGACGCTGCCAGACGGCAAGCCGTTTCGCATGCCGGGCATTGTCCCGAATCTGTCGGCAACGCCCGGTTCGACCGAGTGGATCGGTCCGGCACTTGGGGAGCATACCGATTCGGTGTTGTCGGCACTGGGTTACGCCCCCGAGCTTGTGGCGCGCATGCGGGCCGATGGGGCCGTCTGAATCGGCGGGTTTATTCGCACCGTCAGTGGCAAATTCAGCGCAGGCGAAAGCGCACAGGCAAGAGCGACTCAATCGGTGCGTCGCTTGGCAAGGCGCGTAGCCGACGCACGGCTTGCAGTGCGGCTTGATCAAGCAGTTCGTGACCGCTGCTTTCTTCAATCCGTGCGGCAA
>JAVEXE010000085.1:0-9056 GCA_034004105.1 Azonexus sp. | reverse complement strand
GGAGGAATTGCGCTCGCAAACGGGCTATCGCCGGCGACCGGGCCAGCGTTACGGTCGCCCTTCGGCGATTGCACCCAATCACGTTCAGCAGCAGTTCAATGTCGCCGTGCCGAACCAGGTGTGGGTACCGTGCCGATCTCGCGGTATCTCGATAGGCAGCTCACCGAAGTCGCCCTTCAGCGTCTTCCTGCTCTTGCCGTTTCGGGTATTGCCGGCATCGTTGGCAACTGGCTCATTCTTGCCATGACCGAGGTGTTCGGCCAGTTCGGCATCCAGCGCCTTCTCGACCAGCAGCTTGGTCAGCTGCTTGAGCAGGCCGTTCTCGCCAATCAGGTCTTCAGGTTTCCTGTAGTCGGCCAGCAGGCCAGCCAATAGTTCTTCAGGGACTGCATGCTTCTTCGTGCTCATCGTGCCTCCGGACAGTTCGACAGTTTCCTGCCAATCGTCCGTTTACACAAAATTCAGTACAGGCCCCGGCTCCATCGCTACATCAACACCAGATTGTCGCGATGTATTAACTCTGATTCGTCTAAATAACCTAGCAACTCCTCAAACTGCTGACTTGGTTTTCCTGCAATCTTAGCAATCTCGCTACTGGCATAATTTGTGAGGCCGCGTGCCAGTTCTGCCCCCTCTGGGGTCATGCAAGAGATAACAGTACCACGCTCAAAATCACCATTGATTTGTGTCACCCCTATCGAGAGCAGGCTTTTCCCATTTAGAAGTGCTGTGACCGCCCCTGGGTCAAGCTTGACGCTACCCGAAACGCGGAGATGATCAGCGAGCCATTGCTTCCTAGCCGCGAGAGGAGATTTATTGGCCTTGAGAAAAGTGCCGATGACATCACCGTGAGCCGCTCGAATCAAAGCGCCCACCTCTCTGCCTCCGACGATCAAAGTATGCGTTCCGCTACGAGCCGCACGTTGAGCCGCTCTGATTTTGGTGAGCATCCCGCCCTTACTGATTAGCGAGCCTGCTCCGCCGGCAATTGATTCAAAGTATGGATCTTCAGCATCACCCTCGTGTATCAACGTTGCGGAAGAGTCTTTGCGAGGATCGGAAGTGAAAACACCCTGCTGGTCAGTCATGATGATCAGCAGTTCTGCCTCTACCAAATTGGCAACCAAGGCCCCTAGCGTGTCGTTATCACCGAATTTGATTTCGTCTGTGATAACGGTATCGTTTTCATTGATGATGGGAACAACACCTAATTCGATTAATGTGTTGATTGCTGTGCGAGCATTGAGATAACGACGGCGATCAGCAAGGTCTTCATGTGTTAGAAGTACTTGGGCTGACTTGAGACCGTGTTCGCTGAAAACTGTCTCGTAGGCCTGTGTCAAACCCATTTGACCAACGGCAGCTGCCGCCTGCAGAGCATGAATGGCATGGGGGCGCTTTACCCAGCCAAGACGCTGCATGCCGGCTGCAATTGCCCCAGAGGAAACCAAAATCACCTGCTTTCCAGATTGCTGCAGCAGTGAAATCTGTCGTGCACATTCTGCGATAAATCCACTGGACAACCCAGCCCCATTATTGGTGACGAGGGCGCTGCCAACTTTTACTACTATCCGCGTGCAGTTATTGATCGCCTTGCGCATGCTGCTTGTTTGTTTCTAAAAATTGCATGATTTTCTGGCACAGTGCAATGCATCCTTCGCCAGTTGCGGCGGATACCGCAAAGATTGGCGAGACAGATCCCAGCCGCTCTGCAATTGAGGTTATCAAGGGAGATTTTTCGGAATCCGGTAGCAAATCGATTTTATTCAGGACGATCCAGCGAGGTTTGAGATATAACTCTTCATCATAATTTTGCAGCTCCCGAACAATTGCATGCGCCTCTTCAACCGGATCGATTGAGGGGTCCAGTGGCACGGCATCTATGATGTGAAGCAGTATCCGTGTTCTATCGAGATGCTTGAGAAAACGGTGACCCAGCCCGGCTCCCTCGGAAGCGCCGCGGATAAGACCGGGTATGTCGGCAATTACGAAGCTTTGGTTTTCGCCGACCCTAACAACACCGAGGTTCGGCTGCAAGGTGGTGAATGGATAGTCCGCCACTTTGGGGCGTGCTGCTGAAACAGCGCGAATGAAAGTCGATTTGCCGGCATTGGGCATGCCGAGCAAACCTACATCGGCAAGCACTTTCAATTCCAGCTTCAATTCGCTGGCTTCTCCCGACTCTCCGGGCGTAGACTGCTTGGGTGCCCGATTTACACTGGATTTGAAGCGGAGATTGCCGAGGCCACCTTTCCCGCCTTTGGCGACGATAGTGCTGCTTCCGTCTTCGGCCAAGTCGGCTACGACTCTGCCCGTGGCAAGGTCTGTAATCAGTGTTCCGACAGGCACCCTTAAAACTAGATCGTCCCCACCTTTGCCGAAGCAGTCCGAGCCTCGGCCATTTTCACCATGGGCTGCTCGATATATGCGCGTGTACCGATAATCGATCAGGGTGTTCAGATTTCGATCAGCCAGCATGACTATGTTGCCGCCGTGACCGCCGTCACCACCATCGGGGCCGCCACGAGGAATATATTTTTCGCGCCGGAACGATACTGCCCCATTGCCGCCGTTGCCGGCGAACACAGAAATGACAGCTTCGTCAAAAAACTTCATGGCTTAAAAGAAAAAAGCCCCATCCTACGCGGATAGGGCCTTGTTAGGTTTGGAGCAAGCCTAAGCCGCCGGGACGATACTTACAAATTTCCGCTGCGGCGCACCTTTGACCAGAAACTGAACGGTTCCGGTCTCCTTGGCATACAAAGTGTGGTCCTTGCCAACGCCGACATTTTCACCTGCATGAAACTGCGTACCGCGCTGACGTACCAGAATGCTCCCAGCGGAAACCAACTCACCGCCGAAGCGCTTGACGCCCAGTCGTTTCGATTCCGAATCGCGGCCGTTGCGAGAACTGCCGCCTGCTTTCTTATGTGCCATGATGAACTCCTGAACGCAGATCAGGCGTTGATGCCGCTGATCTCAAGCTCGGTAAAGTACTGACGGTGCCCTTGGTGCTTCTGGTAATGCTTGCGACGCCGCATCTTGAAAATTTTTACCTTGGGATGCCGACCTTGGGACACGACTTTTGCTGTTACCGTTGCTCCAGTAATGATAGGCGTGCCGACCTTAACATTGTCGCCTTCGCCAACCATCAGTACCTGGTCCAAGAAAATGTCCGTGCCCACATCTGCAGGTATCTGTTCTACTTTGATCTTTTCGCCGGCAGAGACGCGATACTGCTTCCCGCCAGTTTTTATGACCGCATACATGTTGGACTCCAAAAATAATTGCTGAAGAACCAGCTATGATAATGGCCGATCCGTTGTTGGTCAATAACCTCGATACTTTATTGACTGCCTGCCGCAAGGAACCTAACATCGCCGCCCTCCAACGGGGTCCTTTTGACTTGAATCTCTCTTCCATCTACTCACTGATAGACGCCGACATGCAAGCGGTCGACGCGGTAGTGCGTGCGAAGCTGCATTCAGACGTCCCGTTGGTATGCCAGATTGCAGAGTACATCGTGGCAAGCGGGGGGAAGCGGATGCGCCCGGCTCTATTGCTTCTTTGTGCCGGCGCTTGCGGCTATCGCGGAGAGCAGCAGCATGTGCTGGCGGCTGTAGTGGAGTTCATCCATACCGCCACCCTGCTTCATGACGATGTGGTGGACGAGTCCTCATTGAGGCGTGGCAGGGAGACGGCGAACGCGCAATTCGGCAATGCAGCCAGCGTTCTGGTCGGCGACTTTTTGTACTCCAGGGCCTTCCAGATGATGGTCGGGGTCGGTGACATGCGGGTAATGGAAGTGCTTGCCGACGCCACGAACGTCATTGCAGAGGGAGAAGTGCTTCAGTTGATGAATTGCCACAATGCCGATGTCGAGGTCGATGCATACCTGAAAGTCGTCCGTTATAAAACGGCAAAGCTTTTCGAGGCTTCGGCCCGCCTAGGGGCGATTCTCGGTGGTGCGGAGCCAGATGCCGAGGAGGGAGTGGCGGCCTATGGCATGCATTTGGGAACGGCATTCCAGATCGTCGATGATGTGTTGGATTACTCTGGGGAAGAGTCGGCTATCGGAAAGCACCTCGGTGATGATCTGGCCGAGGGCAAGCCGACTTTGCCATTGATTCATGTCATGAAACATGGCAACGTGCAACAGTCCGCGGTCGTGCGCGATGCCTTGGAGCAGGGCGGACTCGAGAGACTTCCCGAAGTCATTCAAGCGGTTCAGGATACGGGTGCGCTTGAGGCTGCCATGATCGTCGCCAGAGAGGAAATAAGGATTGCAGGAGGCGTTCTCAAAGCGCTTCCGGATACCCAATACCGGAAAGCTTTGATAGAATTGCTCGACTTTGCAGTAGCCAGACGCTACTAACTGGAGTGTCGATGGTTCGCATGGGTTGCCATGGCAGTGCGCCTGTCGTGTGCAGAATTCGGGGTGTAGCTCAGCCTGGTAGAGTACTGCGTTCGGGACGCAGGAGTCGGAGGTTCGAATCCTCTCACCCCGACCAGCTTTCTAAAGCACGTTTTAGGCGATAGAAACTGGTCCTTGGTGCATATCGCACCTACCCGGGTCGGATAGACAGACGTGATGAAGGCAATACTGCTGCTCCTCGTCGTTGCAGTGCTCTATTGGCTCCTCTTCGGCCGCAAGGCAAGGAGTGAATCTGCCCCGTCCGAGGAGCAGACGCATCAGCGCATCGTGTCATGCAGATATTGCCATTTGCATGTGCCGGAAACCGAAGCTATTCATGTGGCCGGCCGCAATTACTGCTGTGAAGAACATCGCAGGCTAGATGAGTCCTGAGCCGGCAGCCTATCAGAATCAATCGATTGCTGTGGTGTCGCAGCAGAATGACTCGCTGTGGCGCTCCCTAAGATATTTTTCCTACTACCGAGCGATTGTTGCGGGAGTTTTTCTTGCAACCATTCTGCTATCCGACGGAGCGCTGGCAGTCGGATCTCAGGATCCCCGGCTTTTTTTCTGGACAAGTCTGGGATATCTGGCGGCATCGTTTGGCTACCTGATCCTTTTGAAGCGATGGCCGCATGCCTTTCATCTTCAATTGACCTTGCAGGTTGTCACCGACATCCTGTTGCTGACCCTGATGTTATTTGCCAGTGGCGGAGCAAAAAGTGGCATTGCCATGATGATGCTTGTCGTGCTGGCCGGGGCGGGGCTGGTAGGCCAGGGGCGCATGGTGCTGTTCTATGCGGCGCTCGCAACGCTGGCGCTGCTCCTGGAACAGTCCTATCGGGTATTGGAATATCAGGGCGCGGTAGAGGATTATTTTCGTACCGGCCTGACCAGCATCGGCTTCTTCGGGTCGGCAATTGCGGCGCGGCTACTGGCGCGCAAGGTGGTGACGAATGAAGAACTGGCGCGCAAACGGGGGGTGGAACTGGCCGACCAGATGCGCATCAATGAACGGGTCATTCGCGACATGCAGGATGGTGTCTTGGTTATCGATGCTGCCGGACGCTTGCGCCAATACAACCCCCAGGCGTCGATTTTGCTCGGCCTGGCAGCCGATCCACCAAGCATGCTCGCAGCCAGCCAGCCGGTACTGGCCCGAGAGTTCCTTACGCGCCGCGAGCGCGGCGTGGAATCCGAGATGGTGATGCAGGTACCGCAGACCGGCCGCACCTTGAGGACGCGTTTCCTGCCGCCCGGAGAGGGTGGAAATACACTGATCTTCCTTGAGGATGTCAGCCGCATCCAGCAGCAGGCGCAACAAGTGAAGCTGGCTGCACTCGGACGCTTGACAGCGAACATGGCACATGAAATCCGCAACCCGCTCGCCGCCATCAGCCATGCCGCAGAGCTACTGGGTGACGATACTCCCGGAGCGGGCGCTGAACGGCTGATCCGGATCATCGGCGACAACACCCGGCGCTTGAATCGTCTGGTGTCCGAGGTGACCGAACTGGGACGGCGCGACCGCGCCTCTCCGGAGAGAATCGATGTCCGGGAATTCATCCGGCAGTTGCTCGACGAGCTTTCGCTACAGGACGCAAGCTCTGGAACGCGTATCCGGCTGGAGCTACCCGACGCGTTCACGATTTGTTTCGATCGTGGACATCTGCACCGGGTCGTTTCCAATCTGCTGAACAATGCCTTGCGTTATGCCAGCCAGGGGGCGGGAGCTGTGCGCATCGTCGGCGAGTCGGGCCGACTGTCCGGACGCATCGGGCTGCATTTCATCGACGATGGCCCCGGCATCGATGCGGCAGAGTGTACCGAGGTGTTCGAGCCGTTCTTCACGACACGCGCCAGCGGAACCGGGCTCGGTCTCTACATCGCCCGGGAACTCAGCGAAGCAAACGGTGCCCGGCTGGTTTTGCTGGACAATGCACCTGGCGCGCATTTCTGCATATCATGCGCAGCGACATGCCAAGACCAGAGCAAAGATCTTCCGGCGACGTGAGCGCAAACCTGCGTGTGCTGGTCGTAGACGACGAGGCGGATATCCGCGAGCTGCTGGACATGACGCTGGCGCGCATGGGGCTGGCGTGCGATTGTGCCGGCAGCGTACAGGAAGCTTGTGCCCTGCTGCAAGGCAGTAGTTACGGCCTGTGCCTGACAGATATGCGCATGCCGGATGGCGACGGCTTGGCTCTGGTGCGTCACATCGAGTCGAAATACCCGGCGTTGCCGGTCGCTGTCATCACGGCCCACGGCAGCACCGAAAATGCAGTCGCCGCACTCAAGGCGGGTGCATTCGACTATCTGTCCAAACCCGTATCGCTGGCGCAGTTGCGGACCCTGGTCAAGTCTGCCCTCGCTTTGCCGGAAAACCGGACAGCCGCTGGCGCACGTGCTTCCGACCTGCTCGGCAATGCAGGACCGATGGAACAGGTACGCACGCTGATCGCCAAGGTGGCGCGCAGCGAAGCACCCGTGTATCTCTCCGGGGAGTCGGGCAGCGGCAAGGAGTTGGCGGCACGCCTGATCCACCGCGACAGCGTGCGTCATGACAAACCATTCATTGCGGTCAACTGCGGAGCCATTCCCGAAAACCTGATGGAGAGCGAGTTCTTCGGTTACCGCAAGGGGGCGTTTACCGGAGCCGAGTCCGAACGCGAAGGTTTTTTCCAGGCAGCCGATGGCGGAACGCTGTTTCTCGATGAGGTGGCCGACCTGCCTCTCGCGATGCAGGTCAAGCTGCTGCGGGCGATTCAGGAGAAGAGCGTTCGTCGGGTCGGCGCCACCGTGGAGGAGCCCGTCAACGTTCGCATCATCTGCGCGACACACCGCAGTCTGAGTCGCATGGTCGACACAGGCAGCTTCCGGCAGGACCTGTTCTTTCGCATCAACGTGATCGAGATTCACATGCCTGCCCTGCGCGAATGCAGAGAGGACATCCCGATCCTGGCGAGCCACGTACTCACCAGATTGTGTGCCGGAAGCAGCGGTCCGCAACCGGTCATTGCGCCGGAGGCAATGGCTGCGCTGCAGGAATATGCCTTCCCGGGCAATGTGAGAGAGCTCGAGAACATTCTGGAGCGGGCGTTGGCGCTGCATGGCGGCGGCATCATCGATGTCGATGACCTGCAACTGCGTCCGGTAGCCTCGTCGCAGACAGGCTCCATGCCGGGTGATGAGGCCGGTGGCGGGGATGCCGTGTGCGGCAGTATCGGTGCCGGTGTGGCGGCGGGCATTGGCAGCCAGTCGCTACAGGACTACCTCGATGAGCAGGAGCGCATCGCGATTCTCGATGCCCTGCAGAAGACACGTTTCAACCGGACAGCTGCCGCCCGCATGCTGGGGGTGACTTTCCGTTCGCTGCGATACCGCATGGAGCGGCTGGGACTGAATGAGCCGACCCGGTGATCAGGACTGGCATCTCGATGGCGATGGCTGGCTGTCGGGGGTGCGGCATCTCGCCAGCCCGAATTTCGACGATCGTCCGCCGCACACCGATGTCTGTCTGGTGGTGGTGCATTCGATCAGCCTGCCCCCCGGCACATTCACGGGCAACGCGGTCACCGAGTTTTTCACCAACCGGTTGAATCCCGCCGAACACGCGTATTTCCGGAGCATCGCCCATCAGCGGGTTTCCGCGCACTTCTTCATCCGGCGCGACGGTACGGTGATTCAGTTGGTCTCGTGCAGGTCGCGCGCCTGGCATGCAGGCGTTTCCTGCTGGCGAGGACGGGAGCGCTGCAACGACTTTTCCATCGGCATAGAGCTCGAGGGTGACGACTACAGCCACTACGAAAAACTTCAATACCGGTCGCTCATGCAACTGCTCGACCTGCTGCAGAGACATTACCCGATCGCCGCCATTGCCGGTCACGCCGATATCGCGCCCGGCCGCAAAACCGATCCCGGCCCGCGTTTCGACTGGTCGTGCATTCCAAATGCGCTGCGGATCTGATCGGCTGCGTGGCGACACTGCAACGCTGCGAGTTGCTGTATTGAACCGCACGCAATTTATCTTGCATCGAAAAAACCCAACCACTACTATTAGTTCGAAATTGCGGCTGAACTACTAGATATAGTAGGTCGATGCCGCCAGGCAACCACCGAGGAGGGTGCATGCAGGCAGACGCGATGAGCTTCATCGCTTGCGGAAACGAATCCACGCACGGCACCGCCGTTGCGTTTTCCGATATCCATCGCGTCATCACTGCTGCTGCCACCGCCTTCGCCGCACCGATTTCTTCCCAGTTTCGACGCATCCCCAGCCTTCCCCAAACCAAGGGATGGGCTGTGAAAGCGCATGAATTCATCAATTCCGGTCCGCCGGCGTTGCTGAATAATCCGTGCTGTTGTAGGCGGGTTGTTTGTCATTCTTTCCTCAAACATGCAATGGAGGTTCACTATGGCTGAAGAGAAGAAAGCCAAGAAGCCGGCGGCGGCGAAAAAAACGACTGCTGCGAAACCGGCGGCGAAGAAAGTTGCTGCACCGAAGAAAGCCGCTGCGAAACCGGCGGCGAAGAAAGCTGCTGCACCGAAGAAGGCCGCTGCGAAGCCGGCCGCGAAGAAGGCTGCTGCGCCGAAGAAGGCTGCTGCGAAGCCGGCGGCGAAGAAAGCTGCTGCACCGAAGAAA
>JAVEXE010000084.1:0-9125 GCA_034004105.1 Azonexus sp. | reverse complement strand
GCCAGGCGGATGTCGGTATCGATGTTCACCTTGCGCACGCCGTGCTTGATGCCCTTGACGATTTCTTCGACCGGCACGCCGTAGGTTTCCTTCATGTCACCGCCGAACTGGCGGATTTCTTCCAGCAGTTCTTGCGGCACGGAAGACGAGCCGTGCATCACCAGATGGGTGTTCGGGATGCGGGCGTGGATTTCGGCGATGCGGTCGATGGCGAGAATGTCGCCTGTCGGCTTCTTGGTGAACTTGTAGGCACCGTGGCTGGTACCGATGGCGATGGCCAGCGCGTCGCAATTGGTTTGGCGGACGAAGTCGGCGGCCTGTTCGACATCGGTCAGGAGTTGTTCGCGAGTCATCGTGCCTTCGGCACCGTGGCCGTCTTCCTTGTCACCCTTCATGGTTTCCAACGAGCCGAGCACACCCAGCTCGCCTTCAACCGAAACGCCGATGCTGTGCGCCAGTTCGGTCACCTTGCGGGTGACTTCGACGTTGTATTCAAAGCTGGCAACGGTTTTGCCGTCGGCTTCCAGTGAGCCATCCATCATCACCGACGAGAAGCCGGAGCGGATTGCGGCCATGCAGACTGCCGGGCTCTGGCCGTGGTCCTGGTGCATGACCACCGGAATGTGCGGATAGGCTTCAAGTGCGGCGAGAATCTGGTGGCGCAGGAAGGGCTCGCCAGCGTATTTGCGCGCACCGGCCGAGGCTTGCATGATCACCGGGGCGTCGAGCTGGTTGGCGGCTTCCATGATCGCCCAGACCTGTTCCATGTTGTTGACGTTGAAGGCTGGCAGACCGTAATCATTTTCAGCGGCGTGGTCGAGCAGTTGGCGCAGGGAAACGAGCGGCATGGAAACTCCTGAAAGGCAATGAAATGAGAGAAGTGGGTTCAGCCCGGCATTTTATTACGATAGGTTGGTCGTGTGTTCGCCAACGCGAACGATCTTCAAGGTATTGGTACCTCCCGCGCTACCGATAGGTTCGCCGATGGTTAATACAATCAGATCACCCTTTTCGACGACGCCGCGATCAATCAGGAGACTTTCCGCTTCAGCGAGCAGTAGGTCACGGTCAACATGCTGTTGTGCCATCAGGAGTGGACGGACTTCGCGGTACAAGGCCATGCGGGTCAATGAGACTGGGTCCGGAGTCAGGGCGTAAATCGGTACACCACAGTTGAGCCGGCTCATCCACAGTGCGGTTGAGCCGGATTGGGTCAGTGCTGCAATCGCCTTGATCTTCAAATGGTGGGCGGTCCAGATGGCAGCCATGGCAATTGACTGGTCGATACGGGTGAACACGCGGTCGAGGAACTCGCGATCCAGGGTGATTTCTGTCGAGCGTTCGGCTTCGATACAGATACGGGACATCGATTCGACAACTTCCACCGGATATTTTCCGGCGGCGGTTTCGGCTGACAGCATCACTGCATCGGTGCCATCCAGTACGGCATTGGCAACATCGGAGACCTCGGCACGTGTCGGCACAGGCGAGGTGATCATCGACTCCATCATTTGCGTGGCGGTAATCGCCAGCTTGTTCTTGTCGCGTGCCATGCGGATCATTTTTTTCTGCAAGGCGGGGACGGCAGCATCGCCGACTTCAACGGCAAGGTCACCGCGGGCAACCATGACGCCATCGGATGCATCAAGAATTTCAGCCAGATTGCTCACCGCCTCGACGCGCTCGATTTTGGCAATCAGTACCGCATTACTGCCTGCGGCACGCAGCAACTGGCGAGCCATGTACATGTCAGCCGAACCTTTCGGGAAGGAGACAGCGACAAAGTCGACGCCAATTTCAGCGGCAGTCTTGATGTCTTCCATGTCTTTGGCGGTCAGGGCAGGAGCCGTCAGGCCACCGCCTTGGCGATTGATTCCCTTGTTGTTGGACAACTCGCCACCGACCAGGACCCGGGTATGGATTTCTGTGCCGCGTATCGCGTCGACCGCAAGTTTCAGGCGGCCATCATCCAGTAGCAAGATGTCACCGGGGCGGACGTCTTTGGGCAAATCCTTGTAATCCAGGCCAACGCGTTCCTGGTTGCCGAGTGTGCAGGCGGCATCGAGAATGAAGGGCTCGCCCTGGGTTAGGGTGATTTTGCTGTTCTCGAATTTTCCGACCCGGATTTTGGGGCCTTGCAGGTCACCGAGAATGCCGACAATCCGGCCGTGTTTTGCGGCGGCAGCCCGAATTCCCTCGGCGCGGGCTTTGTGGTCGGCAGCACTGCCGTGCGAAAAGTTCATTCGTACAACATCAACGCCGGCTTGCACCATGCGTTCAAGGACTTCCTGGGTCGACGAGGCGGGCCCCAGGGTGGCGACAATTTTGGTATGGCGGGACATGGTTCAGGACTTTCCAGGTTTTTTTTCGGTAGGCGATGCGATGGATGCTTGTTTGGCATCTTGCCGGAAGAGGGTTTCCATTTGTTTAAGCGGCAGGCCAAAATGAAATTGTTGTTCCATCAATTGCAACAGAGGCATCATTTGCAGGCCAGCCAGCCCGATTTGTTGCGTCTGTTTCATCTGTTCCATGAGTTTGCGAATCAACGCAGTGGTTTCGTTCTGATTTTCTTCGGGGGGCTGGCTGACGACATATTCCCCGGGTAACTGCCGTGCCAGGGCCAGGCGGTCCTGTGCGAGTTGAATCAGTTCGGCAGCATCCAGTCCGAGATCGGCCGGCAGGCTGGCAATGCCCATGGATGTTTCCAGGCGAATGCGCTGTTTGCCGATTTGAACATTCTGGCTGGCAAGTGCTCGACAAATTCGCTCGGCGAAACTGTGGCTGGCAGACAAGGGCGTACCGGGGGAAATGATCAGGAAACAACCGGGGTCAATGCAACCTAACCCGTCTCGCCGACTGATTTTTTCCCGAATGAGCAAGGCAATGCGACGGCTGATTTTTTCCAGCACAGCTTGCCCGAAATGGCTGGCCAAGGCATCGGCACTACTCAAGCCAAAGGCGACAATGCTGCACCCGGGGGCGTTTTCATGGGAAGTCTGTTTGAGATGGTCGTCCAGAAGCCGCGTCAGTGCGGGGCGGTCAGGAAATGCTGAAGTCGTTTCGGTGCTCGGGTCTTTGCTGCACGGGCCAGAGAAGTCCGAGGTGATTTCCCAATTGACCAAGCGCTCGATACGCCGACGGATTTCATCGCCGCTCATGCCGCGAAGAATGAAATCGTTGATACCCTGCGCCTTGGCCTGTTCCCGTTCCTCTGCTTTGCTGTCCTGCGAGATCAGCAAAATGACGGGCAGGTCTTGCAGGCGCTGCAGGCGGTTTTCCCGCAGTTTCCGGACCAGCTCGAAAGCATTCAGGCGTTCAAGATTGATGCAGGCAATGAGTGCTGCGATTGACGAGTCGAGGACCAGTGTTTGCCAGGCGGCTTGACCGTCGTTTTCTTCGCGAATATCGAAGTCGTCACGCAAATGTTTGACGAGCGCCGCCCTGGCCACCCGTGAGGGATCAACAATCAGGATGCGGCGCTTGTCACTCATGCTGGTCAACCCGCGGCGCGTTCTTCCAGAATGGCAATGGCTGGCAGGGTCTTGCCTTCCAGGAATTCCAGGAAGGCACCGCCGCCCGTGGAAATGTAACCAACATCGTCAGCGATATTGAATTTTGCAATGGCAGCCAAGGTGTCGCCACCACCTGCGATGGAGAAGGCTTCGGAGTGGGCAATGGCTGACGCCATCATCTTGGTGCCGCCAGCAAACTGTGGCAGCTCAAACACGCCGACCGGGCCATTCCAGACGATGGTGCCGGCGTTGGCGATGATTTCGGCCAGTTTTGCTGCGGTCTTCGGGCCGACGTCCAGGATGCGATCGTGGGCGCTGACGTCATCAATCGAAATTTTGTTGGCGCGGGCAAGCGCAGAAACTTCGTCGGCAACGACAACGTCGGTGGGGAGGGGAACTTCTGCGCCACGTTCTTTCATCATGTCCATGATGGCATGGGCTTCCTTGACCAGATCGGCTTCGGCAAGCGATTCGCCAATGCGCTTGCCAGATGCAAGGAGGAAGGTGTTGGCGATGCCGCCGCCGACGATCAACTGATCGACCTTGTCGGCCAACGACTTGAGAATGGTCAGCTTGGAGGAAACTTTCGAGCCGCCTACGATGGCGACCAGCGGACGCTTCGGCGCATGCAGGGCCTTGCCCAGGGCATCGATTTCAGCCCCCATCAGTACGCCAGCGCAAGCCACCGGCGCGTATTTCGCCATGCCATGGGTGGTGGCTTCGGCGCGGTGGGCGGTGCCGAAAGCGTCGTTGACATAGACATCACAGAGCTTGGCCATTTTCTGGGCCAGTTCGTCGTTGTTTTTCTTTTCACCCTTGTTAACACGACAGTTTTCCAGTAACACCACCTCGCCGGGTTTGACCTCGAAGCCGCCGTCGACCCAGTTGTTGATCAGTTTTACCGGGGCATGCAGGAGCTGTCCAAGACGCACCGCGACGGGCATCAGGCTGTCTTCCGGGTTCAGTTCGCCTTCCGTTGGGCGTCCCAGGTGCGAAGTGACCATGACTGCTGCCCCTTTTTCCAGGCAGTAACGGATGGATGGCAGCGAGGCACGGATGCGGGTGTCTTCCGTGATATTGCCGGCTTCATCCTGCGGGACATTGAGGTCGGCGCGGATGAATACACGTTTGCCGGAAACATCAAGATCAGTCAGTTTGATAACGTTCATGGTCTTCTCCAAAGGTGGGTTTTCAGGAATTTCGGGTCCAGTGCTGTGACCAGTGTTCTGCGACCTCAAGCATGCGGTTGGCAAACCCCCATTCGTTGTCAAACCAGACGAAGAGGTTGAGCAGGTGGCTGCCGGCACAACGTGTCTGGCTACCGTCGACAATCGCTGAATGCGGGTCGTGATTGAAGTCGATTGATGCGTGCGCCTGATCGGAAAAAGCCAGGCGACCACGGAGGGTGCCTTGTGCAGCATCGGCCAGCAAGGCGTTGATGTTTCGGGCTGAAACCGGGCGCTGGGTTTGAATGGTCAGGTCGATGGCTGAAACATTGAGCGTGGGAACGCGAATGGCTTTGGCATGAACGCGACCGGTCAGTTCCGGTAGCAGGCGTTCTACACCTCTTGCCAGACCGGTCGATACCGGGATGATGGATTGCATGGCCGAACGTGTGCGCCGCAGGTCGTCGTGGTGATAGCCGTCGATCAGCGGTTGATCATTCATGACCGAGTGCAGCGTACTGAGCAACGCCTGCTCGATGCCGACCTCGCGCTGCAGCAGATCAAGCACAGGAACGATGGCATTGGTGGTGCAGGAGGCGGCAGAAACGAGGCGATGCTCCGCGTTAAGGCACTGTTCGTTGATCCCCGCGACGATGGTGGTATCAACGTCGTCGGCGCTGTGGCCGGGGTGCGACAACAGCAGGCGGGGGCAGCCAGCGGCCAGAAAACGGTTCAATTCTTCGCGTTGACCGTAAACACCGGAACATTCCACCAGCAGGTCAATGCCGTACTCGCTCCAGTCAACGGCTTCCGGATTGCGCGCATGGCTGACGGAAATAGGCTGGCCATCGATGAAAAGCAGTTTTTCGCCATAACCAACTTCAGCAGGGAAGCGACCGTGGGTTGAGTCGTATCGCGTCAGATAGGCAATGCTTTCCAGATTGGCTGGTTCATTGATTGCGACAACGGTGAAACGTTCGTTGGCCGAAGATTCGTACAATGCTCGCAAAAAGCAACGTCCAATCCTGCCGTAACCGTTGATGGCCAGGCGGGTGATGGGAGCAATTTTCGAGTAAGAGGCAGGCACCTGCGGGACGTTTCGGCGGTCAGGGAAACCGGAATTCTACAGCCATGCACCTATTCTGAGCAGGGGAAAATGTACCATGATGGATCATTTTTCCTTGGGCTGGTCGCTAGCGAAGCTTAAGGATGGGGTGTACCAGAAACTTTTTCATCCGGTTCATTGGCCTGGTACTTGTCGAGACCAAGCCAATGAACGGTGGGTGATACGGATTACTTGGCGTTCATCCAGGCGCGGGCGGCGTCGAGCATGCGGCAGGAGTAGCCCCACTCGTTGTCGTACCAGGCCAGGACCTTGACCAGGGTCGAGCCGTCTTCAGCCTTGAGCACGCGGGTTTGCGTGGCGTCAAAGGTCGAGGAAACGGTGGTGTGGTTAAAGTCGGAGGAGACCAGCGGCTCGGTGTTGACGGCCATGATGCCTTTCAGTGGGCCGTTGGCGGCGGCCGTCATCAGGGCGTTGATTTCGTCCTTGGTGGTTTCGCGCTCGGCAGTGAAGGTCAGGTCAACCAGCGAGACGTTGATGGTCGGGACGCGCAGGGCGAAGCCGTCGAACTTGCCGACCAGTTGCGGCAACACCAGACCGACGGCCTTGGCGGCACCGGTCTTGGTCGGGATGATGTTGGCAGCAGCGGCGCGGGCGCGACGGAGATCCTTGTGGCGAACATCGACGGTAACCTGGTCGTTGGTGTAGGCGTGCACCGTGGTCATCAGGCCGGACTTGATGCCGATTGCGTCAGACAGCACCTTGGCGACAGGGGCCAGGCAGTTGGTCGTGCAGGAAGCGTTGGAGACGACAGTCATGCCGGCGCTCAGCGCGCCTTCGTTGACGCCAATGACGATGGTGGTGTCGACGTCATCGCCACCCGGGGCAGAGATCAGCACGCGCTTGGCGCCTTGTTCCAGCAACGCCTGGGCCTTGGCTTTGGAGGTATAGGCGCCGGTGCATTCGAGCAGGACGTCGACGCCATGGTCGGCCCAGTTGATGTCTTTGGGGTTTTTGGTCGAGTAGAAGGCAATCTTCTTGCCGTCGATGATGATGCAGTTTTCACCTTCGGTTTCAACGCTGGTCGTGAAGCGGCCGTGCGTGGTGTCGTACTTGAGCAGGTGGGCATTGGTTGCCAGGTCGCCGGAGGCGTTGATGGCGACGACGTCAAATTCGTTCTGCAGACCCTGCTCGTAAATGGCGCGCAGCGTGCAGCGACCGATACGACCAAAACCGTTGATTGCAACCTTGATAGTCATGAATGGATTTCCTCTCTACGTATGAGTTGGGTAGGTATGAATGAAAGCCAGCGAATCAGGCCACCAGGGCCTTTGCCTTGGCGACGACGTTGCCGACGGTAAAGCCGAACATCTCGAACAACTGGCCGGCAGGGGCGGATTCGCCAAAGCGGTCAATGCCAATCACGCCGCCATGCAGGCCAACGTATTTGTGCCAGAAATCCGGGTGCGCTGCTTCGATGGCCAGGCGCTTCTTGCAGCCGCCAAGGACGGCGGCCTTGTACTCGTCGCTCTGGCGGTCGAAGACGTTGGTGCAGGGCATTGAGACGACGCGGGCCGTAATGCCTTCGGCGGCCAGCGCGGCTTGTGCGTCCAGTGCCAGCTTGACCTCGGAACCCGTGGCGATCAGCGTGATCTGCGCCTCGGCATTCTCGGCCAGTACATAGCCACCCTTGGCGATGTCGGCATCGGTGGCGTTCTGTGTCACCGTTGGCAGGTTCTGACGCGACAAGGCGAGCAAACTGGGGCCGTTTTTACGGTCGACCGCAGAAATCCAGGCAATTGCTGTTTCGGTGGCATCAGCCGGGCGCCAGACGTCGAGGTTCGGAATGATGCGCATCGACGGAATGTGTTCGACCGGCTGGTGTGTCGGGCCGTCTTCGCCAAGGCCAATCGAGTCATGGGTATAGACCATGATCTGACGCTGCTTCATCAATGCGGCCATGCGGATCGCGTTGCGGGCGTAGTCGGAGAATACCAGGAAGGTGGCGGTGTAGGGAATCAGACCACCATGCAGCGCGATGCCGTTGGCGATGGCGGTCATACCGAATTCGCGGACGCCGTAGTAGCAATAGTTGCCGCCTTCGGTTTTCGTAACGCCTTTGCTGCCTTTGACGAAGGTCAGGTTGGAACCCGCCAGGTCGGCCGAGCCGCCGAAAATTTCCGGAATCGCCGGAACCAGTGCGGCGATGGCGTTTTGTGAGGCTTTGCGGGTGGCGATGTTTTCGGCTTTGTCACGGCAAGCCTGCAGGTAAGCAGTTTTGGTCGCTGCCCAGGTGGCCGGCAGTTCGCCCTTGATGACACGACGCTCGTATTCGGCAGCCAGTTCGGGGAATTCGGCCTGGTACTTGGCAAAACGCCGCTGCCAGTTTTCCTCGAAAGCGGCGCCGCGGACCTTGCCATTCCAGGCGCTATAAACATCGCCCGGGATTTCGAAGGGCGGATGATTCCAGCCAATGTAGGCGCGGGCTGCAGCAATTTCGTCCTTGCCGAGTGGTGCACCGTGGCAGTCGTGGCTGCCCTGCTTGTTCGGCGAACCTGCACCAATGACCGTGCGGCAACAGATCAGGCTGGGCTTGTCGGTAATCGACTTGGCCGCGAGCAAGGCACGCTCGATGGCTTCCGGGTCGTGGCCATCGACGTTGGCGACAACGTGCCAGCCATAGGCTTCGAAACGCTTCGGGGTGTCGTCGGTAAACCAGCCCTCGACGTGGCCATCGATCGAAATGCCGTTGTCGTCCCAGAAGGCGATCAGCTTGCCCAGGCCGAGCGTGCCGGCGAGCGCGCAGGCTTCGTGCGAAACGCCTTCCATCAGGCAACCGTCACCGAGGAAGGTGTAGGTGTGGTGATTGACGATATCGTGGCCGGGGCGATTGAACTCGGCAGCCAACACCTTTTCAGCCAGCGCGAAACCGACGGCGTTGGTGATGCCCTGTCCAAGCGGGCCGGTGGTGGTTTCAACGCCCGGCGTATAGCCGTATTCCGGGTGGCCCGGTGTCTTGGCGTGCAACTGACGGAAATTCTTCAGGTCGTCGATCGAGACGTCGTAGCCGGTCAGGTGCAGCAGTGCATAAATCAGCATCGAGCCATGACCGTTTGACAGCACGAAACGGTCGCGGTCAGGCCAGGCAGGGTTGGCCGGATTGTGACGCAGATGACGCCGCCACAGTACTTCGGCGATTTCTGCCATACCCATCGGTGCGCCCGGATGGCCGGAGTTGGCCTGTTGCACGGCATCCATGGCCAGGGCGCGGATGGCGCCAGTGAGAGGGGTGAACTTCGGAGGGATGCTAAGGCTCATGGTGCAATAAACCGGCGTGTAAAAACCGGAATTATCCGCGAAATCACGGTCTTTGGGTAGGTTTGC
>JAVEXE010000083.1:0-9359 GCA_034004105.1 Azonexus sp. | reverse complement strand
CCGTCGAGGCCGTTGACGGCCAAATCCACGACGAAGCCCGCCTCGACCAACCCCTGTTTGAGGTAGGTGCCGGTTTTGGTTTCGTCTTCCACCACAAGAATTTTCATTGTTCTCTCCACCAATCATTGGCTATTGATGGCGCATTTTCCGTCGCTTTTAAAGGCCAATTGCCTAGATTACGAAAATGTAATCCGCAAGTCAGCAAGATGTTGGTTTGGCGAAAGCATGATGTCGATCATCGGGGCAAAAGACTCCGCATATTCCCAATGGAGGCATCATGAAAATCATGGCGTTAACGGTCGCGCTCGCCGCGACACCCGCCTGGGCCGATTCCCATCCGCCCAAGGAACCGATACCCGAAACATCCTACCAATCGGCTTTCGCGGATTACAAACCGTTCCAGGATGAGACGCTGCATGACTGGCGTCAGGTCAATGGCGAGATGGGTCGCCTGCGCGGACACATCGGGCATCTTGAAACCGGCCAAGCGGCTGGAGAGCCAGCCCATGAGCACGGAAACCCTGCTGAACGCACCCCACAGGCGACCGGAGATAAGCCATGACGTCCGCTCTCTCTTTGTTGCCGATGCGTCGCGGAAAACTGCTTGTCGCCACCGTCGGAATTCTCGGTTTGGCCGGTTGTGCCACGTTTTCGGACGATGGCGGATTCGGCCGTGTCGAGCAAACGACCCGCGAGCGTCTGGACAAGGACGTCCAATGGGCGCGCAGCGATGCGGAGCGCTCGACACTGCAGGCCCGGGTCGGCGAACTACTCGCCAAGCCGCTAACGGCGGATGACGCGATTCAGCTTGCGCTCTACAACAATCGCGGCTTGCAGGCGGCGTTTTTCGACCTGGGGATCGGCGAGGCCGAACTGGTACAGGCGGGACGCTTGCCCAATCCTCATTTCTCGATGTTGCGTGCCAGCAAACCTGAGAACGGCATCCGTGAATACAAGATTGAACAGGCGCTGACCTTCAACATCTTCGCCCTGATCACCATGCCGCTGGCGGTCGAGGTGGAGAAACGCAAATTCGCCCAGGCGCAGCAACTGGCGGTGATCGATGTGGCCCGCCTGGCCGCTGAGGCCCGCCAAGCTTATTACACGGCGCTGGCTGCCGAGGAGTCCGTGCGTTACCTGCGTAAAGTCAGGCAGGCCGCCGAGGCAGGTGCCGAACTGGCCCGGCGCATGGCGTTGGTGGGCAATTTCAGCAAACTGCGCCAGACTCGCGAGCAAGCGTTCTATGCCGATGCGGCTTTGAACCTGGCCAGATCGGAGCAGTCGGCAATCGCGGCACGCGAACGCCTTGCTCGCGTGCTGGGCCTGCCTGATCGCAATGCCATTCGCTTGCCCGAACGACTCCCCGATTTGCCCAAGACGGTCGACGAGTTGCCGGGTGTCGAGCAGGCGGCGCTCGACCAACGCCTCGATCTGCAGGCAATCCGCCTCGAAACCGAGGCGCTGGCGAAGAATCTTGGCCTGTCCAAGGCGACCCGTTTCATCAACGTTCTCGAAGTCGGCCCGGCCCGGGTGCTCGAAGGCGCACGCGACAGCGGCTACAAGAAAGGCTACGAAATCAGCTTCGAATTGCCGATTTTCGATTGGGGTGGTTCCAAGGTGGCCAAGGCTGAATCGATTTACATGCAGGCGGTGGAGCGTGCCGGCGAATCGGCAATCAATGCCCGCTCGGAGGTTCGTGAGGCCTATCACGCCTACCGAACCAATTACGACATTGCCCGCCATTACCGTGACGAGGTGGTCCCCCTCAACAAGCGGATTTCGGACGAGAACATGCTCCGCTACAACGGCATGCTGATTGGCGTTTTCGACTTGCTCGCTGATGCCCGGACGCAGATCGGTAGCGTCAACAGCTATATCGAAACCTTGCGCGATTTCTGGATCGCTCGCGGTGATTTGGAAATGGCGATGATCGGCAAGCCGTCTTTGAATGCTTCGGCCCGAGCCACCATTGCGGCCACCGGCCGCGCCGACCATTAAGGGGACATCCATCATGACCACACGTCGCGATTTTTTCAAAAACCTTGGCATGGCTGGCGGTGCCGTGGCGGCTGCCTCTGTCAGTTCCGTCGCGCTTGCCGCGTTGCCCGAACTGGTGTCCATGGACAACCCGGACACGGCATCTCCACTGACTCCGCCCAACGGACGTCCCTACAATCCGGTCGTCACCCTTAACGGCTGGACTCTGCCTTGGCGCATGAACAACGGCGTCAAGGAGTTTCATTTGGTTGCAGAACCGGTTGTCCGCGAAATCGCTCCCGGCATGAAGGCTCACCTGTGGGGTTACAACGGACAAAGCCCCGGCCCGACCATCGAGGTGGTCGAGGGCGACCGGGTACGTATCTTTGTGACCAACCGGCTGCCGGAGCACACAACCATTCACTGGCACGGCCAGCGCTTGCCCAGCGGCATGGATGGCGTGGGCGGTCTCAACCAAAAGCAGATTCCGGTCGGCAAGACCTTCGTCTACGAGTTCGTCGCGCGTCGCCCCGGCACTTTCATGTATCACCCGCACGCTGACGAGATGACGCAGATGGCGATGGGCATGATGGGATTCTGGGTGACCCACCCGAAAGAGCGCCACCCGCTTATCGAAACTGTCGACCGCGACTTCTGCTTCCTGTTGAATGCCTACGATATCGACCCCGGCAGCTACACGCCCAAGGTCAACACGATGCTCGATTTCAACCTCTGGACCTGGAATAGCAGGTCATTCCCCGGGATCGACTCGCTCAACGTCCGCAAGGGAGACAAGGTCCGCATCCGGATCGGCAATCTGACCATGACCAATCATCCCATGCACCTGCACGGACACGAATTTGTCGTCAGTGGCACCGATGGCGGTCCGACGCCAATCGGCTCGCGTTGGCCCGAGGTGACCACCGACGTGGCGGTCGGCCAGATGCGGCAGCTTGATTTTCTCGCTGACGAAGAAGGCGACTGGGCTTTCCATTGCCACAAAAGTCATCACACGATGAACGCCATGGGGCACGACGTGCCGACCATGATTGGCGTTGATCACCGAGGCGTCGTCAAGCAGATCACGGACTTGATACCCGACTACATGGTGATGGGGGAACGCGGGATGGCCGACATGGGCGAGATGGAAATGCCCATCCCCGACAACACGCTGCCGATGATGACCGGCCAAGGCCCTTATGGTGCGGTTGAAATGGGGGGCATGTTCTCCGTCCTCAAGGTCCGTCGCGACCAGAAACCAGGCGACTATCGCGATCCGGGATGGTACAAACAGCCAAAAAACACCCAAGCCTATGAATGGACCGGACCGGTGGCGGCCGCAACCCGCAGCCACGATGCCGGCAAGGGCGCGATGCGCCCAGCGGGCAAAGCGCAATCCCAGGAGGTCGTGGTCAGGAAGCCTGGCAGCCACGGCCAACACTGAAATCACACCCATATCGCAGGAGATTTATCATGAACAAACTACTCTTGGGCGCTCTGGCTACCATCGGCTTGGGCGCGGCAACGGCTGGGATCGTCGTCGTGGCCGGCGTCGTCGATGTCGGTGCCGACACCCCCCACAGTTCATTCACCTACCAGGCGCTGACGTTTGCCCGCGAAAGGGCCATTGCCAGCCGTACAGGTGAAATCCAGATCCCGGCTGATCTTGCCGATCCCGAGCGCGTGCGACGCGGGGCCGGCAACTATGCTGCAATGTGCGTCAATTGCCATTTGTCTCCGGAAGCGCCAGATTCGGAGATTCGCAAGGGGTTGTATCCGACTCCCCCCAATCTTTCCGAAAAACCGGCGGCGCAATCGTCACGTGACGCTGCCCGCGATTTCTGGATCATCAAGCACGGAATCAAGGCTTCCGGTATGCCGGCCTGGTCGAAGGGCGGCATGGAGGATGAGGCCATTTGGGACCTGACGGCCTTCCTGCAAAAGATACCTTTGCTGTCGGCGACCGCCTACGAGCAACTGGTGGCAGCCAGTGATGGTCATTCCCATGGCGGACTGGAAGGCCACGAGCAGGGGCATGGAGGCCACGAAGAGGCACCTGCAGCCTCGGTCGAAGAAAAGCCGGTGGCCAAGGGCAAAAAAGCGCACAGCCATGACCACGGATCGCACAAACATTAACCCCATGAAGATTACAAAAATGTAATCAGGCGGACAGCAAATTGTTGGCGTCTGCTATCCATACTGACGCCACTCGACTGACACAGGATCTTCGCCATGCGTAACCCCATTCTTGTTCTTGCTTTGAGCGCCGTCCTCGGCACCGGCCTTTCCACTGCCGTGGCGGCCGGCGAAACGGTGGATGTTTACAAGAGCCCGAATTGCGGTTGCTGCGGCAAGTGGGTCGATCATCTGAAAAATGCGGGCTTCGAGGTCCGCTCGCACAACGTCATGGATGTCACGGCGGCCCGCAAACAATTGGGAATGCCAGACCGCCTCGGCTCTTGCCACACCGCCAAGGTAGCCGGCTATGTGGTCGAAGGCCATGTGCCGGTTGCCGACATCCAGCGTCTGCTCAAGGAAAAACCGAAAGCCCTCGGCATCGCGGTGCCGTCGATGCCGCCAGGATCGCCGGGCATGGAAAGCCCGAAACCCGTCCCCTACAACACGCTGCTGGTCCAGACCGGTGGCGAAACCAGCATCTTTGCCAAACATTGATCCCC
Source organism: Azonexus sp. (assembly GCA_034004105.1). Classification (GTDB taxonomy): domain Bacteria; phylum Pseudomonadota; class Gammaproteobacteria; order Burkholderiales; family Rhodocyclaceae; genus Azonexus. Next base: position 4,704 of record JAVEXE010000083.1, on the reverse strand, counting down.
AAAACAGGAGAAACTCATGAAAGCCCTTATCACCGCCTCACTGATCGCCTTTTCCACCCTCGGTGCCGTTTCTGTCCAAGCTGCAAGCGACCATGCCGGGCATGCCATGGCCTCGCCGAGCGCCGCGTCTGCTGAAATGCAGATGATCGACGCTCAGGTCAAGAAAGTGGACAAGGCAGCCGGCAAAGTAACCTTGTCGCATGGCCCACTGACCAACCTGAACATGCCGGCGATGACCATGGTACTCAAGGTTTCCAATGTCGCCTGGTTGGACCAGATGAAAACCGGCGATAAGATTCGCTTCATGGCCGAAAACGTGAATGGTGCCATCACCGTCGTCCATTTCGAACCCGCCAAATAACCCAATCGACTGACGGCGAGACCGTTCTACCTCTCGCTGTCAGCATGCTTCATAAAAACAAATATTTTCAGGGAGGTCGCATGCGCCGACTCAGGCCGTTACCCGTTTTGATCCTGGCGCTTGCCGCCGCCTTTGGGACGCCCGTGCTTGCCCAAGAGAGCGCCCTTGGCGCAAACGTCGACAGCCTGATCAATTACGCCAAAACGCGCAATCCGGAGTACGCCGCGATGCAGGCCGAGGCCGAAGCGTCGGGCGAGCGGGTGACGCCAGCCGGTGCCTTGCCCGACCCGAAGTTTCGTACCGAGTTGCGCGACATCACCCGATTTGGCGAGCAGAACGCAACCTTGTCCCCGAGTCGCGTCGGCAGCACACGTTACCTGCTGATGCAGGATATTCCCTGGTTCGGCAAGCGCGACCTGAAACGCGAGATTGCAGAGCTTGAGGCCGACGGCGCCAAGGGTCGTGCGCTGGGCACCTGGGCCGATGTGGCCGGGCGGATCAAAGTCAATTTCGCCCAACTTTATTACGTGCACCGCAACGAACAACTGACTCGGGAAATTCTCGACCTGATGACCCGCCTGGAGAAAGTCGCCCAGGTGCGCTACGCCGGCGGCCTGGCGGCGCAGCAGGATGTCATCCGCGCCCAGGTCGAGCAGACCAACATGCGCAACGAATTGATTGCGCTGGAGACCGAACAGCACCACCTGCATGCCCGGCTGAACGCCTTGCTGGCCCGCCCAAGCAATGCGTCCTTGCAGGAACCAGCGCAGTTGCGCAAACTGCCGGCTCCCGTGGCGCTGGATTACGCCACGCTGGAAGAGCGCGTGCGAACCCGCAACCCACAACTGTTCGCCGATGAATCGAAAATCAAAGCCGCCGAGAAATCCCGCGACCTGACCTACAAAAACCGCTATCCCGACTTTACGCTGGGGGTCTCCCCCATCCAGTACCAGAGCGCCATCAAGGAATGGGAGTTGATGGTCGAACTGAATATCCCACTGCAACAGTCTTCGCGGCGGGCACAGGAGCGGGAATCGGAATCCATGCTCAATGCCGCGCGCTCGCGCAAGGAAGCCACCACCAACCAAGTCTCTGCCGAACTGGCCGAGGCTCTGGCCGGCATCGAAGCCGCCCGTCGCACGGAAAACCTGCTGACCAACAGCCTACTGCCACAGGCCGAACTGACCTTCAAGGCGGCACTGGCCGGCTACGAGACTGGCAAGGTCGATTTCGCCACCTTGCTCGATGCCCAGCGCCAAATCCGGCAGGCCAGACAAAACCAGCTTAAGGCCCAAGTCGACGCCCAGATGCGTCTGGCCGAAATCGAACGTCTTTTAGGGGAAGATCTATGAACAAGGGTGCAGGACTGACCATCGGCGTTATTGCCGTTGCCGTGGCAGCCGGGAGTGGTTACTGGTTGGGCGGACGTGGCGGCGCTTCCCATGGCGATGCGGCGCCGGTCGCCAGCGCTCCGGCCGAGCCGGCCAAGAAAGAGAAAAAACTGCTTTTCTACCGTAATCCGATGGGGTTGCCCGACACCTCGCCGGTGCCCAAGAAAGACCCGATGGGGATGGATTACATCGCGGTCTATGAGGGAGAGCAGGATGAGGAGCCGGCATCGGCCAACCAGATCAAGATCAGCACCGAGAAGGTGCAGAAACTGGGTGTGAGGACCGAAGTCGCCCAATTGCGCGTCCTTGACAAGGTGGTCCGCGCCGCAGGTCGGATCGAGCCGGACGAGCGTCGCATCTACGCGATTTCCCCCAAGTTCGAGGGCTACGTCGAACGCCTGCACGTCAATGTCACGGGCCAGCCGGTCAGCAAGGGGCAGCCGCTGTTTGAGGTGTATAGCCCGGAACTAGTTTCCGCCCAGCGCGAATACGCGATTGCCGCCCAAGGCGTCGAGTCGCTGAAGGAAGCCGGCGGCCAAGCGCGGGACGGCATGAAGCAACTGGCCGATTCAAGCCTGTTGCGTCTGAAGAACTGGGATATTTCGGAGGAGCAGGTCAAGGCGCTGGCCAAATCCGGCGAAGCACGGCGCACGCTGACTTTCCGCTCACCGGTCGCCGGCATTGTCACCGAAAAGAAAGCCCTGCAGGGCATGCGTTTCATGCCGGGCGAGGCGCTTTATCAGGTGGCCGACCTGTCGGCGGTCTGGGTGGTGGCTGACGTCTTCGAGCAGGACATCGGTCAGGTCAAGACCGGTGCCAAAGCCAAGGTCAGGATCAATGCCTACCCGGACAAAGTGTTCGAAGGGACGATCACCTACGTCTATCCGACCCTGAAGGCCGAGACGCGGACGGTACCCGTGCGAGTCGAACTGCCCAATCCCAGTCAGTTGCTGAAACCGGCCATGTTCGCCCAGGTCGAGTTGCCGGTCGGGGCCAAAGGAGAGGTCGTCACCGTACCGACCTCGGCCGTGATTGACAGCGGCACCCGCCGCATCGTGCTGGTCCAGGCCAAGGAAGGCCGTTTCGAGCCACGCGAGGTTAAATTGGGGCAACGCAGTGACAACCATGTTGAGGTGCTCGAAGGGATCAAGGATGGCGAGCCCGTGGTGGTTGCCGCCAACTTCCTGATTGACGCCGAAAGTAACCTGAAGGCGGCGGTCGGCGGTTTCGGCCATGCCAGCCATGGCAGCCAACCGAAGCCGGAGTCAGCCAAGTCGGCAGCTGTTGGGCATCAGGCCGAGGGCACGGTGGAGGGTTTCGACACCAAGGCAGGTCTGCTGACGCTCAATCACGGGCCGGTCGCCAGCCTCAAATGGCCGGGCATGACCATGGAGTTCCAGGTCGCGACGCCGGCGCTGTTGAGCGGACTCAAACCGGGTGCGACGGTGGCCTTCGAGTTTGTCGAGCGCAAACCCGGTGAATGGGTCGTCACCAGCATCAAACCGATGGCTGGCAAAGTGGCGGCCAATCCCCACGCAGGCCACTGACAGGGGATACCATGCTCGCCAAAATCATCGAATGGTCGGGACGCAACCGCTTCCTCGTCCTCCTGGCTACATTTTTCGTCATTGTCGGCGGTGTCGTTGCGGTCATGAAAACGCCGCTCGACGCCTTGCCTGATCTCTCAGACGTACAGGTCATTGTCTACACCGAATATCCCGGGCAGGCACCGCAAGTAGTTGAGGATCAGGTGACCTATCCGCTGACAACGGCCATGTTGTCGGTACCGAAGTCCAAGGTCGTGCGCGGCTTCTCATTCTTCGGAGCCTCTTTCGTCTACATCATCTTTGAAGACGGTACGGATATTTATTGGGCGCGGTCCCGGGTACTCGAATATCTTAACTTTGCTGCTGGCCGCATGCCCAAGGGCGTCACGCCGCAGATCGGCCCGGACGCCACGGGCGTGGGCTGGGTCTATCAATACGCGCTACTCGCCAAGGACAAGACGCTGGCAGAACTGCGCACGCTGCAGGACTGGTATCTGCGCTACCAACTGACCAAGGCGCATGGCGTCGCCGAAGTGGCTTCGATTGGCGGCTTTGTCCAGACCTACCAGGTCACGGTTGATCCGGTGAAATTGCGCGCCTATGGCATTCCGCTGGCGGCGGTTTCAAAAGTCATTCGGGAGTCGAACCGCGATGTCGGTGGTCGTGTCGTCGAGATGGCGGAAACTGAATACATGGTACGTGGCAAGGGCTATCTGCGGGGCACGGTTGATATTGAAAACCTGGTGGTCAAGTCACAAGGGGGAACGCCCGTCCTGGTCCGTGACATTGCCCGCGTCGAACTGGCGCCGGACGAACGGCGTGGCCTCACCGAATTGAATGGTGAAGGCGAAGTGGTATCCGGTATCGCCATGGCGCGCTACGGGCAGAACGCGCTGGAAGTCATCCATAACCTGAAGGAAAAGATCGGCGAGATTTCTGCCGGCCTGCCGGAGGGCGTGACGATCCAGACGGTCTATGACCGTTCGGAATTGATTCACCGTGCGATCGATACTTTGACGCGCACCTTGGCGGAAGAAAGTCTCATTGTCGCGCTGGTCTGCGTCGTCTTCCTGATGCACATGCGCAGTGCCTTGGTGGCCATCCTGATGCTGCCGGTCGGGGTGCTGATTGCCTTCATTTCCATGCGATTGCTGGGGATGAACTCGAACCTGATGAGCCTGGGCGGTATCGCCATCGCCATCGGGGCGATGATCGATGCGGCCATCGTGATGATTGAAAACGCCCATAAGCACATCGAGCGTTTGCCGGAGGACCATACCCACGGGGATCGCATCGAGGCAATGATTGCGGCCTGCAAAGAGGTCGGCCCCGCGCTGTTCTTCTCGCTGCTCATCATCACCGTTTCCTTCCTGCCCGTCTTTACGCTGGAATCCCAGGAAGGACG
>JAVEXE010000082.1:4336-9601 GCA_034004105.1 Azonexus sp. | reverse complement strand
GCCGGATAGGCAGCTCAGAAAGCCCTCTTTTTTCCCGGAGTGGGACGTATAGACGTCACTGCCGGATAGGCAGCTCAGAAATTGAGCGCAATGTGTGCCTGCCCCAAGAGCATCGTCACTGCCGGATAGGCAGCTCAGAAACGGAAGAAGCGGGGTTTGCATACTGGCGGGGGCGTCACTGCCGGATAGGCAGCTCAGAAAATCACCCGCGACCGCACGCGAGCCTGGCGCGGCGTCACTGCCGGATAGGCAGCTCAGAAAAGCAGCTTCAGCACGGCCGCAAGTCCGTCGCCCGTCACTGCCGGATAGGCAGCTCAGAAAGGCGGCGGGGACTCGAACCCGCTGCAGATCGTCGTCACTGCCGGATAGGCAGCTCAGAAACCGGTACTGTTCGCCATTCAGCTTTCGTGGCTCGTCACTGCCGGATAGGCAGCTCAGAAATACCTCGGCGACCGCCACATCATGCACCCGGCCCGTCACTGCCGGATAGGCAGCTCAGAAATGGTGTGCCGAGGGTAACGAGCGCGATTAGCTCGTCACTGCCGGATAGGCAGCTCAGAAAACCGCAGCCGGGTCAAGCTGGAGCGTAATTGCCGTCACTGCCGGACAGGCAGCTCAGAAATGCTTGTTGGACAGAGTCACGTCCGGCATCTGCGTCACTGCCGGATAGGCAGCTCAGAAAACCGGATCAGCACTCGTAACGCTCGGCGCATTCGTCACTGCCGGATAGGCAGCTCAGAAAAGTCGGCAATACAGGTAACGGCCGAAAGTCGGCATCACTGCCGGATAGGCAGCTCAGAAATTCTATCAATCCGGCTCGAACAAACACCCTTTCGTCACTACCGGAGAGGCAGCTCAGAAATGAGACTTCATGCCGAGAGTGCGGAATGCTTCCGTCACTGCCGGATAGGCAGCTCAGAAAGCACTGGATTGCGCCGACGAGTGCTGGCGCTTCGTCACTGCCGGATAGGTAGCCCAGAGAAATCAGAGAGGGGGCGAGCTTTGTGTAGTCCAATAAATCAGAAGTCTATGGAGCGGCACTCCGTGCCGAACAACGAACATGTTGCTAATGTATATTTCGCATAGTTGCAGGCTGGTATCTTTTGAGCCAAGAGATTGATTTCTGCTTTCGGAAACACCCGCTTCAAAACCCCACAGACCCATTTTCAATCCGTCCCAGCGCCAGCCGGATTCGTTCGATGGTTTCTTCTGGCCGGGCTTTTCTTGATACTTCCAGGCCAAGGTCGCGGGCGATGGCGTTGATGCGGGCGGGGTTCAGTGGGATGCCGCCACGGTCGACGGCTTGAATGAGTTGGCGGGCACGCTCTTCGGCACTCAAGGGGGGCGGGCTGGAAAACCAGCGGGCGCGGATTCGGGCGAGGAAGCTGAGTCGTACCTCGGTCTTCATAGGGTGAGTGCGGTTGTCTTTTTGTGTGGGAGCATTCGTACAAATGGAAACGCCCGCAAGGAAAACTTGCGGGCGTCTGAATTTGGCTCCCCGACCTGGGCTCGAACCAGGGACCTACGGATTAACAGTCCGGCGCTCTACCGACTGAGCTATCGGGGAATTTCGCTGCAGAAGCAGTCGAGGCGCGCATTATAGGAAGCCATAAGGCTCGCGTCAAGCTGCTGGAGCGAATTTTTACTTGGTTACGGTGGCGATGGCCTTGGCAACGTAGTCCAGGTTGCGGGTGTTCAGCGCAGCCAGGCAGATGCGTCCGGTCGACACGGCATAGATGCCGAATTCTTCCTTCATGCGTTCAACTTGGGCAGCGGTGAGGCCGGTGTAGGAGAACATGCCGCGTTGCTGGGCAACGAAGGAGAAGTCTTGTTCGCAGCCGGTGGCTTTGATCGCTTCTACCAGACCACCGCGCATGGCGCGGATACGGTCACGCATGCCGGCCAGTTCGGCTTCCCACTGGGCGCGCAGTTCGGTCGAAGCGAGCACGGCAGCGACCAAGGCGCCGCCATGGGTCGGCGGGTTGGAGTAGTTGGTACGGATGACGCGTTTGACTTGCGACATGACGCGGCCCGATTCTTCCTTGGAAGCGGTGACCACCGACAGGGCACCCACGCGCTCGCCGTAGAGCGAGAAGTTCTTGGAGAACGAGCTGGAGGCGAAGAACTGCAGGCCGGAAGCGGAGAAGGCGCGGATTGCCACGGCGTCGGCATCGATACCATCGGCAAAGCCCTGGTAGGCCATGTCGAGGAAGGGCACCAGGCCGCGTTCCTGACAGATGGCGACGACTTCGGCCCACTGGGCATCGGTCATGTCGGCACCGGTCGGGTTGTGGCAGCAGGCGTGCAGCAGAACGACGGAACCGGGCAGCATCTTGTTCAGGTCGGCCTTCATGCCTTCAAAATTGACGCCACGGGTGGCGGCATCGTAGTAGGCGTAGTCCTCGACAACGAAGCCAGCGGCTTCAAACAGGGCGCGGTGGTTTTCCCAGGAGGGATTGGAAATGTAAACCTTGGCGTCCGGGTTCAGGCGCTTGAGGTAGTCGGCACCGATTTTCAGGGCACCCGTGCCGCCGATGGCTTGGGCGGTAATGACACGACCGGCGGCGAGCAGGTCGGAACCTTGGCCGAAAAGCAGGTTCTGAACGGCGGTGTTGTAGGCAGCCGGCCCTTCGATCGGCTGGTAGCCACGCGGCGGCGCGGCTTTCAGGCGGACTTCTTCGGCAGCCTTGACGGCGGCCAGCAAAGGGATCTTGCCGTTATCGTCAAAATAGACGCCAACGCCGAGGTTGACCTTGGTGTCGCGCGCATCGGCGTTGAAAGCTTCATTCAGGCCGAGAATGGGGTCGCGTGGGGCCATTTCCACCGCAGCGAAGATCGAAGAGGACATAGGGACTCCGTGGAATAATACGAGCAGAGAACCCGCACATTGGGTGCGAGAGCGTTGTAAAAGCGAAAAATTTTAACATGAGCGAAACCCACAACAGCACGCCCGTCGTTTGTTTTGATGGCAGTCCGTATCGTTTGCATCAGCCATTCCCCCCTGCGGGTGATCAGCCGGAAGCAATTCGCCTGCTGACGGAGGGCGTTGAAGATGGTTTGTCGTTCCAGACCTTGCTGGGTGTAACGGGGTCCGGCAAGACTTATACGATGGCCAATGTCATTGCCCGCACTGGTCGGCCAGCCTTGGTGCTGGCACCGAACAAGACACTGGCTGCGCAGTTGTATTCCGAATTCAAGGAGTTTTTTCCGGAAAATGCTGTGGAGTATTTTGTCTCCTACTACGATTACTACCAGCCGGAAGCCTATGTGCCGTCGCGTGATTTGTTCATTGAAAAGGACAGTTCGATCAATGACCACATCGAGCAGATGCGCCTGAGTGCGACCAAAAGCCTGATCGAACGGCGCGATGTGGTGATCGTGGCTACCGTTTCCTGTATCTACGGCATCGGGGATCGGGACGAGTATCACAACATGATCCTGACCATGCGCGTTGGCGACAAGCTGGATCAGCGCGATATCGTCAAGCGCTTGACCGACATGCAGTACGAGCGCAACGAGATGGATTTTCATCGCGGTGTATTTCGTGTGCGCGGTGATGTGATCGATATTTTCCCCGCCGAACATGCGGAACACGCCATCCGTGTTTCGCTGTTCGATGATGAAATCGAGAAATTGCAGTTCTTTGACCCGTTGACCGGACAATTGCTGCACAAGGCGCTACGTTTTACCGTCTTTCCGGCCTCGCATTATGTGACACCGAGGGCGACGGTGTTGCGGGCAATTGAGGCAATCAAGCAGGAGCTGCGCGAGCGGGTCGAGTTTTTCATCCAGCATGAAAAGCTGGTTGAGGCGCAACGTATCGAGCAGCGGACGCGCTTTGATCTTGAGATGCTGGACCAGATTGGCTTTTGCAAGGGCATTGAAAATTATTCCCGCCATTTCTCTGGTCGTCAGGCCGGGGAGTCGCCGCCAACGCTGATTGATTACCTGCCGCGTGATGCCCTGATGTTCATCGACGAGTCGCACGTCACCATTGGTCAGGTTGGCGGGATGTTCAAAGGGGATCGTTCACGCAAGGAAAATCTGGTTGATTACGGATTTCGTCTGCCTTCGGCGCTGGACAATCGGCCGTTGAAATTTGATGAATTCGAGCGTCAAATGCGGCAGACCATTTTTGTTTCCGCGACGCCGGCAGATTATGAAAATCAGCATTCGGGGCAGGTGGTGGAGCAGGTTGCCCGGCCTACCGGATTGGTGGACCCGGAAATTCAGGTGCGGCCAGCAACGACCCAGGTTGATGATCTGCTTGTTGAGATCAACAAACGGGTGGCGCTGGTTGAGCGGGTGCTGGTAACGACGCTGACCAAGCGCATGGCCGAGGATTTGACTGACTTTCTTGCGGACAACGGGATCAAGGTGCGTTATCTGCATTCGGATATCGATACGGTCGAACGGGTGGAAATTATTCGCGACCTGCGCCTGGGTGAATTTGATGTGCTGGTTGGGATCAACTTGCTGCGTGAGGGGCTGGATATTCCTGAAGTGTCGCTGGTAGCGATTCTTGACGCCGACAAGGAAGGGTTTTTGCGTTCCGAGCGTTCGCTGATTCAGACAATAGGCCGGGCGGCACGGCATATTCATGGCACAGCCATCCTTTACGCTGATAGGATTACGCAATCCATGCAGCGCGCCATCGCCGAGACGGAGCGGCGGCGGGAAAAGCAGATCGCGTTCAATCAGCAGCATGGCATCGTGCCGCGCGGGGTGTCCAAGAAGATCAAGGACATCATCGACGGGGTCTACGATGCCGAGTCGGCGCAAACCGAGTTGAAGGCAGCGCAGCAGCGTGCGGTCTACGATGCCATGGACGAAAAAACCGTCGCCAGGGAAATCAAGCGGCTCGAGAAGCAAATGCTCGACCATGCGAAGAATCTGGAATTCGAAAAAGCAGCGGCTGCGCGAGACGAATTGTTCCGGCTCAGAGAACGGGTATTCGGTGTTGCGCAGCACGACGCCAATGGAGCCTAGGGGAATGATTTATCGTGTTTTGATGGTTTGCATGGGGAATATCTGCCGCTCGCCAACTGCAGAAGTCGTGCTTAGAAACTTCATTAAAATTAATGGTCTGGGAGATAAAGTTGAGGTAGATTCTGCAGGTACGCACGGTTACCACGTTGGCGAGGCACCTGACCCACGGACCCAGCGTGCTGCTTTGATTCGCGGCTACGACATGTCGCAATTGCGAGCGCGTAAAGTAGCGCATCAGGATCTGGATTATTTCGATCTGATTCTGGCAATGGACAA
>JAVEXE010000082.1:0-4236 GCA_034004105.1 Azonexus sp. | reverse complement strand
GGTTCAGCCTGAACAACGGCTGCGCTCTGGGCGGGCGCGTCACTCGGGACTTCAGCGGGGACGTCAGCGACCACCGTTGTTGCCTTGCTGGTTGCTTGCTCGACTTCGGCTGGAATGACGACAATGACCGGTTCCTGGCTGATTACGGCGCTTTCTGGCGTGTTGCCAACCAGCTGCGTGTCAGCGACAGCGACATCGGTTTCTGGCCGACGTTCGTTACGGTTACGGCCACCGCGACGGCCACGACGACGGTTATTTGAGCTCTCTTCATTGCTCGCCGTGTCGGGCGTGGCAATATCACCGCTCTCGATAGCGGCGATTGGCGTTTGTTCGATAGCCGGCTTGGTGTCCGAGGGCGCAACTTGGGGACGTTCGCGGCGTTCTTTGCGCGGTCGACGTTCCTGGCGTTCCGGATTGGCGGCAGTTTCGTCACGAGGCGCGGCGGTCTTTTCGGTACGATTACCGCGTTCTGTTTCGTCCCGGCGATTATTGCCGCGTCCATTGCGGCGGCCGTCGCCCCGTTCCCGACGTCCTTCACCGCCACGTGACTCACGTCCTTTGGCGGGGGCCGGCGTTTCCGGCACGCTGACGGCGGTTGCTGGCTCAGCGGGGGCCTTGAACCAGGACATGATGCGAGCGATCAGTCCCATGGACTGCTGCGGTGCAACGACTGGCGCGGCAGGGGCTTCAACAGGCGCTTTCTCGGGCACGATCGGCGCAGGTTTTTCCGGGGCAATGCTCTTGATCGCGGCTTCCTGACGCGGCTTGCTGGCTTCCTGCTGCGTGGCCTGACGGACATTTTCCTCAATCGGCTGATCGACCATCTTGTAGGACGGCGCGCGGCTGTCTTCCTGGCCAAGATCGTCGTGGCGCAGTCGGGTAATGTTGTGCGCAGGGGTTTCGAGGTGAATGTTCGGAATCAGCAGGATGCTGACTTTATGACGTAGTTCAATCGCCTGGACTTCAGCCCGCTTTTCATTGAGCAGGAAGGTGGCGACATCAACCGGTACCTGAACATGGACGGCACCGGTATTTTCCTTCATCGCTTCTTCTTCAAGAATGCGCAGGATGTGCAGTGCGGCAGATTCGGTCGAACGGATGTGGCCCGTACCGGTACAGCGCGGGCAGGAAATGTAGCTGGTTTCGGCCAGGGCAGGGCGCAGGCGCTGACGAGAGAGTTCCATCAGGCCGAAACGGCTGATTTTGCCCATCTGAACACGGGCACGGTCAAAACGCAGACCATCGCGCAGCCGGGTTTCGACCTCGCGCTGGTTCTTGCTGTTTTCCATGTCGATGAAGTCGATGACGATCAGGCCGCCCAAGTCGCGCAAACGCAATTGGCGGGCCAATTCGTCAGCGGCTTCGAGGTTGGTTTTGAGCGCCGTTTCTTCAATGTCCGCACCTTTGGTGGCGCGGCCGGAGTTGACGTCGACAGCGACCAGGGCTTCGGTATGGTCGATGACGATGGCACCGCCGGAAGGCAGGTTTACCTGGCGGGTGAACGCGGTTTCGATCTGATGTTCGATCTGGAAACGCGAAAACAGCGGGACATCATCACGATAACGTTTGACGCGGTTGATGTTGCCCGGCATGACGGTGCCCATGAAGGCGCGGGCTTGTTCGTAGATTTCATCGGTATCGATGAGAATCTCGCCGATATCCGGCTGGAAATAGTCACGAATGGCGCGAATGACCAGCGAGCCTTCGAGATAAATCAGGAAGGCACCGGATTGCTGCTGCGCAGCACCTTCAATGGCACGCCAGAGTTGCAGCAGGTAGTTCAAATCCCACTGCAGTTCTTCGGCCTGACGACCGATGGCGGCAGTACGAGCGATCAGGCTCATGCCGCCAGGGACTTCGAGTTGATCCATGATTTCGCGCAGTTCGGCACGCTCGTCACCATCAACCCGGCGCGAAACACCGCCACCACGCGGGTTGTTCGGCATCAGGACGAGATAGCGGCCAGCCAGGGAAACGTAGGTGGTCAGGGCTGCACCCTTGTTCCCACGTTCGTCCTTGTCGACCTGGACGATCAGTTCCTGACCTTCCTTGAGCGCGTCCTGAATGCGGGCGCGACCAGCTTCGACACCCGGCTGGAAATAGCTGCGAGACACTTCCTTGAACGGCAAAAAGCCATGGCGGTCAGCACCGTAGTCGACGAAGCAGGCTTCGAGCGACGGTTCGATGCGGGTAATGACCCCCTTGTAAATATTGCTTTTGCGCTGTTCCTTGGCGGCGGATTCAATGTCGAGATCAATCAGTTTCTGACCATCGACAATGGCGACACGGAGTTCTTCCGCCTGTGTCGCATTGAAGAGCATGCGTTTCATTGTATTTGGGCTCCAGCGCGCTTGCGCACTGCAACAAAACGCCCATGCAGGCAGCAACAGGTTCAGTTATCGGGTTGCGTCATGTGTTGGAGGCAAAGGACGATGATGAATGTGCTGATCGTTGAATAATCGCGAGTCTTTTTATGAAATGCGCGACCTGAAATTCCTGCCACGGGCGATCCGTGCGTGCTTGTAGCGAGCTAATCCGATAACATCACTACTTTTGGTGAGTGAACTTAACCAGTCGTTCCACGTTGGTTTGCCCCGGGCAATTGGCACGGGAGGAGTTTCGTGGCCTGCCGTTTGGCGGTCGCGCATTGAGCGCGAGGGCAGACGGTCTGACGGCTCGGCATTCCTTCAAACAGAGACGCAAAACGGCTGCAGTATATTAGAAAATGAACGCGACGGTTAATAATTCAGTCACCTATCTTGAAATTGACGAAACTGCCGAAGGGCAGCGGCTGGATAATTTCCTCTTGAAATACTGCAAGGGCGTGCCGAAAAGTCACGTCTATCGCATTCTGCGCAGCGGCGAGGTGCGGGTGAATCGCGGCCGGGTGGATGCGAGCTACCGGCTTTGTCTGGGGGATAATTTGCGCATTCCGCCGATCCGCCTGGCTGAGCGTTCGGTCGATGAGGTCGAGGAGGTCGCCAAGACGCGCGTCGAGTTACCCATTCTTTACGAAGACGAGGCCATGCTGGTCATCGACAAGCCGGAGGGTATTGCGGTCCACGGGGGAAGCGGGGTCAGTTTCGGCGTCATCGAAGCCCTACGTCGGCAACGCCCCCAGGCTAAATTTCTGGAGTTGGCACATCGTCTGGATCGGGAAACGTCGGGCGTGCTGCTGGTGGGCAAGAAGCGCTTGGCCTTGACGGCGTTGCATGACATGTTCCGCGAACACGGTGCGGGCGCGGACAAACGTTATCTGGTGTTGGTCAAGGGCCGCTGGATGAATACAACCCAGCACGTCAAGGCACCATTGCTCAAGTATTTGACGGAAGGCGGTGAGCGGCGGGTTTCAGTTCATCCCGAAGGCAAGGCATCGCATACCATTTTCCGTTTGCTGGCGCGTTGGCCTGAGATGAGTTTGCTGGAGGCGCAGTTGAAAACAGGGCGAACACACCAGATTCGGGTTCATCTGGCGCATCTGGGCTTTCCTATCCTGGGGGATGAAAAATACGGCGATTTTCATCTCAACAAGCGCTTGCGCCCTGCCGGCTTGCGTCGCATGGCCTTGCATGCCTGGCGTATGGCATTCCGTCATCCGCTGACTGGCGTACCGCTCACCTGTATCGCGCCATTGCCGGATGGTCTGCGCGACTACATTGCTGCGGTCGACCAGGAAAATAACCGAGAATTCACCGCCGATAACCTGCAGCAGATTCTGGAGTCGACATGAAATACGAACTCGTTGTCTTTGATTGGGATGGCACTTTGCTTGATTCGGCAGGGGCGATTGTCAAAGCCATTCAGGCTGCCTGTCGGGATCTGGATTTGCCGGTGCCCGCAGATGCGCAGGCGCGGCATGTGATTGGTCTGGGGCTGGCGGATGCGATGCGCCATGCCGTGCCGGATTTGCAGCCGGAGAACTACCAGGCGATGGTCGATCGCTATCGCTACCATTACTTGTCTGGCGACCACGAATTAACGCTTTTTGCGGGTGTTCCCGAAATGCTGGCTCGATTGCAGGCTACCGGGCACATTCTGGCTGTTGCAACGGGCAAGAGCCGGATGGGGCTGGAGCGGGCGCTGGATCATTCCGGGTTGCGCCCTTATTTCCTGGCTTCACGCTGCGCTGATGAATGCCATTCCAAGCCGCATCCTCAGATGCTGGAAGAACTGATGGCGGAATTTGCCGTAAAACCGGCGTCGACCGTAATGATTGGGGATACCTCGCACGACCTG
>JAVEXE010000081.1:4616-9626 GCA_034004105.1 Azonexus sp. | reverse complement strand
GTCCGATGGGCGAAAAAATGGCCAAGCTGCTGACCCGTCAGCATCCGGGGCAGAGCTTCGGAGCCAGCATTCCCGAGGAAATCACGCCGGAATTCGTGCGCAGCGAAGTCGCCCGCGGCCGCGCCATTATCCCGAACAACATCAATCACCCGGAAAGCGAGCCGATGATCATCGGCCGCAACTTCCTCACCAAGATCAACGCCAACATCGGCAACTCGGCGCTCGGCTCCTCCATTCAGGAAGAAGTCGAGAAGATGACCTGGTCGATCCGCTGGGGCGGCGACACGGTGATGGATCTGTCCACCGGCAAGAACATCCACGAAACCCGCGAGTGGATCATCCGCAACTCGCCGGTGCCGATTGGCACCGTGCCGATCTATCAGGCGCTGGAAAAGGTGAACGGCAAGGCCGAGGACCTGACCTGGGAAATCTTCCGCGACACGCTGATCGAACAGGCCGAACAGGGCGTTGACTACTTCACCATCCACGCTGGTGTACTGCTGCGCTACATTCCGATGACCGCCAACCGGATGACCGGCATCGTCAGCCGCGGTGGCTCGATCATGGCCAAGTGGTGTCTGGCGCATCACAAGGAAAGCTTCCTCTACACCCACTTCGAGGAAATTTGCGAAATCATGAAGGCCTACGACGTTGCCTTCAGCCTTGGCGACGGTCTGCGTCCAGGCTCGATCTACGATGCCAACGACGAGGCGCAACTGGGCGAACTGAAGACGCTGGGTGAACTGACCGAAATCGCCTGGAAGCACGATGTGCAGACGATCATCGAAGGTCCGGGCCACGTGCCGATGCACCTGATCAAGGAGAACATGGACCTGCAGCTCGAATACTGCAAGGAAGCCCCGTTCTACACCCTCGGCCCGCTGACCACCGACATCGCGCCGGGCTACGACCACATCACCAGCGGCATCGGCGCCGCGATGATCGGCTGGTACGGCACCGCCATGCTCTGCTACGTCACGCCGAAGGAGCACCTTGGTCTGCCCGACAAGGATGACGTCAAGGAAGGCATCATCACCTACAAGCTGGCCGCCCACGCTGCCGACCTCGCCAAGGGCCACCCCGGTGCGCAGATCCGCGACAACGCACTGTCCAAGGCGCGCTACGAGTTCCGCTGGGACGACCAGTTCAACCTCGGCCTCGATCCAGATAAGGCCCGCGAATTCCACGACGAAACCCTGCCCAAGGAATCCGCCAAGGTCGCCCACTTCTGCTCAATGTGCGGTCCGCACTTCTGTTCGATGAAAATCACGCAGGATGTGCGCGATTTCGCCGAAAAACAGGGGTTGACCGCAGAAGATGCGCTCGCCAAAGGGATGGAGACCAAGGCGGTCGAGTTCGTGAAAACCGGGGCAGAGATTTATCACAAAGTGTGATCGGCCTCTTGCAAGGCTTTGTCTGCGTCAAATCATCCGCGTTTTAGCCAGGATTCGTCGCGAATTTCTGGCAAAATGCCACTTTGACTGGTCCTTGATCAATACCGGAGTGGCTTGATGTTGCGTGCCCGTGGGGCTGCATGAAACCTGATTTGGCAAGATTTTCAGCGTTTGCCGAGCGTTGGCAGCAACGTCTTCTCCGGCGAGTAGCGCAGTGGCGGCGATATTTGCGCCAGAACCAGAATTATTTGCTGGCCCAGCTGCGCTTGTGGGGGGGGCGGCTGGTTTTCTGGGGCTGTGGTGCGATTGTTGGTCTTGCTGCAGTCGCCTTTGCCCTGCTGAGCGACGGTGCTGCCGAGCGTTTTGCGCATGCGGCAGCCTTGCATCCCTGGTTGCCGTTCGTTGTCACGCCGCTTGCCGGGATGGCGCTGCTCTGGGCAACCCGAAGCTGGTTTCCGGGGTCGCAGGGGAGCGGCATCCCCCAGGTAATTGCGGAAATGAAACGTCCGATTGGGGCGGCTTGGCGTCCGCTGGTTTCCTTGCGTATTGCTTTTGGCAAAGTGCTGGTTGGGGTCGGGGCGGTCGGCGCTGGCTTTTCGTTTGGTCGCGAAGGACCGACGGTGCAGATTGGGGCCAGTCTGATGGCGGCAGCCGGTCGCTTTATCCCGGCAACGTTGCGAATACATCGCCAGCACCTGCTGGTCGCGGGCGGTGCTGCTGGTATCGCTGCCGCATTCAATGCACCTCTGGCGGGGATCGTTTTCGCCATTGAGGAGTTGTCACGTAGTGTCGAGTCACGTCTGAGTGGCGTGGTGATTGCGGCAATTGTGCTGGCGGGCGTGATCGCCCAGCATTTCTTGGGTAGCGACAATTACTTCGGCCGGGTTGTGGTGTTTGGCGAGAGTGCTGAACTTCTTTATACCATCGCTGTTTGCGCCGTCGTGACGGGTTTTTCCGGCGGTGTTTTTGCTCGCATGTTGCTGATTTCGGTGACAGGGTGGAAAGGAAAGCTGGCTGAGTTCCGTGCCGCCCACCCGTATTATTTCGTTTTCTTCTGCGGCTTGTTGCTGGCGGCTTTGGGGTGGGCGACCGGTGGCATGACTTGGGGGAGTGGTTTTGCCGAAACCAAGTCCTTGCTTGCTGGCCAGGCTGATTTGCCTTGGTACTACGGCCCGGCAAAATTCATCGCGACAGTCGTATCGTATCTGACGGGCTTGCCGGGTGGGATTTTCGCACCTTCGCTCGCGATTGGTGCGGGTATTGGTCAGGATCTGGTGCCGCTGCTGTCCGATCAGGCTTTTCCAACGACGATTGTCGTTTTGTGCATGGTAGGTTTTCTTGCGGCGGCGACTCAGGCGCCAATCACTGCTTTCATTATCGTCATGGAAATGGTTGATGGGTATTCGCTGGTGATTGCGATGATGGCCACGGCACTTATTGCTTCCGCTGTGTCGCGAATGTTGTCCAAGCCGCTCTACGCAACCCTGGCCGAGTACATGATTCGTCAGCAGACGCCTCCGGGGTCGAAATAGGGGCGCTGTATTTCCCGTGTACGCGGTAATTGCTGCGTCGAGAGGGTAAAATGCGCCCTTTCGTCATAGCGCCTTCCTGACATGGACCCTGTTCTCTTACTCAAAGCGTTGATTCTTGGCATTGTCGAAGGGCTGACCGAGTTTTTGCCAATATCCTCAACCGGCCATTTGATTATTGTCGGCAGCCTTCTCGATTACACCAACGAGCAAAGCAAGGTGTTCAAGATTGTCATTCAGCTTGCGGCAATTCTGGCGGTATGCTGGCTTTATCGCGAACGCATCACGAAAGTCGTTGGCGGTTTGCGCACGGAGCCCGAGCAGCAGCGCTTCCTGTTGATGCTGCTGGTCGGATTCATGCCTGCTGCAGTCCTTGGGCTAATGTTTCACAGCACGATCAAGGCCTACCTGTTCAACCCGCTGACTGTAGCGGGGGCGTTGATTGTCGGGGGCTTCCTGATTTTGTTCATCGAGCGCAAGGTTTATCAGCCGCGTATCAATAGTGTGGATGAAATGCGTTGGCCGGATGCGCTCAAGGTCGGGTTTGCCCAGGCTTTGGCCATGTTTCCCGGAACTTCCCGGTCGGGTGCGACGATCATGGGGGGCTTGATATTCGGTTTATCGCGGAAGACGGCGACCGAGTTTTCCTTTTTCCTGGCCATTCCGACCATGTTTGCGGCGACCGTGTACGACGTCTATAAAAACTGGGAAATCCTTCATCTGGAGGATTTGCCGGTGTTTGCCGTCGGGTTTGTCGCGTCTTTCGTGGCAGCGATGCTCAGTGTGAAGGCGCTGGTTCGTTACATTTCCAACCATGACTTTACGGTATTTGCCTGGTATCGCATCATTTTCGGCGTGATTGTGTTGTTGACCGCACAAATGGGCTGGGTGGAGTGGTCGGCTTGATCCTTTATCTGCATGGTTTTTGCTCGTCGCCTGACTCTTGGAAGGCGCGTTTGCTCGCAGAAGAAATGCGTAAGTGTGGCTTGGGGGAGCGCTTCTATTGCCCGTCACTGGCGCCGGTGCCCGAGCAGGCGATGGCCGATGTGTGCTCCTGGATTGAGCGTCAATCCGGCCCTGTTGCCTTGGTTGGCTCTTCCTTGGGTGGGCATTACGCCAGTTTTCTGGCGGAAAAATACGCGCTGCCGGCTGTCTTGATCAATCCGGCTGCGGTCGACCGCCTGGATGTGGCGAAATTCATCGGTGAGCACGTCAATTACCATTCTGGTGAGCGATTCTGCTTTACCGAGGCACATGCGGCGCAGTTGAAGACCCAGGTGAGGCCGCCAGTGAACGGGCGTTATTGGTTGTGGCTGGAAACCGGCGACGAAGTGCTGGACTATCATGATGCGCAGGCTTTCTGGTTTGGCTGCCGGCAGAGCGTCTTTGAAGGGGGTGATCACAGCTTCACCCGTTTTCCCGAGTTGTTGCCGCAACTCATTGAATTTGCCGGGCTATAATCCGCCGATGAATGTACTGTTTGAAGAAGATGGCGGCTTCAAGGCCGGCACGATCCTGACTGACAACGAAACGTCGTTGCAGATCGAAATGCCGTCCGGCAAGCGCAGCAAAATCAAGGCTGCAACCGTGTTGTTGCGTTTTTCGAATCCCTCTGCCGCAGTCCTGCTGGAGCAGGCCACGCCGCTGGCCGAGGAGATCGAAGCGGATTTCCTTTGGGAGTGCGTGAGCGATGGCGAATTTTCGTTTCTGGATTTTGCCCGTGATTACCACGGACACGAGCCCAGCACGGTCGAGGCGACGGCGGTGCTGCTTGCCCTGCACGCTGCGCCCATCTATTTCCACCGCAAAGGCAAGGGCTGCTTCAAAAAGGCGCCCGCCGACATTCTCGCAGCTGCTCTGGCCAGTCTTGAAAAAAAGCGTCAGCAAGCGCTGGCGATGGAAAACTGGATCGCCGAGCTGAAAGCGGATCGCTTGCCGCCGGAAATTGCCGCGCTGACGGATGCACTACTCTACGAACCCGATCGTAACAAGCCGGAAACCAAGGCTTTCGAAACGGCCTGTGCGGAAACCGGGCTGACGGCAGCGCAATTGCTCTTTCGCTGCGGTGCCATCAAGTCGCCGTACTA
>JAVEXE010000081.1:0-4516 GCA_034004105.1 Azonexus sp. | reverse complement strand
GAATTGATGATCGTCGCCAATTCGACCTGGGGTGGCTTGCTGGCAGAAAAGAACGTCGCCTGTCTTTATCGTTCCCAGACGCAGGGCAAGGTCCGCATGACCACTTCGCCCTTGCCGCACGAGGGACTGGGCGTGCCGCAATACGCCTGGATGACTTCGCCGCTGCGCCGTTACTGCGATCTGGTCAATCAGTGGCAATTGATTGCCTGTTTGCAGGGCGATACACCGCCGTTTGCCCAGCGTTCAGCCGAGTTATTTGCTGCGATGCGCGATTTTGAGCTGACTTACGCGGCGTACGCCGATTTTCAGCGTTTGATGGAGCGCTATTGGTGCTTGCGCTGGCTGCAGCAGCACAATGTCGTTGACGTCAATGCCACGGTACGGCGTGAGCAGCTGGTCAAACTGGATCATCTGCCGTTGATGGTCAAGGTGCCTTCGGTGCCAGCGGACTTACCCGCGGGGCAGCGCTTGCGACTGGCGGTGGAAAGTCTTGACCTGTTGGCACCGGAGGTGTCCTTACGTTTTGTTGCGCTGATTGACCAAGCGGTGCCAGCGGAGGCACTGGAAGACGGCGGGCTGTAGTCCGATGGTGGCCATGTCGTCTTCGTTCGTGCAATCTGACCGACGTCTTTGGTTGGCCGTCGGCATCTCTGTTTTGCTGCACGGCGTGCTACTCAGTTTGCATTTTGCGTTTCCGGAAGCTTCCAAGGTTGTTCGCGAGCGGGGTCTGGACATCATTCTGGTCAATGCCCGCTCGGAGAAGCCACCGGTCGATCCGCAGGCCTATGCGCAAGCCAATCTTGATGGCGGGGGCAATACGGATGAGAACCGGATTGCCAGGACGCCCTTGCCGCCAACGGCACAACAATCCGAAGGCAGCGACTTGCAGCAGATGCGCCGACGGGTTCAGGAACTGGAAGCGGCGCAAAAAAAATTGCTGGCTGAGACCCAGCGTGACATCAAGGTGGCCTCGGCAGAAACCCGCAGCGCGCAGCCCGCACCGGCGCAGCCTTTGAGTGGGGCCGACCTTGCCGATGCGGCTCGTGCCATGGCTCGTCTGGAGGGGGAAATCAGCAAGTCGATTGACGAGTACAACAAGCGGCCAGTGAAGAAGTTTATTGGGGCGCGGACGCAGGAGTACAGCCTTGCACCCTATTTTGATGCCTGGCGACAAAAGGTTGAACGCATTGGAACGCTGAATTACCCGAATGAGGCACGCGGGAAGTTGTACGGGCGCGTGGTGCTTTACGTCGAACTCAATGTCGAGGATGGCAGTATCTACAACGCCGAGATTTCACGTTCATCAGGGCACAAGATTCTTGATCAGGCGGCATTGAGAATTTTGCGTATGTCGGCACCTTTTGGGCCGATCCCACGTCACGCCATGGGCGGCGCAACTGTTCTGGCCTTTGCTCGGGAATGGAATTTTGTCCCGGGTGATGCCCTTTCTTCACGGAATCATTGAAATGACCGACCGCTACTGTGTTTTTGGCAACCCGATCGCCCATTCCAAATCGCCTGCCATTCATGCAGCTTTTGCACAGTTGACCGCAGAAGACCTGACCTATGAGGCACGTCTGGCTCCCTTGGAGGGCTTCCAGGATGCGGTTGCCGAGTTTGTGGCGCTTGGCGGACGCGGGGCCAATGTGACAGTGCCGTTCAAGGAGGAGGCCTTTCGTCTGTGTGACGCGCTGACGCCACGCGCAGCACGGGCGGGGGCGGTGAATACCTTGGCTTTCATTGCTGGCAGGATTCATGGCGATAACACCGACGGTGCGGGTCTGGTGGCTGATCTGCAGGAAAATCTGAGGTGTTCGATTGCTGGTAAAAAGGTTTTGCTACTTGGCGCCGGCGGCGCGGCGCGTGGCGTCATTGAACCGTTGCTGGCCCAGTCGCCAGCCTCTTTGATGATCGCCAATCGCAGTGAGGGCAAGGCGCACGAATTGGCTCAGGCTTTCGCTGATCTTGCCGCGGTCGACGGTGGAAATTTCGGAGATTTGGCGGGTAAAAGCTTTGATCTGGTGATCAACGCAACCTCTGCCAGCTTGTCGAATGCCCGCTTGCCCTTGCCGGAAGGCGTATTTTCTGCCGGGGCGATGGCCTACGACATGATGTACGGCAAAGCGGAAACCCCATTTCTACAGCAGGCACGCGAGCAAGGCGCGACGCAGTGTGCTGACGGTTTGGGCATGTTGGTGGCGCAGGCGGCGGAAGCTTTTCATGTCTGGCGCGGGGTTCGTCCGCCTGTGGCTTCCGTATTGCAGGCATTGCGGGTTGCGTTGAAACAATGAAGGCGCTTGGCCGTGCGCTGAAATGGGCGTTGCTGGCCTCGTTTTTATTTGCCGCTTTGTGGTTGCTCTGGTTGTTTGTCTGGGTGATGTACTGGGGCAGTTTCAATCCGGGAAGCACCCGTTTCATGGAAATACGCTTGGCGGAATTGCGGGAAAAAAATCCGCAGGCGCAGTTGCGTCAGCAGTGGGTGGCGTATGACCGTATCTCCGTCCATCTGAAGCGCGCGATCATCGCTGCCGAAGACGCCAAGTTCGTCGATCATGAAGGCTTTGACTGGGAGGGTATCCAGAAAGCCATCGAAAAAAACCAGAAAAAAGGGCGCTTTGTCGCTGGTGGTTCAACCATCAGTCAGCAACTGGCAAAGAACCTTTTCCTGACGCCGAGTAAATCCCTGTGGCGCAAAGGCAACGAGGCTGTGATCACCCTGATGCTTGAGGCGCTCTGGAGCAAGGAAAGAATCCTTGCCGTGTACCTGAATGTAATCGAGTGGGGCAACGGGGTATTTGGCGCCGAAGCGGCGGCACGGCACTATTTTGGTATTTCAGCTGCCCAACTTGGGCCGGAACAAGCCGCCCGGTTGGCTGGTATGGTGCCTAACCCGCGATTTTATGACCGCAACCGCAACGCACCCGGATTGGGGCGGAAGGTGAGCATCATTCTGGCCCGGATGCCCTCGGCGCAATTGCCCTAACGTCCGCGCAAGCACGCTTTGTGGATGATTCATCCCCGAGTCTGCACCCCGACGGTGCTAGAATGTCGCATCTTATGCGGCGCTGCACCATGAGCGAAGACACCCAACTGACCGATGCCGAAGACCTGCAGGAGCGCCTCGCCGAGGTGCAGACCCTGATCGCCCGGCACAAACTGGTCGAGGATCTGGTGCACCGTCAGGAAGGGCCGCGTCACGAGCTGGTTGAAGGTCTGGTGCATAAGCAGCATCTGCAGGAACTTCAGCACAAGCTGGAGCCGATGCACCCGGCGGATATTGCCTACATCCTGGAGGCTTTGCCGCCGGATGAGCGTCTGATCGTCTGGGATTTGGTCAAGTCCGAGCACGATGGCGACATTTTGCTGGAAGTTTCCGACGCAGTCCGCGAGAGCCTGATCGAGTCGATGGCGCCCAATGAACTGGTTGCGGCTGCCGAGACACTGGATGCCGACGAACTGGCCGACTTGGCACCTGATTTGCCACAGGGCGTGATCGAGGATGTGTTCCGCAGTCTGCCCGCTGAAGAGCGCGAGCATCTGCGGGCGGCGATGTCCTATGCTGAAGATTCGGTCGGTTCGATCATGGACTTCGACATGGTCACCGTGCGCGAGGACGTCTCGCTGGAAGTGGTCCTGCGCTATCTGCGCCGTTTCGAGGAATTGCCGGATCATACGGATCAGCTGTTCGTCGTTGATCGTGACGAGCATCTGAAAGGCGTTTTGCCGGTCAATGTCTTGCTGGTGAGCGACCCGGAAACCGAAGTCGGTACGCTGATGCACACCGATTTTGTCGAGTTTGAACCGGAAGATGAAGCGGAAGACGCGGCCAAGGCATTCGAGCGCTACGATCTGGTCTCCGCGCCGGTGGTTGATACTTCGGGCAAGCTGTTAGGTCGAGTGACGGTTAATGACGTGGTCGACTTCATCCGCGAAGAGGCTGAGCAGGAGCAACTGGCCCATGCGGGTCTGGCCGAAGAGGAAGATATTTTTGCCTCGGTCTGGGACTCGGTGAAGAACCGTTGGGCCTGGCTGGCCGTCAACTTGGTCACGGCTTTTGTCGCGTCACGCGTGATTGGTGCCTTCGAGGAGTCGATCGAGAAACTGGTGGCGCTGGCTGCCTTGATGCCGATTGTTGCGGGTATCGGGGGGAATTCCGGTAATCAGACCATCACCATGATCGTGCGTGCAATTGCCATGGGGCAGGTCCAGCCTGACGCGATGCGCCGTTTGCTGCGCAAGGAACTGGGCGTTGCTTCGATCAATGGTTTGATCTGGGGCAGTTTGCTTGGCGTTGCGGCGTGGTGGCTTTATGGTAGCTGGCAGCTCGGCGTGGTGATGACGGCTGCGATGACGCTCAATCTGCTACTTGCGGCCTCTGCGGGTGTTGGCATCCCGCTGATGCGCCAGAAATTCGGCGCTGACCCGGCCATTGGCGGCTCGGTGATGATTACCGCGCTGACCGATTCCGGCGGCTTCTTCATCTTCCTCGGGCTGGCGACGCTTTTCCTGATGTGAG
>JAVEXE010000080.1:0-9709 GCA_034004105.1 Azonexus sp. | reverse complement strand
GCCTATAACAACGATTGACCGGTCGGAGCAAATACTTTGCAAGCCCTGATGCATCCTGTTCTTCTAACGACGGCTTCAGTCGAGTTCAGACCTTCGCCACCTTCAGCATTTGACGCTCGCCCCGTGGGTGGTCGCTACAGACATCAAGCGTGGGATACCGCAGTGGCCGCCGTTTGGACTGTGTGGTGTAACAATCCGCATCCTGTGGACGCGGGAACAGATATTGTGGTGTTGCCATTCCGCGATCAAGAACATCCAAAGTCGGTCGTAGACTATATGTGAAACATGGATGCTGCCTCGTTTGTCGGGCTGTCTTCGGCATGGTGCCATGAAGACCTTGAAATATTGTGTCAAAAATAATAATGACCTGGCCCCAACCAAGCAGACACGGAGGCAAGGGGCGCGATGAAAAAGAGTCGGTGGATATGGGGTGTAGCTGCCGCTGCGCTATCCCAGGATGCGCTATCGACAGATTTTGGCGATGGATTGGAAATCGGCGGCTATGTGCGTGGCGGACCGACCGCTACCCAGTCGAGTAGCCAGGCGAGGGGACACTATTCGCTGGGTATGGATGGCGACATGTGGCGCCTGGGCAATGAAGGTGATCTCGACGCCAATATTCGCATTCGCAAGACTTTCAAGCTGGAGGAGGGCCTGCAATGGACTGTGGGTTTTCGCCCCTCCTACACGAATCCCAATGGCGGACTGAGTGATGCCGGGGTCTATGCGACCCGTGAGGCCTATATCGAGACCGGGGGCTACGCTTTCATGCCGGCAGCCAGGTTCTGGGCCGGTCGGCGCTTGTTGCGGGATGACGTTCATGCGGTCGATACCTTTTTCATCTACCTGGCCGGCGGTCGCCAAGAAAGTGGCGCCGGCATCTTCGACATGCCGCTCGGGCAAGGGAAACTGGGCCTCCATCTGTTTCGCAGCGATCAGGAGATGGAGCCGACCGACAATCGCCAGAACACTACCCGCCTGACCGCCGATGTTTATGACCTGCCGGTCAATCCGGGGGGCAAGCTGCGTCTGCTCGGCGCCTTCTATTCGGGCCGTTTCAAAGACGGCACACAGGGCACGGCCCTGACGATCAAGCATGACCAGGCCGGCTTTTTGCTGCCAGGCCTGAACAATTCCCTGTGGCTTCAGGGCAGCACAGGCTATGGTGCGCTCAATACAGGGTTTGGCGGGCCGGGCAGTCTCAATGGCGACCTCAATGCGGCTTTCGGTACCCGGGCGTGGCGCCTGATCGATTCCCTGATTTGGCAGCATGGCCGATTGGGTGGACAGGCCATGGCTGAAATCGAACATGACCGTAAAGAGCAGGGGGGATCCTCTTCCCGGGGGACTTCTCTGGGGGGACGCATTTCCTATGATTTCAACGATAACTTGCGCTTTCTTGCCGAGGGGGCGATGACGACCCGGGTGGATTCGGGCGGCGCTCTTCAGCGTCTGGACAAGCTGACTGTCGGTCTCGGGCTGGGGCCGCGCCCCGGCTTCATGTCGCGTCCGGAGTTGCGGGTGTACTGCACACGGCTCGACTGGAATGAAGCTGCGGCGGCGGCGCGTACCATGCTGGCGGGTCGCAGCGGTACGACCTTGATCGGACTGCAGCTGGAAAGCTGGTGGTGATTCGTCGGCAGGGCAAAAGGAAAAACAATGAATGTTCCGAAAAATGACTGGCTGATGTCCCTGATGGCAGGCTGCCTGCTCGCGGCCACGCTGTTGTTCGGCTGGGTTGGCGCGGCGATGGCCGGCGAAACGTCGATTCGTTACTTTCCATCCGGCCCGATTTACGAATATCGCTGGAAACTGCTGGAGCTGGCGCTGGCCCACGTGAAAGCGGATGCCGGTGAGTTTCGGCTGGAGCCTTACGCCGAAGAAGTGACGCAAAACCGCGGCATGCTTTTGCTGCAGTCCGGTGCCATTGACGTCATCGCCCTGGGGACGAACGATGAACGCGAAAGCAGGATGCGTCCGATCAAGATCGATATCCTGCGCGGCATCGTCGGCTTTCGGTTGTTCGTGATTCGGGCGGCGGATCAGGGACGTATTGCGCAAATGGACGAGCGCTCGCTGCGCAAGCAGCTGACCTTCGGCCTGAATAGCCAATGGGCCGATTTGCCGATCATGCGGGCCAACGGATTTTCGGTGATCACTTCTTCAACCTATGAAAATCTGTTTGAAATGCTCTCTGCTGCCCGCTTCGATGCGTTTCCGCGTGGTTTGAACGAGGCCCGGCGCGAACTCGATGAGCGCAAGCAGATTTATCCGAAATTGGCGATCGAGCAATCCAAGGCGCTGTATTTTCCGTATCCGATCTATTTCTGGGTTCACAAGGACAATGTGGCGCTGGCCAAAACCATTGAGCGCGGGCTTCAGCTGTCACTGGCCGATGGCTCGTTTCGCAAGCTCTTCGAGAGCTATCATGCGATAGAGATTGCAACGATCAGGAAAGAAAAGCGTCAGGTTATTCTGCTCGATAATCCGGTTTTGCCGGCCGGTACTGCAAAACCGGAGACGAGCTGGTGGTGGCCCGATGCAGCCAGTCGCCGCTGAGGGGGCTGGTCTGAAAATAGTCGTTGTTGACTAAGGAGGGATCATGGTTTTACCGCAGACGCTGGCCAGACGGCTGCTCTACACCATGCTTCCGTGGTATCTGCTGCTGGCTGTCAGTGTCACCGGGATTCACCTGGTCATCCAGTATTTCGCGGTCAGCCATACCATTGCCGACGACATGGCCTCGCTCGGGCGGACCGTCGAGCCGGGCGTCAGCGGTGCAGTCTGGGAACTGGATTCGGCTCAGCTGGCGTCGATGGCCCGCGGGGTCAGACAAAATGCCATCGTGACCGGCGTCCGGATCGAGACTGAAAAAGGCGATACCCTCGTCAGCGATGGTGATGTACCGGTTGCCCAGGACGAGCGGAGCGACTTTCTCCCCAGCCACTATAAGCGGGAAGTCGTCCCGCTTTATCACCAGGGGGCGGCGGGAGACCGTCATCTGATTGGCTACCTGAATCTCTATTCGAGTGCCGACGTTCTCTGGGACCGCATCAAATACAGCTTCCTGGTGGTCTTGCTCAATGCGCTGGTTGTCACCACCGGGCTGTGGCTGATCTTCTCCTGGGCCATCCGCTTCCGTCTGTCGGACAGCGTGACGGCCGTTGCCAAAACAGTGGCCGGCTGGCAGTTCAAGACCGGGGAAGTGCAGGTCGAGAAGATCAGCTATCCCTACCAGGACGAACTCGGTGGTCTGGTGGAAGCGCTCAACGACGGCCAGGCGCGCTTGTCCGATTCGCTGCAGAAACTCAACGAGGTGAATCTGAACCTCGAAAAAACGGTGGCCGAGCGAACCGGGGAATTGCAGCTGGCAAAGAACGTGGCCGAGGAGGCCAATCAGGCCAAGAGCCAGTTTCTGGCCAACATGAGCCACGAAATCCGTACCCCGATGAACGCGATTCTCGGCATGCTCTACCTCGCGCTGAAGATGGAGTTGCCACCGGCGCTGCAGAATTACCTGCTCAAGGCGCAGGGCGCAGCGCATTCACTGCTCGGCATCATTAATGACATTCTCGATTTCTCCAAGATCGAGGCCGGCAAGCTCGATATCGAGCAGGTTGAATTCGGGCTCGATGCCGTTCTCGAACAGCTCACCGATGCGCTGGGCTATCAGGCTGAACACAAGGGCGTTGAATTCCTGATCCGCTATGATCCGGCCATTCCGACGACGCTGATCGGCGATCCGCTGCGTTTCGGTCAAGTGCTGCTCAACGTCTGCGGCAATGCCGTCAAGTTTACCGAGCATGGGGAAGTGGAACTGGCCTTCCGTGCGCTGAAGACGACCGAGACGGAAATCAGCATACAGGTCTGCGTGCGGGATACCGGTATCGGCATGACGCCCGGGATGCAACAGAAGATGTTCCAGAAATTCACCCAGGCCGATCAGTCCACTACCCGACGTTTTGGCGGAACGGGGCTAGGATTGGCGATCAGCAAGCAACTCGTCGAACTGATGGGCGGCCGGATCTGGGTCGAGGATTCGCAACCGGGCAAGGGCACGACCATCTGCTTCACGGTGCAACTCAAGGTGGCCGAGCAGGCACAGTCCCGTCGGCGCGAACTGGTCGCCCAGGTCGGCCCGCTGTTGCAGGGGGTGCGTGTGCTGGTCGTGGACGACAACGAGGTCTCCCGCGAAATCCTGGCCGAGATGCTGCGCTTCTTCCATCTTGACGTCAGCGTTGCCGCCAATGGACAGGCGGCGCTGACGGCACTCGAGGCGGCCAGCGAAAAGCCCTTCGACCTCGTCCTGATGGACTGGCGGATGCCGGGCATGAATGGCGATGAAGTGACGCTGCGCATCCACGGCAATCCGGCGATCACGTCTCAACCGAAGGTCGTGATGATCACCGCCTATGGCCGTGAGGATGTGATGCGACTGGCGGAGCAGGCCGGCGTCAGCAGTTTCCTGATCAAGCCGGTTTCGCCCTCGACCCTGCTCGATACCATGCTGTCGGTACTCGGCCGGGGCCGGGTGCTGGGCAAGGATCAAGGGCGCATCGCTCCGCCTTCGGGAGGGCAGGGCAATCTGGCGGGTGCCCGCATCCTGCTGGTCGAGGATAACGACATCAACCGCGAATTTGCCTGCGAGTTGTTGCGCAGCGAGGGCATGGAGGTCGACGAGGCGGTGAATGGCCAGGACGCCGTCGACAAGGTCCGGCAGCATGCCTACGATGCCGTGTTGATGGATATCCAGATGCCGGTCATGGACGGTCTGGAGGCGGCATGCGCCATCCGTGCCCTGGCCGAGGCGCCGGGCGGCAAACGTTTCGCCAGCTTGCCGATCATTGCCATGACGGCCCTGGCGATGGCTCACGATGCCGAGAAAAGCCGGGAGGCCGGCATGAACGATCATGTGACCAAGCCGGTTGTGCCGGAGCAGTTGATGGCGGCGCTGGGCAAGTGTGTGCAGGTTCCAAAGGATCGGGCAAGGACCCGGCCGACTGTCACTTCCACCACTGCGCTGCCGGGATTTCCCGCCGATTTGCTGGCCCTGACCAGTATTGATGCGCGCGAAGGGATACGCCGCATCGGTGGCAAGGCCGATGCCTATCGCAAGCAACTACGCCGATTCCGCGAACACTACACGAATGCCGATATCGAGCTGGAGCGCTTGCTCAAGGAGCGTGGTATTGAAGGTGCCGAGGAATATTGCCACGCCTTGAAAGGTGTGACCGGAAACATCGGCGCCGGGGTGTTGTATGAAAAAATCACCGACATTGATGGGCTGCTCAAACAGGGCAAAATGCCGGAAGAGGGCGAACTGCAAGGCATGCGCACGCTACTGCAACAGGTGATTGCCGATATCGACAGTCTGGCGGCCGCCACGCCGGCTGCGGTGGCTGCCGGTGTTTCCCTGACTGGTGCCGAGATCATTGAGCGTCTGGAGCGTTTGCGGCAAGCACTCGATTCCGACCTGGGGGCCGCTGATGGACCGCTGGCGGAATTGCGCGCCGGCGTGGTCGGCGATGCCTGCGAGCCTGCCATGACTGAAATTGCCGCAAGAGTCGATGAGTTCTCCATTGACGAGGCACAGGTGTTGATCGATGCCCTGCGTGATCGCCTGAAATCGAGAGTCTGAGCTGGATGTGACCATGACCGAATCTGCCCAAGAACGTCCGCGCATTCTGATCGTCGATGACGTGCATGAGAATCTGCATGTCCTGATGAACATCCTGCGTGATGATTATGTGATCAGTGCTGCGACCAGCGGCGAGAAGGCCCTTGAGCTGGCGCATCGACAGCCGTCGCCGGACATCATCCTGCTCGATATCAAGATGCCGGGCATGGATGGTTATTCGGTCCTGGCCCATTTGAAGTCGAGTCCGCAAACGGCAGACATTCCCGTTATTTTCGTTACGGCACTGGCCGAAGCGGCCGATGAGGCGCGCGGCCTCAAGCTCGGCGTCGCCGACTACATCACCAAGCCGGTCAATCCCGATTTGTTGCAACTCCGTCTGCGTACCCAGCTTGAATTGAGACGGTATCGCATGGAACCGGTGCGCTTCGATACTGCGAAGCATGTCGATCCGGGTCATCCGCCGACCCTGCTCGTGGTCGATGACATTCCGGAAAACATTCACGAATTGCTTGAAGTGCTCAAGGGGGACTACCGGATCACGGTCGCCAACAATGGTGCAAAAGCACTCAGGCTGATCGAAGGGGCAACGCCGCCCGATCTCGTTTTACTGGATGTCATGATGCCGGAGATGGATGGCTACGAAGTCTGCCGGCGGATCAAGGCGACGACGGCAGGCAATCGCATTCCGGTCATCTTCGTTACCGTGGTGGATGCGGTCCAGGAAAAAGTGAAAGGCTTCAGCGTTGGTGCGGCCGACTACATTACCAAGCCTTTCGATATCGACGAGGTGCGGGCCCGGGTGCAAACGCATCTGGAACTGTCGCGCCTGCGGTGTTTTCTGGAGGCGCAGGTGGCGCAACGGACGGCGCTGCTTGAGCAGAGCGAGGAGAAATACCGCATCCTGGCCGATTACTCCCCGAACTGGGAGTACTGGCTGGCTCAGGATGGCAATTTTCTGTATGTCTCACCGGCTTGCGAAACGGTGTCGGGACATGCGCCGGCCGAGTTCTTTGCCGATGCCCGGCTGATGGACAGCATCATCCATCCGGACGATCTGGATGCCTGGACAACGTACGGGCCGGGGGCTGCCAGTGTTGACGTCGATGTTCCGCTGATCCTGCGTATTTGCCGGAAGGACGGCAGCGAACGCTGGGTTGAACATGTTGCCAGACCGGTTTTCAGCGATGTCGGCCAGTCGCTGGGGCTGAGAGGGTCGTATTGCGACATTACGCAGCGCCGTCATGCTGAACAAAAGCTCGATTTCTTCACCCACCGTGACCCGCTGACTGGTTTGCCCAATCGGGCCTTGTTCGCCGAAATGCTGGCCCAGGCCATTCGCCAGGCAGACTACGGGCAGTCGGAATTCGCGCTGCTCATCATCAATCTCGACAACTTCAAAACGGTCAATGAAAGCCTCGGGCACAGCGCGGGCGACCGACTGTTGATCGAAGTGGCCGACCGGCTGCGTGCCTTGTTGCCGGGGGTTGAGGCGATTGCCCGTATCGGCGGCGACGAGTTCAACATCATCATCGTGCAGGATGCCAATGGCCCGGGCGTCGATCTTGTCGCCCAGCGCCTGATCGATGCCCTGGCCAAAACCCACCTGCTCGATGGGCATGGCGTCTATATCGGTGCCAGTGCCGGGATTGCGCTCTATCCCACCGACGGACCGAATGCGGAAACCTTGCAGAGCAACGCCGATGCGGCACTTCATGAAGCCAAGGTGCAGGGCCGTGGCATTCTGCGTTTCTCATCGCCGGGAATGACGACGCGTGCGAAGGAGCGCTTGTCCCTTGAGGCCGACTTGCGCCTTGCTCTGGATCAGGGAGAGTTGTCTCTTCACTACCAACCCCAGGTCGATTTGATCAGTGGCCAGATTGTTGGCCTTGAAGCATTGGCGCGCTGGCAGCATCCGACGCGTGGCATGGTTTCACCGGCCGCCTTCATTCCTCTGGCAGAAGAGTGCGGGCTGATCGTCAACCTGGGACATTGG
Source organism: Azonexus sp. (assembly GCA_034004105.1). GTDB lineage: Bacteria > Pseudomonadota > Gammaproteobacteria > Burkholderiales > Rhodocyclaceae > Azonexus. Next base: position 2,078 of record JAVEXE010000080.1, on the reverse strand, counting down.
GCGCTTCAATCCGCCTGTCGCCAGATCAGGGTGTGGACCGATGCCGGCCTGGCGCCTCGGCAGATTGCGGTTAACGTTTCTGCCGTTCAACTGAGCCGGGGAGATTTACTCGAATCGGTCAGGCTTGCGCTGAAGGAAAGCGGAATTTCTCCCGACCAGCTTGAACTGGAAATTACCGAGAGTTTTGTCATGGCAGACCGTGATCGCTCCTTCAAGGCGATTGCCGATCTCAAGGCACTCGGCGTACGTCTTTCGATTGACGATTTCGGGACGGGTTATTCGTCGCTGGCTTACCTGCAGCAACTGGAAGTCGATAAATTGAAGGTCGATATCTCCTTTGTCCGGGATATGACCAGAAACAGCGGCAATGCGTCCATCGTCAAGGCGGTGATCGCGCTTGGCCATAGCCTTGGTCTTGAGATTATTGCCGAAGGGGTCGAGGAGGCCGGGCAGGCGCGTTATTTACGCTCGCTGAGTTGCGACGTCATGCAGGGCTACCTGATCAGCAAGCCACTACCCGCCGAGGAAATGACCTGTTTTCTGCATGCCTTCGCACCCCAGTTGGTTCCTGTCGACAACGCGGGTTCGTTTACCCTGCTCCTGGTGGATGACGAGCCGGCCATCCTGTCTGCGCTGACGCGGGTATTGCGGCGCGAAAACTATCACATACTGACGGCAGGTAGCGGGGAGGAGGCCCTGTTGCTGTTGGCCCAGCATCAGGTTGGTGTCATCGTTACCGATCAGCGCATGCAGGGCATGAGTGGCACCGAACTGCTGGCGCGGGCCCGTACGATGCATCCGCAAGCCGTGCGCGTCCTGCTCTCGGGCTATACGGGACTGGATAGCCTGACCGAGGCGATCAATCGCGGCGAGATCTACAAGTTCATTACCAAGCCCTGGGGCGAGGTTGAACTCCTCGAAACGATCCGCCAGGCCTTCCGTCATTACGACAGAAGCCAGGGCGGAGCCTACTGAAGCACTACCACATCAAGTCGTCCGGCACCTTGAAGTCGGCGTAAGGATCGTCCGCATCGATTGCGGTGCTGGCTTTTTTCACCTGCACGACGAGCGAGGGGTCGCGTTCGGCGATCTTGTCGGCGATCACCTTGGGGACCAGTTCGGTGGTGCCGCCGTGGCAGACGATGGCCAGCAGTCCGTCCACCAGATGGGCCTGGACGGCGGCCGACACGTACAGCCGTTTGACCTTGTTGTCGTGGGTGAAGTTGTAGGCGATGTCGCCGCCGCCCTTGCTCTGGCGATGCTGTTTCACCATCTGGACAATTTGCGCCACGATCGCCTTCTGGTGGGCGGCCGCGTCGCGCTGGGCGTTGAGTTCGCGGGCCCGCTCGGCATTCTTGCGTTGTGTTTCAAGGGCCGCCAGGCGCGCTTCATCGACACTCTGCGTCCCGGTCCGGCGCTCGACCTTCTTCTGCTTGGTTTTTTCCTGATGGACCTGTTTGGCCTTGTTTTTGTCGACCAGGCCGGCTTTTAAGAACTGTTCCTGCAAGGAGGCCATGTTTGCCACTCCGTCAATGAGGTCTGCCAGCCCAAGCTGCTGCGCTGGGCGGCGAAAAAGCGGCAGCATAGCAAAAATGTCGACGCTAGAGCCCCGCTATGGCGCGCCTTGTCGGCGCGCTTGGCCCAGGTGTTTCCGGTTGCTGGCTACGACACGTCGAATGTCAGCTTGTTGCCATCCAGTTGCATGCTGCGGGCCTTGATCAGCTTTCCGGGTCTTTGCTTTTTGATTACCGCAACGCTTTCGCCAACGCCCGACCAAATGCCGGTGACGACAGCGGACTCACTGAGTTCTTCCCCGTCCTGGTTCGTGCTGCTTGCACGAAGGGTGAAGAAGCGCTGGGGGCTGTTGCCTGGCGTCACGAAGTAAGCCTGAATGTCTTCCGACCTTCCCGTTTGCCAGTCGAACCCGATTGCCCGAAGGGCTTGCGAAAAGGGCTCGTAGCCGATGCTGATGTCTTTGAAGTTGATGGTATCGATGGGGGCAGCTTGCATGTGGACAGATCCGGGGGAGGGGGCAGGCATCTTAACAACACCAGGAACCAAATTTTTGTCGCATCGTT
>JAVEXE010000079.1:0-9727 GCA_034004105.1 Azonexus sp. | reverse complement strand
ATCCCCCGTTCTCGGTCAAATCCTGGACCACCGGTTTCGATCCCGCCCACGACCTCCATGGCCGTTTCGAATACGGCACACCACCGGAAAAGAACGGCGACTACGCCTTCCTGCTGCACATGCTCAAGAGCCTCAAGAGCATCGGCAAGGCGGCGGTCATCCTGCCGCACGGCGTGCTGTTCCGGGGCGGGGCCGAGGCCGGCATCCGTACCCGCCTCATCCGGCAGGGGGTCATCAAGGGCATCATCGGCCTGCCGGCCAACCTGTTTTACGGCACCGGCATTCCTGCCTGCATCATCGTGCTGGACAAGGAAGGCGCCGTTGGCCGTCGCGGTATCTTCATGGTCGACGCCAGCAAGGGCTACATCAAGGACGGCAACAAGAACCGCCTGCGGGCGCAGGACATCCACAAGATCGTCGACACCTTCACCCGCCAGCTCGAAACTCCCCGCTATTCGCGGCAGGTAGCCCTTGCCGAAATCGAGGCCAACGACTTCAACCTCAACCTGCCGCGCTACATCGACAGCACCGAACCGGAAGACCGGCAGGACATCGCCGCCCACCTCAAGGGCGGCATCCCCAACGCCGACATTGACGGCCTTGCCCCCTACTGGCAGGTGTTCCCCAGCGTGCGTGAAGCGCTGTTTGCCCCGGCCGATCGCCCCGGCTACAGCCAGCCCCGGGTGGAGGCCAGCCAGATCAAGGCCACCATCTTCGCCCATCCGGAATTCACCGCCTTCAACCAGACGGTGACCACCCTGTTCGCTAGCTGGAAAAGCGCCAACACGCCACTGCTTACCGGCATCCAGCCCGGCGACCGGCCCAAAGCGCTGATCGAAAAGCTTGCCGAAAACCTGCTCGACACCTTCCGCAACGGCGGCGCCATCGCCACGTTGATCGATCCCTACAACGTCTATCAGCGCCTGATGGACTATTGGGCCGAGACCCTGCAGGACGATGTGTGGATGATCGCCAGCGATGGCTGGAATGCCACGGTCGACGGCAAAAACAACACGGATCTGATCCCGCCCGCGCTGATCATCAGCCGCTATTTCGCCGCCGAGCAGACTGCCGTCGAACAACGCGAAACCGAACGCGACGCCATCAGCCGCCAGATGGAGGAGATGGATGAAGAACACGGTGGTGAGGATGGCCTGCTGGCCGACGCGAAAACGGAAAAAGGCAAGCTCACCAAAATCAGCGTCAAAGCCCGGTTGACCGTAATCAAACGCGACAAGGACGCGCAGGAAGAACGTAAGCTGCTCACCGCCTACGCCAGACTCATCGACCAGGAAGCCGCCGCCAGCAAAGCCGTCAAGGATGCGCAAAAGGCGCTGGATTCCCAGGTCTCCGCCCGCTACTCCCAACTCAGCGCCGCCGAGATCAAGACCCTGGTCGTTGAAGACAAATGGCTGGCGGCCCTCTCCGCCCAGGTACAAGGCGAACTTGACCGCGTCAGCCAGACGCTCACCCGCCGCATCCGCCAACTCGCCGAACGGTATTCCACGCCGCTGCCCAAGCTGATGGAAGAAGTGGAAACGCTGGCGGCGCGAGTGGATGAGCACCTGAAGAAGATGGGGTTCGTATGGCGGTGATTCCGAAGGGCTACAAGCAGACTGAGGTGGGGGTGATTCCGGATGAGTGGAAAGCAACTACGATTGGTAATGTGTGCTCGTTTTCAGGAGGATCTCAGCCACCTCGATACACCTTCAAATTCGCACCGAGCAATGGTTACATTCGCCTTATTCAGATTCGGGATTACAAATCAGACGCCTTTGAGACATACATCCCCGGGTCTCTCGCTCAAAAGCGCTGCACAGCGAACGACATAATGATTGGGCGGTATGGCCCCCCTGTTTTCCAGATTCTTAGGGGAATAGAGGGGGCGTACAACGTCGCATTGATTAAGACCGTACCCACTGAAAAAATAGACCGTGAGTACCTTTTTTATGTCTTGAAGCAAGAGAAGTTATTCCAGATGATCGACGCATTGTCCCGTCGATCATCCGGCCAAACAGGCGTTGAAATGCCTGCTCTTAAGGAGTATTGCCTACCGTTACCTCCTCTCCCGGAACAACGCGCCATCGCCGCCGCGCTGTCGGATGTGGATGCCCTGCTGGCCAAGCTCGACCAACTCATCGCCAAAAAGCACAACCTCAAACAGGCCGCCATGCAGCAACTCCTCACCGGCCAAACCCGCCTGCCGGGGTTCAGTGGGGCGTGGGAGGTGAAGCGGTTGGGGGCGCTCGGCTCTACCTACGGCGGCCTCGCAGGAAAGACTAAAGAGGATTTTGGAAGAGGTGATGCACGTTACATCCCTTTCATGAATGTGATGACCGACACGGTCATTGATGCTGACTGGCTTGAACAGGTTGATGTTGCTCCAGATGAGGCACAGAACACCGCGAAGAATGGTGACCTGTTTTTCAACGGATCGTCAGAAACCCCTGAAGAGGTTGGTTTTTGCTCTGTCCTGCTTGAAGACATTCCCAATCTTTACTTGAATAGCTTCTGCTTCGGCTTCCGACTCAACGCTGAAGCAAGGGGGAGCGGTTTGTTCTTTGCGTATTGGTTTAGGTGTCAGGAAGGTCGTAAAGCCATGTCTGTGTTGGCGCAGGGAGCGACGCGGTACAACATTGCAAAAAGCGCATTTCTGCGACTTGAAATCCCCCAGCCATCGGTCGAAGAACAAACCGCCATCGCCACCGTCCTCTCCGACATGGACGCCGAACTCGCCGCCCTCGAAGCCCGCCGCGACAAAACCCGCGCCTTGAAGCAAGGCATGATGCAGAAATTGCTAACCGGCCGCATTCGATTGGTTGAGGAGGGGTGATGTTCATTAAAAATTCGTGGTTCTGGTTTTACCGAGATGAATTACCAGAATGGCAATGCCCGACATGCGGCAAAGCTAGTCTAGGTTTAAGCCCGGAAGAGTTTCATGTTCATTATTCTGGGGAAACTGAAAATTTGAGCAAATTGGATGACTTTGATGCCGACTGGGTTGGGTATCGGGTCTCGGCAGTGCTGCGTTGTTCAAACAGGCGTTGCAACGAGGTTGTCACCATGGCTGGCGCTGGTCATGTGGAACAAGAACATGCTCGAGATGAAAAGGGGCAATGGGAATTAACGTATCGTGATTGCTTCCGGCCATCCTTTTTCGAGCCATGCTTGATACCTATTTCGATAACCGAAAATATACCCACAGATGTCAGAACCAGCCTCGACCGATCTTTCTCGTTGATCTTTGCTAACCGCGATGCCGCTGCAAACCAACTTCGGGTTGCGCTTGAGGTTTTACTTGATGAACAGAGTGTCAAAGTACGGGATAAGAACGATGAGTTGCTCCGGCTTGGTGTCAGAATCAGGGATCATCTCCAAGGTGACTTGCTCAAATACAAAGACAGGCTGTCCGCGATCCAATGGATTGGAAATGATGGCAGTCATGGCAATGATGCGATAACGGTCAGTGATCTGCTGGCCGGTTTTGAGCTCATTGAGTCTGTGCTTACCGCTCTTTATCCATCTACCGGGATAGATCATGATGAGCTAGCCAGGAAAATAATTGAGAAGAAGCAGCCAAAGAGAGCAGGGAGTTGAAAATTCCTACCACAAAGGTTTCGAGATGATTGAACGTCTCTATATTCACAATTTCCGCTGCCTGGAAAACTTCGAGTTCAAGCCGGACGATGCGTCCTCGGTGCTGCTGATCGGCAAGAACGGTTCGGGCAAATCCACCCTGGTGCAAGCGCTCAAGGTGTTTCAGGCCATTGGCCGGGGCAGCAACCGCGTGGGGCAGTTGCTCAAGGCCGGCGACTTCACGCTGGGCCGTACCGGGGTGCCGATGCGGCTGGAGCTGGAGGTTCGCCTCGGTGGGCGGGCTTTCCAATACACCCTGGCGCTCGATTTGCCCGAGCGTTTCAAGGAACTGCGGGTGCTGGAAGAAGCCCTGGTGGTGGATGGCGAGCCGCTGTATACGCGTGAGCTGGCGCAAGTCGCTCTGCAACGGCAGAACGCCAGTCAGCCCGAGGTGCGCTTCAACATCGACTGGCATCTGGTGGCCTTGCCGGTCATTCAGGACCCTTCCACCACCAATGCGCTGGGCGTCTTCCGCGAATGGCTGGCGCGCATGGTGCTGCTGGCCCCCATGCCCCGTTTGATGCAGGGTCAAACGGTAGGCGAAACGCTGGAGCCGCAGGAGTCCGCCGGCAACCTGGCGGACTGGTTGTCTGGCGTGCTGGCCCAGTACCCGGCGGCTTATGCGCCCTTAAGCCAATACCTGCAGCAGGTCATGCCCGATTTGCTGGACTTCCGCTTTGAGCGGGCTGGTAAGGAGGCCAAGGCCTTGCTGGTGCGTTTCAAGGCGGGCAACGCCCAGCATGAGCTGGATTTTGATGCGCTGTCGGATGGCGAAAAGTGCTTCTTCCTCTGTGGCGTGGTGCTGGCGGCCCACCAAAGCTACGGCCCCTTGTTTGCGTTTTGGGACGAGCCGGACAACTACCTGTCGCTCAGCGAGGTCAGCCATTTTGTGATGGCCTTGCGCCGGGGCTTTCACCAGGGCGGCGGACAGATCTGGATGACTTCGCACAATGAAGAAGCCGTGCGTCGCTTTTCGCACGACAACACCTGGGTGCTGGGCCGTAAGAGCCACCTGGAGCCCACACTGATTCGCCCGCTGGCTGAGCTTGGTATTGAAAGCGATGTGGTTCAGGCACTGATTTGCGGGGAGCTGGAACCATGAGCAGCGTCAATAATTATTTGCCCCACGTTATGGTGTTGCCCGAAGACGATGCCAACCGGCAGATCGTCAACGGCTTTCTAAAGGACCCGTCGCTCAACCTGGGCGCCATTCGGCCGCTGCCGATTGCTGGTGGCTGGGGCAAGGTGCGTGAAGATTTGTCCGCCTCCCAGGCGGCTCAACTGCGCAATCATCGCCAACGGCATCTGGTGCTGCTGATTGATTTTGACGGCCAGGTTGACGAGCGCACACAAAGTTTTCAAGCGGCCATTCCCGAGGATGTGCGCGACAGGGTGTACGTTCTTGGCACTCAGGACGAGCCGGAGCCTCTGCGCAAAAACTGCGGTGTTTCGCTGGAAAAGATCGGGGAGCAACTGGCATACGCCTGCGCCCACGGTGAGGCCGGTCTTTGGGACCATTCCATGCTGAAACACAACCGTGCCGAGGTGGCGCGCTTGATTCAGAACGTCAAACCGTTTTTGTTCAGGTGATAGGTGAACACGCTGCCTGAAACCGTGCTGAGCGCAGAACCAGGGGACATTGAATGACAGGCACTGTCGGCCAGATCGAGAAGAAGACCCAGAACCGTGTCATCGCGCTGTTCCGCGACCGCCTCTGCTATGACTACCTGGGCGACCGCAGCGATCTCGATAACCGCAATATCGAGGAAACGCTGCTACGCACCTGGCTGGTAAAGCGCGGCGAGGATGAGACGCTCATCAATCGCGCCCTGCACGAACTGAACCGGGCGGCCGGCGACAGTAGCAAGAGCCTCTACGACCGCAACAAGGAGGTTTACGAGCTGCTGCGTTACGGGGTTAAGGTGAAGCCGGGCGCCGGGGAAAATCACGTCACGGTCTGGCTGATCGATTGGAAGAACCCAGAAAACAACCACTTCGCGATTGCTGAGGAGGTCACGGTAAAAGGTGCCGATCTGGCGAATGCCGCCAAGGCCGGTACCAAGCGCCCGGATGTGGTGATTTACGTCAACGGGATTGCCTTGGGCGTGCTGGAGCTGAAGCGCTCGACGGTTTCGGTTGCCGAGGGCATCCGTCAGAATCTGGACAACCAGAAGAAGGAATTCATCCAGCCTTTTTTCAGCACGATGCAGTGGGTAATGGCCGGCAACGACAGCGAGGGCTTGCGCTACGCAACCATCGAGACGCCGGAGAAATACTGGCTGAAATGGGTGGAAGACACTGGCCCCTATGCCAGTGAGCCGAATCTGCTCGACCGGTATCTGTTGCAGGTGTGTCGCAAAGCACGTTTGCTGGAACTGATCCACGACTTCATCGTGTTCGATGCAGGCACCAAGAAGCTGTGCCGTCAGAACCAGTATTTCGGCGTGACGGCAGCGCAGGAGTTCATTCAGCGGCGTGAGGGCGGCATCATCTGGCACACCCAGGGCAGCGGCAAGTCGCTGACCATGGTCTGGCTGGCCAAGTGGATACGCGAGAACCGTAAGGGGGCGCGGGTCTTGATCATCACCGACCGCACCGAACTGGACGAGCAGATCGAGAAGGTTTTCAAGGGCGTGCATGAGCACATCTACCGCACCAAGAGTGGTGCCGGTCTGATCGAGAAGCTGAACAGCGGCGAGGAATCGCTGCTCTGTTCGTTGGTGCATAAGTTTGGCCGGCAGGATGGCGGCGACGTGGGGGCACAGGAATTTATCGCTGCCTTGCAGCGGCTCCCCGCCGATTTCAAGGCCAAGGGCGACATCCATGTTTTCGTCGATGAGTGCCACCGCACCCAGAGCGGCGACCTGCACAAGGCGATGAAGGCGCTGCTGCCGAACGCGATCTTCATCGGCTTCACCGGCACGCCGCTGCTGAAGGCGGACAAGCAGAAGAGCATCGAGGTCTTTGGCCGCTACATCCACACCTACAAGTTCGACCAGGCGGTGCGCGAGGGCGTGGTGCTCGACCTACGCTACGAGGCGCGGGATATCGACCAGAAACTGACCAACAAGGCCAAGATCGACCAATGGTTCGAGGCCAAAACGCAGGGGCTGAACGACATCGCCAGGGCGCAGCTGAAGCAGAAGTGGGGAACGATGCAGCGTGTGCTCTCCAGCAAGGACCGGCTGGAAAAGATCGTTGCCGACATCCTGCTCGACATGAGCACCAAGCCGCGGCTGATGGATGGTCACGGCAATGCCATGCTGGTGGCAGGCAGCATCTACGAGGCCTGCAAGTTCTACGAGCTGTTCAGCAAGACCGAACTCAAGGGCAAGTGCGCCGTTGTAAGCAGCTATGCCCCGAACGTGGCCGACAGCAAGGGGGAAACAACCGGCTCAGGTGAAACGGACAACCTGACCAAGTACGCCGTGTATGGGCAGATGCTCGCCGACTGGTTCAACGAACCTGTGGACAAGGCGATCGGTAAGGTCGAGAAGTTCGAGCAGGCGGTGAAGAAGAAATTCATCGACGAACCGGGGCAGATGAAGCTGCTGATCGTGGTGGACAAACTGCTGACGGGCTTCGATGCGCCCTCGGCAACCTACCTCTACATCGACAAGCAGATGCGCGACCATGGCCTGTTCCAGGCAATCTGCCGGGTCAACCGGCTAGACGGCGACGACAAGGAATACGGCTACATCATCGATTACAAGGATTTGTTCAAGAGTCTGGAAGGTGCAGTCCAGGACTACACCAGCGGGGCCTTGGACGGTTACGAAAAGGACGACGTGGCCGGCCTGCTGGAAAACCGGCTGGAGAAGGCACGGGAAGACCTCGACGAGGCCCTTGAAGCGGTCAGGGCGCTATGCGAGCCGGTGGCCGCCCCCAAGGATTCGGCTGCATACCTGCACTATTTCTGCGCCAGCGAGTCCGGCAAAGCAGCCCAGCTCAAGGACAACGAGCCGAAACGCCTGAAGCTCTACAAGTTTGTGGCGGCGCTGATCCGCGCTTACGCCAGCATCGCGAGCGAGCTCACTCAGGCGGGTTACACGCCCCAAGAAATCACGACGATCAAGGCCGAGGTGGATCATTACACCAAGGTGCGCGATGAGGTGAAGCTCGCCAGCGGCGACTACATCGACCTCAAGGCCTATGAACCGTCCATGCGCTACCTGATCGATGCCTACATCCGCGCCGAGGACAGCGAGAAGATTTCGGCCTTTGACGACCTGAGCCTGATCCAGTTGATCGTCGAACGAGGCCCGGATGTGGCCGCCGAGAAGGTCAAGGGCATGATGAAAACCAACGAGGTTGTCGCCGAAACCATCGAGAACAACGTCCGCAAGCTGATCATCAATGAATCTCCCGTTGATCCGGCCTATTACGACAAGATGTCCACGCTGCTCGATGCCTTGATCGAGCAGCGGCGCAAAGGTGTGCTCAGCTACAAGGAACATCTGGAAAAAATTGCCAAGCTGACTAAAGAGGTAATGACGCCGGGGGGGGAGCAGGTCGGCTATCCGGCCAGCGTGAGGACGGCGGCGCAGCGGGCGCTCTACAACAACCTGGATAAGGACGAGGGGTTGGCCCTGGCCGTGGATGCGGCGATTCAGTCCGCTCGTATGGATGGCTGGCGGGACAACACCATGAAGACCAAGAAGGTGCGGCTTGCTATCAATGCGGCACTGAAATCGGGCGCAACCGCTACGCCGCACGAAGCCAACCAGTTGAGAGAGAGACTAGCGTATGCCGACTATGATGCCGAAGCCCTCACGCAACGGCTTCTTGATCTGGCGAAGCATCAGCATGGTTACTGAAACCCTCCATTTCACCGTCAGTGGCATCAAGGTGGAGGTGGTACGCAAGGACATCAAGAACCTGCATCTGGGTGTTTATCCACCCCAGGGTCGTGTCAGGGTTGCGGTACCGCTGGTGATCAGCGATGAGGCGGTACGGCTGGCGGTCATCGACAAACTGGGCTGGATCAGACGGCAGCAGGCGCAGTTCGCCGCACAACCGCGCCAGTCTCAACGCGAGATGGTGAATGGCGAGAGCCATTACTTCCTGGGCAAGCGTTACCGCTTGCGGGTGCATGCACATGATGCGCCGCCCCGCGTGGCCGTGCGCGGCATCGCTAACCTCGACCTGTACATCCGCCCCAGTGCCGATGCCGGGCAGCGCGAAGCCGTGCTGTTGCGCTGGCATCGGGAACAACTCAAGGTGCTGATTCCGCCTCTGCTCGACAAATGGCAATCCACGCTCGGCGTTGAGGTGGACGACTGGGGTATCAAGAAGATGAAGACCAAGTGGGGAAGCTGCAATCCGGCTTCTCGTCGCGTCTGGTTCAACCTAGATCTGGCCAAGAAGCCGGTGCCGTGCCTGGAATACATTGTGATGCATGAATTGGCTCACCTGCTGGAGCCGCACCACAACGACCGCTTTACGGCGCTGCTGGATACGCACCTGCCGCAGTGGCGGCAGTATCGGGAGATGCTGAGCGCGTTGCCGCTGGGGCATGAGGATTGGAGTTGTTGAGTCCTGTGATCGCTGCGAAATCGGAGCTGGTTACTCCGTTTCGCATTGGGACAGAATCGAATATTTGCGCCGGCAACGATGCTCTTCGAATGGCTGGTGATTGGTGCATTGTCGCCCGACATTGAACAGCCTCGCAACGGCAGCTCCGGCCGAGCTGCCGACAGTCCACCGGCGATGTTATGCCTCTGAGTAGATCCCTCGCAGCCCCCCATCCTGATTGATTTCAAGCTTGTGCCAAGCGTTGTAAACGCAAATGCGCCCGGGGGCACCGGGCGCATCAAGGGGCGTTGAAGCGGGTCAAAGCAGACCCCCTGCCCTCACTCCACCGTCACGCTCTTGGCGAGGTTGCGCGGCTTATCCACATCGGTGCCCTTCACCAGTGCGGCATGGTAGCTGAGCAGTTGCAGCGACACGACGTGGAGGATCGGCGAGAGCAGGCCGTAGTGTTCGGGCATGTGCAGGATGTGCACGCCTTCCGACTGGGGGATTTCGCTGCCGGCATCGGCGAAGACGTACAGCTCGCCGCCGCGGGCCTTCACTTCCTGCAGGTTGGACT
>JAVEXE010000078.1:8079-9921 GCA_034004105.1 Azonexus sp. | reverse complement strand
GTCACCGTTTTGCCGTCTTTTTCGAGGTCGACCGTATCTTTCAGGAAATCGTTGTCGGCTAGGCCCGGCGGAAGCACATCCGACAGGGAGTCACGCAAATCCTTGGCCTCGGCAGCCGCAATGGCCGGCGCGGTGGCTTCCGAAACCACGGCCAGCGCCCCGCTCGCCAGCAAGGCCACCAAACCCAGCAGGATCGGCTGGTAAGCCAGTTTGTCGCGTAAGGTGTCGAGCGTCATCAGGCTTTCTCCGGCAGATCCAGCGGCTTGCCCCGGCGATCCCGCCCCAGGATGCGGGGTTTGATGAAACGGTCGATTACCGGCGTCAGCGCATTCATCAGCAAGACCGCAAACGCCACCCCTTCCGGATAACCGCCAAAACTGCGGATCACCCAGGTCAGGAGGCCAACGCCCAGGCCAAAAACCACCTGCCCCGCCGTCGTATTGGGTGAGGTCACATAATCCGTGGCGATGAAAAAGGCCGCCAGCATCAAGGCCCCGGACAACAGATGCGTTTCCACCGCGAGAAAACGCCCGGGGTCCAGCGCATGCCCGATGGCCGCCGGTATCGCCACCCCGGCCAGCACCGCCAGCGGCACATGCCAGGTAATGACGCGGGTGATCAGCAGATACAGGCCACCACACAAGATCAAAAGTGCCGCCGATTCACCGAAACTGCCCGCCCGCATCCCCAGCCACGACAAGGCCGGGCTACCATTCAGGGCAGCGGCCAGATCCATCCCCCGCGCGACTTCCGTCTTGGCGTGCCCGAGCAGCGTGGCACTGGTCATCGCATCCGGCACCGGCAGACTGGTCAGAAAAATGCGCATGCTCGACACAAAATCCGGGCTAGGCTGGCCGCTCATCGGCAAGGGCAGCACCCACAGCGTCAAGGGCAGCGGGAAGGAAACCAGCAGCGCCACCCGCGCCACCATGGCCGGGTTGAAAACGTTCTGCCCCAGACCCCCAAAGACCTGCTTGGCAATGATGATGGCGATGAAACCACCCAGCACCGCGACCCACCACGGTGCCCAGGGCGGCAGCGTCATCGCCAGTAGCCAGCCGGTCAGCACGGCGGAGCCATCGAGTAGCGTGCCCTTGATTCGTTGGCTACCCATCAGTTTCAGGGACAGGGCTTCAAACCCGACGCAGGACAGGATGGTCAGCGACCACAGGAAAACGGCTGGCCAGCCATAGAGCCAGAAGCCGTACAAGGTCGCAGGCACCAGTGCCAACTGGACGCGGAACATGGTCCGGCTGACCGAGTTGCCCCCATGGGCATGGGGCGAGGCGACGGGCTGGATGCTCAGGGTGGCGGCTCTCATGTCGTGGCTCCCTGTTGTTCGGTTTTTGCAGCTTTGGCGGCCAATTCCGCCGCGACCTTGGCTGCCGCAGCCGCTTCCCGCTCGGCCTTGCGCTTGGCGGCGGCCTCGGCTTTTTCCCGCGCTTCCCGTTCCAGACGTTCCTGACGCTGCTGCGCCAGTTTCTTGGTCGCGTCGTTACGCAACTTGCTGCGATCCTGCGCTGCCAGTTCGCCCTTGGCATGGACGAAATACTGCACCAGCGGAATTTTCGACGGGCAGACGTAGGCACAGCAGCCGCAGGCGATGCAGTCCTTCAGGCCCAGACCAATGGCTTCGTCGTAAGCTTCATTGCGAATGCGTGCACTCATTTCCAGTGGCAAGAGGCCCATCGGACAGGCTTTGACGCAACTGCCACAACGGATGCAGGGATTCGGCGCCTGTTCGGCCACTTCCGCCGCATCAAAGGCCAGAATGCCGCTGCTGCCCTTGACCACCGGCACCCGCCAGTGCGGGATCTGCATGCCCATCATCGGCCCGCCCAT
>JAVEXE010000078.1:0-7979 GCA_034004105.1 Azonexus sp. | reverse complement strand
GTGCTCACGCTGGATCGCGAGGCGCCGGTCAGCTTGACCGCCGACGGAAAGGCCGCCCCGCCCAGTCCGACCACGCCCGCGGCCGCCACACGCTTGCCGATCTCGGCCGGGGCCAGCGCAAACGGATCGTCGCAACCCTGCAAATCGACCCAGGCATCCTGCCCATCGGCTTCCAGGATGATGGCCTGCAGCGCCAACCCGGAGGGATGCGGGGCCGTGATTTCCGTCACGGCGACAATCGTGCCCGAAGTCGGCGCGTGAACTGGCGCCGACACCATGCCCTGCGCTTCCGCGATCAGTTCACCTTTTTTGACCTTTTGGCCGACCAGAACCACCGGCCGGGACGGACTGCCCAGATGCTGTTGCAAGGGCAGATACAGCTTGGCCGGTACCGGCATCACCCGGAGGGGCGCATCGGCCGCGGGCCGTTTGTGGTCGGCGGGGTGGATGCCCCAGTCGGCACCCAGCATGTCTTTCAGGAAATGCATGAATCCCATGATGGCCTCAGGCGGCGACGGGTCGGGGCATGACCCAGTGTTGCAGGGTAACCGGCACGGGCCGCATGGCCAGCGCCTCGGTCGGGCATTTGTCGATGCAGCTTTCGCAGCCGGTGCAGGCTTCGCGGAAGACGTTATGCACCTGCTTGGCGGCACCGATGATGGCGTCGGTCGGGCAGACCTTGCTGCAGCGGCAGCAGCCGATACAGAGTTCCTCGGCAATCACGGCGATTTTTGGCCCTTCATCGCCCAGCGCCGACAGGTCGACCGTCAAGCCCAGCCGGGCGGCGATGGCCGAGGCCAGTGCCTTGCCACCGGGCGGGCAACAGGTCGGCGCCGCCGTGCCAGCCACGATGGCTTCCGCCGCCCCGACACAACCGGGGAAGCCGCACTGGCCGCAATTGGAACCGGGCATCATGTCGACCAGTTCCTCGACAATCGGGTTGCCCTCGACCTTGAGGAACTTGCTGGCGATCCCCAGGGCAATACCGAGCAAGGCACCCAGCAGGGTCAGACTGAGCATGGCGGCGATCATCGCGTGTTCTCCCTCAAACGTTCAAACCGGAAAAGCCCATGAAGGCAAGCGCCAGCAGGCTGATGGTGATGAAGGCCACGGGCGCCCCGGCAAAGGCCGCAGGCACGCGGGCTAGTGCCACACGTTCGCGCAGGCCGGCAAAAATCAGTAGGACCAGCGTGAACCCCAACGCCGAACCGAAGCCGTACAACAGGCTCTTGAAGAGGCTGAATTCCTGCTGCACGTTGAGCAGGGCCACGCCGATCACCGCACAGTTGGTGGTGATCAGCGGCAGGTAAATACCCAGCGACTGGTAGAGCGCCGGACTCATCTTCTTGATGAACATCTCGGTGAATTGCACCACCGAGGCAATGACCAGAATGAAGCTGAGGATGCGCAGATAACCCAGGCCCAACGGCGTCAGCAACCAGGCATCAAGCATCCAGGAAGCCGCCGAGGCGAGCACGATCACAAAGGTCGTCGCCAGCCCCATGCCGAGGGCGCTATCCACGCTCTTCGACACGCCCATTACCGGGCAAAGGCCGAGAAACTTGATCAGTACCACGTTGTTGACCAGTGCAGTCGATAGCAAGAGAAGCAGTATTTCGCTCATGGTGGAACAGACTCGATTGGTGTGTTGTACCCCTCAGTGCATAAGCCGTGCCATCCTGCTGCAGTGCAGCGTTACTCGATTTCTGCAGTCAACTAACCAAATCCGTGCATTTTTGTCTGGCCATTTGTCACAAACCGGACAAAAGCCTTGTCGAATTCCCATCACTGAGGGGGTTTGCTGTCAATTCCTGTGCAAAACCGTCACGGCACGAATGCTGCTAGAGGTAAAAGGTATCCGACTCGGCATTCACTGGAGCGCGTCCATGCTGGCTCAAATCCTTCCCTCTCCAATCACCGAAAAAGTCCTGAAAGCCTTTTTGCCGCCCGAAGTCTATCGTCAGGCGGTCAACCAGGCCGATCTGGCCATTTCCATTACTGATCCATCCGCACGCATCCTATTTGCCAACGAAAGCTTCACCCGCATCACAGGTTACGGAGCTGATGAAATCATCGGTCAGAACGAGTCCGCACTATCGAATCGGAACACCCCGGCTGTGCTGTATCAGGAGATGTGGAAAACGATCAAGGCAAAACTCCCCTGGTCGGGGAAAGTCCTCAATCGGCGAAAGTCCGGCGAGGTCTATCTGGCGGAGTTATCGATTACGCCCGTTCTCAACAGCAGCGGTGAAGTTACTCACTTCCTCGGCATGCACCGCGATATCACCGACCTGCATCGGCTGGAAAAAATGGTGCGTAATCAAAAGCAGCTGATCGAGTCTGTGGTTGATGCGGCACCAGTCGCCTTTGCGCTGCTGGACCCCTTGGGGCGTGTGGTTCTGGACAATCAGGAATACAAGAAACTGGTCACCGACATGCGCTGCGCCGAGCCAGCGCACCACCTGCTAGACCTGTTGCGGCCTAACTGGCAGACGCTACTCGCCGACAATGCCAGCCGTTGCGCCTTTCATGCTCTGGAAGCCCGGATGGACAGAACAGGCGGGCGGGCCCGCTGGCTGTCGGTATCGGCCTCGCTGGTTGAAATGCACAGCGACTGCGCCGACTGCTATTTCTGCGCCTCCGGCCAGGCCGGACTGTTGCTCGTCATTTCCGACA
This sequence comes from Azonexus sp., assembly GCA_034004105.1. Classification (GTDB taxonomy): domain Bacteria; phylum Pseudomonadota; class Gammaproteobacteria; order Burkholderiales; family Rhodocyclaceae; genus Azonexus. The sequence goes on along the minus strand of JAVEXE010000078.1, from coordinate 5,303 downwards.
TCACGTCCCTGCGGGAAGAACAGGAACGCGGACGAGGTGCCGCCCTCAAAGCTTCACTGGCGGAAGAAGAACGTACGGCCGCCATTCGCGAAGGCCTCTCTGCCGCCGTTTTTCGGCTTGAGGAACCACTCAACATGATGGCTTCTGCCATTTCCGTTCTACAGCGTCGCGACCCGGCGAGTGCCAACATGTTGCGCCAGGCACTCGAACAAAGTCGTGAACACGTCGAATCGCTGCGCCAGGTTATCCCGCAAAGCCCGCAGGAAATGCTCATCAGCATCAACCTTAACGAGATCCTGCGCGATGTGCTGGAAATCTGCACGCCACAACTGCTCAAGGCCGGTATTACGGTCGACTGGGAACCTTCGCCGATTTTGCCCACCTTGCCTGGTCGCCCCCTGCAATTGCGAATGCTGTTTAAGGCGCTGCTGGAAAACGCTATTGAGGCCATGAATATCAAGGGTTGGCCACGCCGGGAGCTGCATCTGAAGAGTCAGGTGATCGACGAGTGCATCCGGATTTCCATCCTCGATAGCGGCCCAGGGATTCCGCCCGAATGGCGGCACAAGGCGTTCGAGCCCTTTTTCACCGCCAAGAGCGGGATCGGGAAGCATATCGGTACAGGCCTGTCACGGGCACAGCAGGTCGTGGCCGACCACGGCGGGATCATCGATTTGGAAGAAAGTCCAAGCGGCGGCTGCGCTGCGATTGTCGAATTCCGTATCGACGGCGACCCCATCTAAGGCGGTAACCACAGTATGGATACACCTCACTACCTGCAGCGTGACGACGACTGCCCACCCACCGGTGGCTACTGTCGGACTCACGAGCTCAATCTCCTGCTGCTGGCCGCGCTTTATGCAGTCAGCCGCGAACTCAGCCGCTCGCTGAACTTTCCTAAATCGCTGCGCGAAGTCCTTCGCGTCCTGCACGAAGAGGCCGGACTGACCCGCGGGCTGATTGGAGTAGTCAATCCGCAAACTGGCAAAATAACTATTCACACTCTCTACAACCCGGATGGTCCGGATATCAACGACACCCAGTACAGCCCCGGCGAAGGCATCCTTGGCCTCATCCTAGAACGTCCTCGCAGCGTCAAACTGACCCGCGTTGCCGACGATTCACGCTTTCTGAACCGCTTGCGTATTTATGACCCCCGCCTGCCATTCATCGCAGTGCCAATCAAAGTCGGTGGCAATTTGCAAGGCGTGCTCGCCGTTCAGCCAGAGTCCCCGGAAGACGGCCTGCTCGACGAACGCGCCCAGTTCGTCGAAATGGTTGCCAATTTGATCGGCCAGAGCCTGCGCCTGGCACTGGATGTCGAGCAGGAAAAAACCAGCCTGCTAGAAGAGCGCGACTCCCTGCGCCGCACCGTCCGGCATCAGCACGGCTTTGACAGCATGGTCGGGCGCTCGGCTGCCATGCGCCGCGTCTTCGACCAAGCCCGTATGGTCGCAAAATGGAACACGACCGTGCTCATTCGTGGCGAAACCGGCACTGGCAAGGAACTGATCGCCAACGCAATTCACTACAACTCGCCACGCGCCCGTAACATGCTGGTAAAGCTCAACTGCGCGGCCTTGCCGGAAAATCTGCTCGAATCCGAACTCTTCGGCCACGAGCGCGGCGCCTTCACCGGCGCCGTGGAAGCGCGCAAGGGCCGTTTTGAACAGGCCCACGGCGGCACCCTTTTCCTCGACGAAATCGGCGAGGTCTCCGCCCCCTTCCAGGCCAAGCTGCTGCGCATTTTGCAGGAAGGCGAATTCGAGCGTGTGGGCGGCAGCAAGACGATCAAGGTCGATGTAAGGATCATTGCCGCCACCCATCGCGATCTGGAAACCGCGGTCGAAATGGGTGATTTCCGGGAAGACCTGTTCTACCGACTCAACGTCATGCCGCTCTTCCTGCCGCCATTGCGCGAGCGGATCGAGGATATTCCGGAAATTGCCCGTCACCTGCTGGGCAAGATCGGCAACGATCAAAAGCGCAAGCTGACCCTGAGTGACATGGCCCAGCGCCGGCTGGCAGCGCATGACTGGCCGGGCAACGTGCGCGAGCTGGAAAACTGTCTGGAACGCGCTGCCGTGCTTTCGGAAGATGGACACATCGATGTCGACCTGATCCGCTTTCCAAGTGCACGTGAACGTAGCTCGCCACGTCCGGTCAAGACGGCCACGGCTGCGGTCAACCCACTGCATTTGCCCAATTCGGGGCAATCGGTGCATTCGCCGATGCCTGACATCGATCTGGGTGACCCTGATCTGTCCGAGCGCGAACGCGTCATCGCCGCGCTGGAACAAGCCGGCTGGGTACAGGCCAAGGCCGCGCGCATCCTCGGCATGACCCCGCGCCAGATCGCCTACCGCATCCAGACGCTGAGCATAGAGGTCAGGCAATTCTGAGCAGAGATAAGCCATTGTGATAGTTGGTATTTCGTTGTCAGCCAGGGTCTGCTGTTATTGGTCTTCATGATCAACCATGGAGTTTCATGTCTCACTGATTGCCGGCAGTTTTCCGAACATCCTGATGGGGGGGCGGTGGTTTGTAATTGGTCAGCTATCCTTTTGTTGCAAACACAACAAAAAATACCATTGATTTAATTGGATTTTTTCTGGCACTTCCTTTGCTTTATATAAACAGCAAACAAGGAGAACAGCATGCCAAAACCCAAAAAGCACATTCTGGTTTGTGTCCAGGGGCGCCCAAGTGGTCATCCGCGCGGTTCCTGTCAGGAAAAATCTTGCGCTCAAACCTGGCAGGCCTTTTCGGATGAATTCACGACGCGCAACCTTTGGGCATCCGGATTTCAGCTGACCAATACGGGCTGCCTTGGCCCCTGTCATCTCGGACCCACCGTGATCGTCTATCCCGAAGGCACGATGTACATTGGTGTCAAGCCCGAGGACGTCGGCACCATTATCGACGAGGATCTAATGTTCGATCAACCCGTGGAACGCCTCAAAGCACCCACCGACATCTGGGCCTGACATCATGGAAATCATTCAATACGAAATTGGCGACATGGTTTTTGCTGCCGAAGACATCTTCAACGATGGTGGCATGCCCGGCATCGAGGAGGTAGATGGCTTGATCGCGCCTGCCGGTACGCGCGGTGTGGTGGTGCATTTCGGGCATTCCGAAATTGACCCCAGCCAGGAGATCTATCTGGTGCGCTTCGAAAGCGGCCCGGACAGCCTGCTAGGCAACCCGGTTGGTGTGCTCCCGGAAGAGTTGTCACAGAATCTTGCGGTCACCGCCTGAATGATGGGGAAAATTGGCATCTTTTTCGGCACGGATACCGGCCGAACACGCCTGGTTGCCAAGCAGATCGCCAAGAAACTTGGCGATGCAGCCTGCGTGCCGGTGAACATCGGTCGCACGACCCTGGCCGATTTTCTTGCCCACGATCACCTGATCGTCGGCAGTCCAACGCTTGGTGATGGTGAATTACCCGGCGAATCCACAGGCCTCACCCAACCCAGTTGGGAAGAATTCTTGCCACAACTGGCCGGTGCCGACCTCGGCGGTAAGACTATCGCCATTTTCGGCCTCGGCGACCAGAAAAAATACCCAGATGAATTCGTCGACGCCATCGGCATCCTACACGATGTCTTCGTTGCTGGCTGCGCCCGTGTCGGCGGTCGCTGGCCAACCGAAGGGTACCAATTCAATGCCTCAAAGGCGGTCGATGGCGGGTACTTCCTCGGGTTGGCCATCGACCAGCACCACCATGCACTGCTCACTGAACAGCGCATTGATGCCTGGCTGGCACAGATCAAAGCGCTATTGCTGCCATGACTCCCCCTGCAGTCAGTGCAACTCAACGCTCGAATCTCTCAAATTTCCAATCCATTTCAGCAAGGTCACATCAAGAATCTCGGGCCTGGCGGGCGGATCTGGAGCGGATGTGAGGGTGTGAGGCTGTTAAGCTGCTGTAGCTCAGCTCTTAGCCTTTGAACAAAACTGCGCCGGACATCCTGCAAACTGGAACAGCCGACTCCGTTGAAGTCGCCATCTCACACACCACTGATTTACTCCACAGCATACAGATTTCAGAATCCGGACTAATGCTGGCCGAGCTTCTGACCCGCCCCCTGCCATTGCCCGGCGCACGGCGCAGCGGCTGATTGCGCAGTTGATTGAGCGGGGATAAATCAGCGCCCAAGGTGAAGGCAGCCGCCCTCTGCGTATTGTTTGAGCAAAGCACCAATTTCCCCAAAATACGCTCCACCCAGACCACCCGCCCGACGGCCCAGCCCGACACACTGCTGTCGTGCTTTTTTACTTCTACGTGCCCCACAAACTCGACAGTGGCGCTGCCCAGATTCCGTCCCCCAAGGGCATCGTCTCGGTGCCGTCATACAGCAACACCCCCATCTTGTATTGGCTGCCCGCAAGGCTGGCCAGCTTCTTCAGCCCACGAAGATCGCCTTCCTTGACAGTGGCTGCAGCCTTCACCTCAACCCCGACCAGCTGTCCAGCCGTATTCTCGATCACGACGTCGACCTCGAACTTGTCCGCGTCTCGGTAGTACATCAGGCGATAGTCCCCATCGGCCGTGGTCGTGTGCTTGAGCAGTTCACCAAAGACAAAGGTTTCCAGCACGTTACCAAACCGCGTGCGGTCTTGATGCACCTCATCAAAGGTCAGATCCAGCAACACCGCCAACAGACCGGAATCGATGAACTGCAGCTTGGACGTCTTTACCACGCGGTTCAGACGGTTGCGCGCCCAGACATCGATCCGCTTGAGTAGGTACATCTGCTCGAACACCCCGACGTAACGAGAGGCCGTTTTGCCATCCAATCCGACCTGGCCGCCGAGCTGGGTGTAATTGCACATCTGGCCTGCCGTCTGCGCCAAGGCACGGAGGAATCGTGGCAACTGATCGAGCTTCTCGATGCCTGCCACATCACGCACATCACGCTGAATGATCGCGTCTATGTACTGACGTGCCCACGCGACACGGCGCTTGGTCGAGGCGCGTGAAATGGCTTCGGGGTAGCCGCCACGCAGTACGCGTTCGACCAGGTCATTGCCCAGCGCAGGCTGATCCACCTTGAGTATCCGACCTGCGAAGGCGCTATCGATCCAGTTCGCCGAGCGTGACTCGATTTCGCTCTGCGACAAAGGCAACAGCGACAGGGTTTCCATCCGGCCTGCGAGTGAGTCGGCCACGGTTGGCAGTGCCATCAAGTTGGCCGATCCCGTCAGCAGGAAACGGCCGGGACGCCGGTCCTCGTCCACGCTCTTCTTGATGGCTAGCAGTAACTGAGGCGCACGCTGGATTTCATCGATCACGG
>JAVEXE010000077.1:2039-9949 GCA_034004105.1 Azonexus sp. | reverse complement strand
GCCAGTTTCGGGTTGGCATTGCCGGTGAAGACCATCAGGCTGTTGTAGGCCATTTCCAGATTCCTCCGGGTGATTCGCATCATGATCGCTTTCGCCCGATACAATGAAAATCGGGCAGGCCGAAGACCTGCCCGAAGGGAAGCTGGCAGAGGAGGAAGGATTCGAACCTTCGAATGCCGGAATCAAAATCCGGTGCCTTGACCAACTTGGCGACTCCCCTGCGGATCGTTGAACGGGTCGTGTTCAAACGAGGCGCGAATCTTACAGGGCTTTTTCTGAAAAAGCTAGCCCATGTTGCAAAATTTTTAAGGTAGCCCGGCCAGTGGGTGAGCTGCCAGGCCGTGGCAGACCCAGCCAGAGAAGGTGTCGGGTTTGGCGGCAAAAGCCTTTTCGGCACAATCGGAAGTCGGGAAACTGGCGAAAACACAGGCACCGGAGCCTGTCATCATGGCATCGGGGGTTTGCTCCCTTAGCCAGGCCAGGTGTGTCGCAATGCTCGGGAATTGCTTGCTTGCCACGGGTTCGAGATCGTTGTGGCCGCTGCCGGGTCGCCAGGCGCGTGCATCCAGTGCGGGCGTATTTCGGGATAATTCGGGGTCACTGAAAATGCTGGCGGTGGGTACGTTGACCGCAGGGTGCAGCACCAGATAACAGGCGGGGGGGAGCGACAGGTCGGTGAATTGCTCGCCAATCCCTTCCGCGAAACAGTTCTGGCCGTGGACGAAGACGGGAACGTCAGCGCCTAACTGCAGGCCGATGCTTTCCAGCGTTTTGCGGTCAACCCCGGTTTGCCATAAAAAATTGAGGGCGAGCAGGGTGGTTGCTGCATCGGATGATCCGCCTCCCAGCCCGCCACCCATGGGCAGGGTCTTGTCGAGATGGATCGTCACTCCCTGCTGATACCCGCTGTGCGCCTGTAGCAAGCGCGCGGCCCGTACGGTGAGATCCGTATCCGGGGCGACGCCGGGCAATGGCGTCGCGAGGATGATTTCCGCGTTGTCGCGAGGGGTGAAGCGCAGATAGTCGCAACGGTCGATAAAGCGGAACACGGTTTGCAGTAGATGGTAACCATCGGGGCGGCGACCAACAACATGCAGGAAAAGGTTGAGTTTGCCAGGGGCTGGCCAGCGGCTGTCCCAGTTCCATTCGCTCATGGTGTGCTCGTCCAGGTTTCGACGCGCAGACGCAATTCGGTATTTTCCCCGAAAGCATTCAGGCGGGCCGGAAAGGCTTCTGGCGCGTCAGTGTCGTAAAAATAATCGATGCGCCAGTGGTTCTCTTCAAGGGAGCTTGGGCGGGCGAGGGAATCCAGGGCGAGTCTGCCCGTGGGGCCGGGGCGTCCAAGTAGCCAGTCAGGCAGTCGGTCGACGGGCCAGTGATGACCCGTTAATTCCGCGATCAGGGGGGCGATGGCATCGGCACGATAGGTTTTCCCATCGGCAGTGCGCAGTTCTGCCAGGCCCGGCTGATGCCAGATTTCGGCGAGCCCGACACCGAGCGGATTGCTGAGCAGAACTTGGTCGTTGCCGTTTCTGTGCGTCCAGCGCAAGCGGCCGCTGCTAGCGGTGGGATTGCCTGCCGTGTCGACCATTTTCAGGCTGAAACGGGCGTCGACCGCAAATTGTCTGATGTCACCGCGCGCGATTCCTGGTGTCATGCCCTGTTCGACCGGACCATGGCTGCAGGCGGTTAGCAAGATTGCCAGAAGGGCAGAAAGTAACGCCCGGGTCACGGTTGAAATTTCTGCCGAGTGGCTTTCAGCGCGGCGTTGTCAGGGGATTTCTCGCTGGCTTCCTGCCAGATTTTCCTAGCCTCGTCATGGCGTTGCATTTGCCATAGCACTTCGCCGAGATGGGCGGCAATTTCAGCGTCAGCCTTGAGTTGGTATGCTTGCTGCAAGGTTTTCAAAGCTTGTTCGAGTTTGCCCTGACGGTATTGCAGCCAGCCGACACTGTCCAGGATGAAAGGGTCTTCCGGGGCCAGGGTGATGGCTTTTTGCAGCAGTTGCTCTGCTTCGTCCAGGCGGATGTTGCGTTCGGCCAGAGAATAGCCCAGCGCATTGAGCGCGTGCGGGTGGGCAGGGTGCTTGTCGAGCAAGGTACGCAGGTGGCGCTCCATGGTGTCGTACTGCTGAATCCGCTCGGCGCTCAGCGCCGCGTCGTAAAGTAATTCCGGGTTGTCCGGCTGGCTTTTCAGTGCGCGTTCCAGCGCTTGGTAAGCTTCATGCGGCTGGCCGGTGTCGCGCAAGAGCTGGGCTTCGGCTTGTGCCAACTGGCTTTGTTCCGCAGGCGTGAGTCCGCGCGTATTGCGCAACAGTTCAATAGCACTATCTGTCTTCCCTTGTTCTCCTAATAGACTGGCTGTGCGGGCGCGGGCGGCAATGAAGCGTTCTCCGGCCGTAACCTGCTGAAAGTGCGTCAGGGCGGTTTCGGGGTCTTTATCTTCCAGGGCAATCTGCCCCAGGAAAAAATGCAAGGTGCTTTTATCGGGGAAATTGGTTTGCAGCAGCTTCTCCAGTTGCAGGCGCCCGTTTTCACGATCACCGGTTTGCAGGGCGAGAACGGCGGCGGGATAGAGTATGGCAGGTTCGTCCGGGCTGGCCTGGAGCAGGATCGTGTATTGCTCGCGGGCTTCGGGGTAGCGTTTTTCAGTTACCAGGAATTGGGCCAGTGCCTGACGCGCATCGCGGGAGTCTGGTTTGCGAGTGATGAACTGCTGCATCGCTTCGATGGCTTGCCCGGCGTTCTGGCGGGCTTGCAAGGAGGCGTGGGCGATGGCGGCTTGCTCCCAGTCTGGCCGCAGTTGCAGGGCTGATTGCAGTTCTTGCGAGGCCCGGTCGTTGTCGCCAGCCGCCAAGGCGGCCTGTGCCAAGGCAAAATGGGCTTCGGGAAGTTGCTGGTGATCTGCCAGTACCTGTTCCAGTAGCGTGAGAATGGCGGCTTTATCTGGAATGCGGGCGAGCATGCGATTGAGCAGCATCACATGCTGAGGCAATTCCTTGTCGCTAGCCTCCAGCAGGCGGCGAAGGTGGGGGGCGAGTTGTTCGGTTTGCCGCGCCTGAATCAGAAGGGCCAGTTGCGCTTGCTGTGCTTGTCTGGACTGCGGTTCCACACTCAGCCAGAGCCTGACAAGATGCAGTGCGCGTGCGTGGTCACCGCTATGGCCGGCAATTTCGACGGCGCGGGCAAAGGCTTTTGGGTCCATGCTGCGCTGAGCGAGGTCGGTCCAGGCATCCAGACTCAACTCAACGGCACCTTCCCGAAGGGCGATTTCGCCCAGGATGACCTGAAACACGGTCTGTCCGAGCAGGTCTTCTTTCGGGGTGGGGCTGCTTGCCCAGGCGGGTAGGCCAAAGGCCAGGGTGCAGGCGAGGACGAGTTGCTTCGGGGACATGATGGCTTTCCGGAGAATGTTTGCGTTTAGAACGCATAATACAAAACAAGTTTGCGATGGTATTTGGGAATGCGTGGAGGAACAAGCGATGCCGGAGTTGCCCGAGGTTGAGGTTTGTCGATTAGGAATTGCGCCGGAGTTGGAGGGCGTGCGAATCGAGGGCGTGGTTTTACGTGCGCCTCGGCTGCGCCAGCCTATCCCGCCTGAATTGCCGGATATTCTGCCCGGTTGTGTGATTACTGCCGTCAGGCGACGCGGCAAGTATCTGTTGATCGATTGTCAGGCTGCGGGCAGGAAGGGGAGTTTGATCCTCCATCTTGGCATGTCGGGTAACCTGCGTTTCGTCCCCAAGGATTTGCCTGCGGAAAAGCACGACCATTTTGATCTGGTACTTGGGCGGCAGATCCTGCGTCTGGCCGATCCGCGTCGTTTTGGTCTGGTGCTCTGGCAGGATGGGCCGCCGGAAGTGCTGATGCGTCATCCCTTGCTGGCGGTTCTTGGCGATGAGCCTCTGGCTGACGATTTTACGGTCGACCGCTTCATGGCCAGGATTTCCGATTCGCGTTCGCCCATCAAGCCCGTCTTGATGGATGGGCATCGGGTGGTGGGGATTGGCAATATCTATGCGTCGGAAAGTCTGTTTCGTGCGGGTATTTCGCCGTTACGGGCAGCAAACCGGATCAGTCGTCTGCGCTATGAGCGTTTGTTCGTTGCGGTCAGGGAAACCCTGGCTGACGCAATTGCCGCTGGCGGCAGCAGTATTCGTGACTATGTGCACAGCGATGGTGGGGCAGGTTGCTTCCAGATTCAGGCGGGGGTGTATGAGCGTGCCGGCTTGCCTTGTCTGCGTTGCGACGGGACGATACGGCAGATTCGCCAGGCGGGCCGCTCGACCTACTATTGTCCTTCTTGTCAGCATTGAAAACCGGCGGCAAACGCTGGCTTTTATGCTAAATTGCCCCTTCAGATTTTCGCCGGATTTTCCTCATGTCGCTTACTCACCAATTTGCCGCATACAGCGCCTGGCGCACCGAACTTTCTTCGTCCATTACGGCTGTGCAGGAGTGGTTGGGCAGCAACGAATTATCGGACGGGCAGATTGATCTGCGCCTGAGTCAGTTGCAGGAGCGCTTGCGTGAAGATCGTTTGAACGTGGCGTTTGTTGCCGAGTTCTCGCGCGGGAAATCCGAGCTGATCAATGCCATATTTTTTGCAGGTTACGGTGATCGTATCCTGCCTTCGGCGGCAGGACGGACCACGATGTGTCCGACTGAGTTGTTTTACGATGCGGGCAAACCTTCTGGGATTGAGTTGTTGCCGATCCAGACCCGGAGTTCAAGTACCGGCGTCAGTGAATACAAGCGCTATCCGGATGAATGGACCCAGGTGCTTTTGCAGGTTGATTCCCCCGAGAGCATGCAGGATGCTTTGCGGCATGTCAGCGAAACGATCCGGGTAACTCCGGAAGAGGCGGCGAACCTTGGCTTTGAGGTCGGCAAGGAGGATCTGTCCCTGTATCGTGTCGGCGAAGATGGCAAGGTCGAGATTCCGCGCTGGCGGCATGCCCTGATCAATTTTCCGCATCCCTTGCTCAAGCAGGGGCTGGTGATTCTCGATACCCCGGGTTTGAATGCGATTGGTGCCGAGCCTGAGCTGACCTTGTCGCAATTGCCCAATGCGCACGCGGTTTTGTTCATCCTTGCTGCGGATACGGGTGTCACCCAGTCGGATCTGACGATCTGGAAGGAGCACATCTGTACTGGCGGCTCGACACGGCGTGGCCGCATGGTGGTGCTGAACAAGATTGACGGGCAGTGGGATGAGTTGAAAACGGCACAGCAGATTGAAGCCGAGATCAGCCGCCAGGTGCAGGATTGTGCAGTCATCCTCGATCTGTCGCCGAAACAGGTGTTTCCGGTTTCTGCGCAGAAAGGCCTGGTCGCCAAGATCAACCGCGATGATGCCTTGCTGGAGCGTAGTCGCCTGCCAGCGCTGGAAATGGCCTTGTCGAACGAGCTGATTCCCGCCAAGCGCGATATTGTCTGCGAAAGCGCGGAGCAGGAAGTGGGTGACGTCGTGCGGCGTGTTCGCAGCTTGCTGGATTCTCGCTTGGGAAATCTCGGTGAGCAATTGACCGAGCTGACCGAATTGCGCGGCAAGAACAAGGGCGTCGTTGAATACATGATGGGCAAGGTCCGCTCCGAGAAAGAAGAGTTTGAGCAGGGCTTGCAGCGTTATTACGCGGTGCGTAGCGTGTTCTCTACGCTGACAAATAACCTGTTCGCCCATCTCGGTCTGGACCGCCTGCGTCAGCTGACCGGCGAGACACGGGATCAGATGCTTGATGCAGCGTTTTCCAAAAATCTCTCTGTGGCAATGCGTGGTTTCTTTGCGCAGTCGCGCAAGGCCTTGAAGGATTCCAGTCAGGAAATCAACGAGATTCTGGCCATGATGGAGTCGGTCTACAAACGCTTTTCAGTAGAACATGGCTTAAAACTCGGCTCCCCAACGAGTTTCTCCTTGCTGCGCTACGAGAAGGAGCTGGATCGTCTGGAAGAGTGGTGCAACAAGCATTTGAACACGATGGTGTCGTTGCTGACCCACGACAAGAAAAATATCACCCAGAAATTTTTCGAAGAAGTTGCAGTGCTGGTTCGTCGGGCTTTTGAGCGGGCAAACAAGGATGCCGAGGTTTGGCTGCGGGCGATCATGGCACCGATGGAAACCCAGGTGCGTGAGCATCAGATTCAGCTGAAACGGCGTCTGGAAAGCATCAAGCGCATTCATCAGGCGACGGATACGCTGGAAGACCGTATTGCCGAGCTTGAGCATGTCGAGAAAAATCTGCGCTTGCAGGTGGCGCAAATCGGCGAGCTGGAAGCCAAGATTACGGCGTTGCTGACGCCGCCTCAAGAGGAGGAAGTCTTGCAGGCAGCTTGAGCCCAGATGATGGGTGTAAAAAAGCCCGGTCCCTCAGAGGGGGCCGGGCTTTTTGCTAAAAGGGTGAGGCGAAGTTAGGGGCGCGAGTTGCCGGTAAGCTTCTCGTATTTGCCCCACAACTGATCTTCGCTTTCTTCGTGACCGGGGTCTTTGGGGATGCAATCGACCGGGCAGACTTGCACGCATTGCGGTTCGTCGTAGTGACCGACGCATTCCGTGCACTTGGCCGGATCGATCACATAGATCTCCTCGCCTTGCGAAATTGCCTCATTCGGGCATTCCGGTTCGCACACATCGCAGTTGATGCACTCGTCGGTAATCATCAGAGCCATGACTGTTATTCCTCTCTCGTTTATGCAGTGGTGGTTGCCCGCAGGCGCTTTTCTACTGAAGGATGGACGAATTTTCCTACATCCCCACCCAAGCGTGCAATTTCCCGCACCATCGTTGCGGAAATGAACATATATTGCTCGCCCGGTGTCAGGAATACCGTTTCGACCTCTGGATAGAGGCTACGGTTCATCCCGGCCATCTGGAATTCGTATTCAAAATCGGAAACGGCACGCAGGCCGCGAACGATGACTTTGGCGCCTTTTTCGTGCACAAAACTCATCAGCAAGGTGTTGAAGCCGACAATCTGAACATTGGGCAGGTCGCCAATGACTTCGTAGGCCATCTCGACCCGTTCTTCGAGCGAAAACCTGGGTTTTTTCGCCGGGCTTTCGGCAATGGCCAGGATCAGGGTGTCGAAAAGGGTGGCAGCGCGACGCACGAGATCTTCGTGGCCGCGGGTGATCGGATCAAAGGTGCCGGGGTAGATCGCGGTACGATGATTGAGTTTGTTCAAGAGGTTGCCCGTCGCAACAAATGAAAATGGACTTCGCCGGCCTTGCCGTGGCGTATGGCTTGCCAGGCACCCAGCGTCTGGATTTCGCTTTCTGCTTCGACGTAGAGCGTGCTGTCTTCACGGGTTACCGTGTCGAGCAAGGGCTCAAGGCGTGCGAGCCAGCCCTTGCGATACGGCGGGTCGAGAAAGACCAGATCGAATTTCGTCGTCGCGGAAGTGAGATATTGTAGCGCATCACCGCGCCTGATCTCTATGGTGGCAGGTTTATGCAGCAATTCATGATTTTCATGCAGTGCTGCGAGCACGCGTGGCGACTTCTCCAGCATCAGGACGCGTTCGGCACCGCGTGAGGCCGCTTCGAAGCCGAGCGCCCCGCTGCCGGCGAAAAGATCCAGGCAGTGCCAGCCATCCAGTTCTTGGCCCAGCCAGTTGAACAGGGTTTCGCGCACGCGGTCCGGGGTCGGGCGCAGGCCCTCGCTGTCAGGAAAGCGCAGCACGCGGCGGCGGAATTCACCGCCAACGATACGGACGGTATTCAATCGGCGGCCACCGTGACGGTCATCAGTTTGTCGGTACGGACGTGACGCGAAAATGCCTGTTTGATCTCGTCGACCGTGACAGCCTCGACCTTGGCCTGGTAGTGGTCAAGATAGTCGAGTGGCAGGCCATAGAAACCAATCACGGCAATATTGGCCAGCAACTTGGCATTACTGTCGAGGCGCAAGGGGAA
>JAVEXE010000077.1:0-1939 GCA_034004105.1 Azonexus sp. | reverse complement strand
AATTTGTCGGCATCGGTCAGGGTGCGCAGGCTGACGCTTGCACGATCCGTATCGGCACCGCCACCCAGTGCTGCACCAATGTCGGCCAATTGTTCCGAAATGGCCGTTTCGTCCCGTTGTTGCGTGCCAAGGTCAAGAATGCCTCGGGTCAGGGCCGCTAACCCCGCTTTGCCGGGCGGGTCAAACATCGAGCCAGCGGCAAAATCGACCTGCACATCAAGCATTGGCAGGCTTGGTGCGGCGACAAAATAAACCCGTGCGCCGTTGCTGGTTGTCCAGTGTTCAATGGCGACAGTGGCGATAGCCTGCTGCAGGCCTAGCAACAAAACGAGTGGGGCAAGCCAGAGGCGACTCAGGCGGGCAGAAAATACAGCGGTCAACAGTGGTTTCATGGCAATTTCCATCAGTGGCGCGAACCGAGGCTGCGGCGCATGGGCATTTTGTCCAGGGGCTGCGGGTCGAGTATGCCCAGCGTGAGCGCGTCGTCGTCAAAATATTTCCTGGCAACAGCCTGCACTTCGGCTGCCGTGACTTCCTGAAGTTTCTGGCGCATGACTTCGATATCACGCCAGGACAGGCCGACGGCTTCCATCATGCCGATTTCCATGGCTTGACCGAACATCGAGTCGAGTTTGTAAACCTGGCTGGCCAGCAGTTGTGCCTTTGTTCGCTTCAGTTCAGCTTCGCTGATGCCGCCCTCCTGAACCCGGCGGATTTCCGCACGCAACGCGGCTTCGAGGTCAGCAACGGTCTTGCCTTGCGACGGTGTGCCATAGAGGTAGAGCATGCCGGGGCCGCGGGCGGTGCTGCTGTAGTCAATGCCGGCGGAGAGCGCAACCTTGTCTTCGCGCACCAGCTTCTTGTTAAAGCGGGCCGCGTCGTGACCATCCAGAATGCCGGCCAGAATGCTGAGCGCGTAAGGGTCACGCTCTGCTTGCGGATCGCGCAAGATGGGGGCTTTGTAGGCCATGATCAGCAAGGGCAATTCGGCCGGTGCTTTGACCGTGATCTTGCGCGTGCCTTCCTGACGCGGTTCAACAATGTTTTTCCGGGCTGGCAGCGTACGCGTGGGCAACTTGCCGTAATGCTGTTTTGCCAAAGCAAAGACTTCCTGATGCTTGACGTCACCCGAGACCACCACGTAGGCGTTGTTGGGCGTGTACCAGGTGTCGTACCAGGCGCGGGCATCGGTGGCGGTCATGTTTTCCAGGTCGGTCATCCAGCCGATGATTGGCCGCCGGTAAGCATGGGCCTGGAAGGCCGTGGCGTTCATCTGTTCGAACATCTTGGATTGCGGGTTGTCGTCGGTGCGCATCCGGCGCTCCTCCATGACAACCTTGATTTCCTGCTCGAATTCCTTCGGATCAACCGTCAGGTGGCGCATCCGGTCGGCTTCGAGGGCCATCATTTCGCCGAGCTTCTGCTTGGGAATCTGCTGGAAATAGGCGGTGTAGTCGCGGCTGGTGAAGGCGTTATCGCGTCCGCCGGCGGCGGCCACCCGCTTGTTGAATTCGCCCGGACCGACGCTGGGGGTTCCCTTGAACATCATGTGTTCCAGCACGTGCGCGACACCCGAGGTGCCATCCACTTCGTCCATGCTGCCGGCGCGGTACCAGACCATGTGTACGGCGGTCGGCGCACGTGGATCTTCCTTGACGATGACTTTCAGGCCATTGTCGAGGGTGGTCTCAAACGGATTGGCCAAAGCTGCGGTCAACAGCCATGGGGCAAGTAAAACGGGAAACAGGTGTCGCATCATCATGGGAGATAGGGGCTTTCTGCTAGAATCCAAAACTATTTCTGCATCGATCCGGACGGCATCTTAACGACTGCACGTCTGCCTGTCAGCAAGGCTTGAGACATTAACACCCATGTTCAGTTTCCTGAAAAAATCTGCACCCGAGACAAAGTCGCCTGAAACGGCGGAAGCACCCAAGGC
>JAVEXE010000076.1:0-10010 GCA_034004105.1 Azonexus sp. | reverse complement strand
CCGAGGTAACTGCCAATTTCTTCACGGGTCATACGCAAGTAAAACTCGGCATGAGAGAAACCACGAGCGGTAAAGCGCTGTGACAGGTTAAGCAGGAAGGCTGCCAGTCGTTCTTCAGCACGCATCGTACCCAGCAGCATCATCACACCATGGTCGCGAACGATTTCACGGCTCATGACCTTGTGAAAATGGTGTTGCAAGGTCTGAATTTCGCGTGAGAGGCTCTCCAGACGGGAGAAAGGAATGGCGCAAATTTCACTGTCTTCGAGGGCGATGGCGTTACAGGTGTGATGTTCGGTACTGATGCCATCCAGACCGAGCAATTCCCCCGCCATCTGGAAGCCGGTGACTTGGTCGCGACCATCTTCCAGCAAAACATCGGTCTTGAAGAAACCGCTACGAATGGCGTAAATGGCATCAAATGGGTCGCCGGCACGATATAGATGGTCGCCGCGGCGGATTCTGCGCCGAGTGGAAATAAGGTCATCCAGACGCTCAAGTTCTTCCAGGCTGAGGCCGAAAGGCAGGCACAACTCGCGAAGATTGCAATTCGAGCAAGCTGTCTTGATGACGCTCAGTGTTACATCGTGTTTCAGTGGTGCGGTATTGGGCATAGGCAACCTGCGTTGGCTTGATCCATGTCAACAGAAATTGCGATCCATCCGACCATAATCCAACCTAAACCACATGCCATGTCAAATGAATTTCGCAACTGAAAACCTCATATTCGATCCACAGATCATCCGTCGTTTCGATGTCAATGGACCGCGTTACACGTCCTACCCAACAGCAGACCGCTTCGTCGAGGCCTTTGATGCCGAAGCTGCCGACCTGTGGCTTGGGAAACGCAACATCGGCGGTTTCAGCCGGCCGCTGTCATTATACTTCCACATCCCCTTCTGTAACACCATTTGCTACTACTGTGCCTGCAACAAGATCATCACCAAGGATCACGGGCGCAGTGCAAAATATCTGAAGTATCTTGGCAAGGAACTGGCGCTGCAGAGCGCTGCGCTCGAAGGCCGTGATGGTGAACATGAGGTAATCCAGTTGCACTGGGGTGGTGGGACACCGACTTTTCTGTCGCACGAAGAAATGCGCCAGTTGATGGATCTGACACGTAAGCACTTCAAGTTGCTTGACGGTGGCGAGTATTCCATTGAAGTTGATCCCCGTAAGGTCGATGCCGAGACGGTTGCTCTGTTGGGTGAATTGGGCTTCAACCGCATGAGCGTTGGGGTTCAGGACTTTGATGAGCGTGTGCAGGTTGCGGTTAATCGTGTTCAGAGTGAGGAAGAAACGAGTAACGTGATTCGCGCAGCGCGTGCCAATGGTTTCAAATCGGTTTCGATTGATCTGATATACGGTTTGCCGCATCAAAGCGTGATGGGATTCAATCGCACGCTTGAGCGCGTGCTGGCCATGGATCCGGATCGCCTGTCGATTTACAACTACGCCCACCTGCCGACACTGTTCAAGCCGCAACGGCGAATTATCGAGAATGATCTGCCCTCTGCGGATACCAAATTGCAGATTCTTGCGCTGGCAATCCGGAAATTGACCGAAGCTGGCTATGTCTTCATTGGTATGGACCATTTCGCCAAGCCAGACGATGAGTTGGCTGTTGCCCAAAGACAGGGGCGTCTGCATCGGAATTTCCAAGGCTATTCAACTTACGCCGATTGCGACATGCTGTCTTTCGGCATTTCGTCGATCAGCAAAGTGGGGCCAACCTACTATCAAAATGTCAAGACACTGGATGAGTACTATGATCGTCTTGATGTTGCTACCCTGCCGGTTTTTCGGGGTATTGAACTGAATGCTGACGATATCCTGCGTCGTTCAATCATTCAGGCCTTGATGTGTCATTTCGAACTCTCGATCGAGAGTATTGAAAGTGCCCACCTGATTGATTTTCATAAATATTTTGCGCCAGAACTGGAAGATCTTCGGGAAATGGAGCGGGGTGGCCTGCTGAAGATCGAGCGCGACTGGATTACGGTATTGCCACCAGGGCGCATGCTGGTCCGGGTTATCTCCATGGCATTTGACCGCTATTTGCGGGCTGATCGTCAGCGGACTCGCTACTCGAAAGTGATTTAGCGAGGCAGGTCAAGACTGTTTGGCGCAGGGCTGGCGGGTTAAACTCTCAGCCTGTTTCCTGCAAAGTCCTGACCCATGCCTGATTCCACTTTTCTTGCCCTGTTTCTTGTTGGCTTGCTAGGCGGTACGCATTGTGTTGGCATGTGTGGCGGTATCGTCGGGGCATTGACTTTCGGCGGTGCTACGCGTTGGTCGATGCATATGGCGTATAACGTGGGGCGTATTTCGTCCTACGTTCTGGCGGGAGCATTGGCGGGGGCGCTAAGTGCGGCCAGTCTCGGCCTGGAAGGGCAGGTGCCAGCCCGGCTCATTCTCTATGTGCTGGCAAATCTAATGCTGGTGGCTCTGGGTTTCTACCTGCTGGGTGTCACCCAGGCGCTGGCTTTTACCGAACGTGCGGGGCAGGCTCTGTGGCGCAGACTGCAACCGCTGACCCGTCGATTCCTACCGGCGACGACCTTGAGTCAGGCCTTTCCGCTCGGTTTGCTCTGGGGCTGGTTACCCTGCGGTCTGGTTTACAGCGCATTGGCCAGTGCCCTGTCTGCAGGTTCGGCTGAGCGCGGTGCCTTGTTGATGCTTGCCTTTGGCCTGGGGACGCTACCGAACCTGCTGTTGGCCGGCATGCTACTGGCTCGACTCAATCAGTTTGTGCGACAGCGGGTGGTCAGGTTGCTGTCGGGTATGCTGGTTCTGGGTTTCGGGATCTATGGTTTGCTGGGCGTACGTCACGTGATGCAAGGAGCTTGAGATGAATTCACCCGGTGACGCACCCGCGAACGGAGGCGATACCCCCCCCGCTGAGCAGGTCATCGAGTTTGCTATTCGTGGCATGACCTGTGCGGCCTGTTCTACGCGCCTGGAAAAAGTCCTGAATCGTCAGCCGGGCATGCAGGCGAGCGTCAATTTGGCATCTGAGCGAGCGCGGGTGAGGCTGCAAGGGGTTGAGGCGCAAGCCGTGCTGGCGGCGGTCGCCAAGGCCGGGTTTTCTGCCGAGCCCGTTGATGGCACGACGCGGGATCGGGAAAAGGCAGAAAAGGCACGCCAGTATCAGCAGGAAATCCGGATGTTCTGGATTGCTGCTGCATTAGCCTTGCCCTTGGTCGGGCAGATGTTTTTCATGTTTGGCGAAGGCGGGTATGAAAATGAACTGCCACGCTGGCTACAGTGGCTCTTGGCGACACCTGTTCAGTTCTGGATTGGCTGGCGTTTTTACGATGGTGCCTGGAAGGCCTTGCGCGGTGGCGGGGCCAATATGGATGTCCTTGTGGCACTGGGCACTTCGATGGCCTGGGGGTTTTCTACCGTTGTAACCGTGTTGGGCTTGCATGATCAGCATGTCTATTTTGAAGCCGGTGCGGCGGTCATCACCCTGGTTTTGTTGGGTAAATTGCTGGAGGCGCGGGCCAAATCACACACCTCGGAGGCGATCGAGTCACTGATTCGTCTGCGGCCGAAAGTGGCGCGGGTTGAGCGTAACGGAAACTGGGTGGAACTGCCGGTGGAGCATCTGATGCCAGGCGATATTTTTCTCGTTCGTCCCGGCGAGAGCATTCCGGTGGATGGCGAGGTGGTTGATGGGGTCTCGAACGTCAATGAAGCCATGCTGACTGGCGAGAGCATGCCGGTGAGCAAGACGGTTTCGGATCACGTGTTTGCCGCAACGGTCAATGCGCAGGGTTCGCTGCGTTGTCGAGCGACAGGGGTAGGCGAGCAAACCTTGCTGGCGGGCATCATCCGCCTGGTGGGGGAGGCGCAAGGTTCCAAAGCACCAGTACAGCGGCTGGCGGATCGCATTTCGGGGATTTTTGTTCCGGTCGTCTGCGGTATTGCCCTGCTCACTTTCCTTGTCTGGTGGGGATTTTTCGGTGATTTTTCTCAGGCGCTGATCAACGCGGTGGCAGTCTTGGTGATTGCTTGCCCATGTGCGCTGGGCCTGGCGACGCCGACGGCCATCATGGTTGGCACCGGTCTTGGGGCACGCGCCGGCGTGCTTGTGCGAAATGCGCAAGCCCTGGAGCAAGCGGAAAAAATCACGGTGCTGGCGCTCGACAAGACGGGAACCTTGACCCGCGGGCAGCCCGAAGTAACGGATGTGTCGCCACAGTCGCAAGGTCGAGCGAGTATCCTGGCAGTGGCTGCCGCGCTGGAGCAGCATTCAGAACATCCCTTGGCGCGGGCGGTGGTTGCGGCGCATGTTGAGGAAAATCCTGCGGTCGACCTGCCTGCGGTGCAAAATTTTGCAGCCATGCCAGGGTACGGGGTTCAGGGTGAGATTGCCGGGCGACGTTATCGCCTCGGTTCGCCTGTCTGGTTGGGTTTGAGCGATGTGCCGCAGATTGCAGAATGGCAGGCGGTCGGGAAAACGGTGATTGTGCTGGCGGAAATGGTGCAGGACGATCAGCTGGGTCAGATTCTGGGTTACCTTGCTATTGCCGATGCCTTGCGCCCCAGTTCGCGTGAGGCAGTACGTCGTCTGCGTGAGCGAGGTATTCGGGTGGTCATGTTGACCGGGGATAATGCGGCGACGGCTGCTGCGATTGCCGAACAGGTGGGTGTCGATGAATTCCGGGCAGGCATTTTGCCGAGCGACAAGGCTGCTGCGGTCAACGGGCTGAAGGGCGAAAAATCCCTGGTTGCGATGGTGGGGGATGGCATCAACGACGCGCCCGCATTGGCTGCGGCAGATGTCAGTTTTGCGATTGGTGCGGGTTCGGATACCGCAATCGAGGCGGCAGACTTGACCTTGATCCGTAATGACCTGATGGGCGTAGCAGATGCCATCTCGCTGTCTCGCGCAACACTCGGCAAAATTCGCCAGAATCTGTTCTTCGCTTTTGTCTATAATGTTTTAGGCATACCCCTTGCTGCTTTTGGGATGCTTAATCCAGTCGTCGCGGGGGCGGCAATGGCGCTGAGTTCGGTTTCTGTGGTCAGCAATTCACTGTTACTCAAGCGCTGGCGACCCGTGTCCGGAAACTGAGCGGGGTGATCTGTCATGGGGGAGGGCAAATGAACGCACTCGGCGAGGAGTACCCTGCCTTGTTTCAGGCCACCATGGAGGCGGCTCAGGTGGGTATTTTCGTCCTCGATAACGGGCGTTTCATCTACGTCAATCCCTTTTTCTGTCGCTTGTTTGGCTACCACGTCGAGGAGTTGCTGGCAGACCGACTGCCTGGTGATCTGGTAATTCCGGAACAGCGTGATCAGGTCTGCCAACAAATGGCTCTGCGTCTCGCGGGCATTCCTGGTGTGCGCTATGAACTGACTGGCGTACGCCGTGACGGTTCACGTTTTCCGTTGTCGGTGCTTGGCATGCCGGCTCAGTTTGATGGTCGGGTTGTATCCGTGGGAACCCTTCAGGACATCAGCGAACAAAAAGCGGCGGAACAACGTATCCGCGAATTGGCAGAATTCGACCCCTTGACTGGTTTGCCGAACCGTCGCTTGCTACAGGACAGGATTGAACAGATGCTGGCTGTTGCGGAGCGTGAATCCTCGACGGCAGCGTTGCTGTTTGTCGATATTGATCATTTCAAGCGGATTAACGACTCCTTGGACCACCGCGTTGGTGATGAACTGCTTTGTGCGCTCTCTTCTCGTTATGCGCAGGTTGTTCGTCGCGTTGATACCCTTGCCCGGCTTGGTGGTGACGAGTTTGTCATCCTGTTGCCGGATGCTGGCGCAATCGAAGCCGCAGAGGTGGCACGCCGGCTTCATGAAATGTCGACAACGCCGTTTTCTGTTGCCGGGCATGCGTTGACCGTAACATCGTCGATTGGCATCAGCTTGTATCCGCAGGATGGGCAGGATATAGACGCCTTGCTGAAGAATGCCGATGCTGCGATGTATCGGGCCAAGGATATTGGACGTAACGCTTTCCAGTTTTATTCGGCAGAAATGAATACCTCAACGCTGGAGCGTTTGATGATGGAGAGCAGCCTGCGTCATGCGCTTGAAGCGGAAGAGTTCGAGCTTCATTACCAACCCCTGGTCAGTCTTGAAAGCGGCAAGATTATCGGTGCCGAGGCGCTGATCCGCTGGCGTCACCCGGATCTTGGCATCATCATGCCTGACCGCTTTATTTCGGTCGCGGAAGATAGCGGCATGATCAATCCGATTGGTGACTGGGTGCTGTTTTCTGCCTGTCGGCAAGCGCAGGCCTGGTTGGCGGCGGGGCTGCCTTTGCAGACAATTGCGGTCAACGTCGCGCCGGTTCAATTTCGCCAGCCGGGTTTTGTCGAAATGGTGGCTGGGGCGCTGAGTGTATCCGGGCTGCCTGCCCAGTGCCTGGAGCTTGAGTTGACCGAACGCACGGTCATGCATGATGTTGACGTGACATTAGGAACGCTAACTGCCTTGCATCGGATGGGGGTTGCGCTTTCTCTGGATGATTTCGGAACCGGGTATTCATCATTGGCCTATTTGAAACGCTTTCCGGTTGGCAAGCTGAAAATCGACCGTTCCTTCATCCGTGATCTGGAAACCGATCCCGATGATCGGGCGATTGCATCGACCATTGTCAGCATGGGGCGCAGCCTGCGCCTGAGTGTGTTGGCCGAGGGCGTGGAAACTGCCGAACAACTGGGCATCCTGCGCGACATGGGGTGTGAGATGGTGCAGGGCTATTATTTCAGCAAGCCGGTCAGCGCTGCACGGATGACCGAATTGCTTTATCAACAACCGCATTGGTACGAGAAATAAACGATGGAAAATACGCTGATCAAAATTGATGGCATGAGTTGCCAGGGCTGTGTGAAGAACATCACCGCCATCCTGCAAGGGCTGGACGGCGTGATTTCGGCTGAGGTTTCGTTGGCGGCAGCAGAGGCGAGCGTTGCGTTTGACCCACTTCGCGTTGAGCGTTCAGCCTTGCTGGCGGCCATTGAAGATGCCGGGTTTGATGCGGAATAAATCCTAGTGAAGCACGGTCAACGGGCTCACTGCGTCATTTTGTGCCGTGATGCGGTGACGGATGTTGAAGCAGGCCGGGTATCACACAAGCAGGTGCTGATTGCGTTGCCTGACATGCTTGCGCAGTTGCAAGGCGTTGTCGAGGTGCGAACCGGCCATGCAGCGCCGTTGCTGGCATCGGAAGGGCGGGCAATCGTTCGGGAATTGCTGACTGAGCGGCAACTTGGCATTTTGCCGGTTGAGAATCTGTTGCTTGTCGTTTGTACGGCAGAGGCCTTGTGCCACGTCTTGGCATTATTGTTGCAATCGGGATGTACCCACTTTTCGCCGCTTGCTTATCTGCCAAGCGTTGCCTCGACTTGAATTGTTTTTAAGAATGAGATAAATTATCACTACTGTTTAAGCAAGCCAGCCATACGCCAGCCAGCTTTTTCCCAACCACTCCTGTTGGGGTTTTGTCCGGTGGCGAATTTTGGCTTGATGCTTGCTATTTGGATGAAGCCTCACAGTGATTTTCTGGATATGACTGTGACTTCCCAAAACCGAAAAATCCTTGTTCCGGCGAGTTTCCGGAATCCTTCTTCGTCTTTCACCAAAACGGGCGTTGCCCTGGGGATTTCGACTGCTGTTCTGGCTCATGGCAACGTGCTGGCCGATGAGTCTCTCAAAGAGACGGAAATGCAAGCGATTACGGTGGTCGAGCGTGTGATCGATCACAATCCTTACGCCGAACCCGATGCCCCTTACAAGGCGAAGCTGTCTGGTGATGAGCGCCATCAGCGTCCATTGGCGGAAGTGCCGGCCAATATTTCCGTCCTGACCAAAACGCAGATTGAAGATTCGGGTTACACCGATCTGCGCGAAATCCTCGATACCCAGCCGGGTATCACGCTTGGTACGGGCGAAAACGGCAATGCCTTCGGTGATCGTTACATCATTCGCGGCCAGGAAGCCCGTAGCGATGTGTTTGTCGATGGCTTGCGTGATCCCGGTATGACCACGCGCGAGAGTTTTGCCGTCGAGCAGATCGAGATTTCCAAAGGCCCGAACTCCAGTTTTGCCGGGCGAGGCACGGCGGGTGGTGCAATTAACTCGATTACCAAGCAGGCTACGGTCGACTACGATTTCACCAAGATTTCCACTGGCGTAGGTACTGACAACCACAGCAGGGTCACGCTTGATGTGAATCATGTCCTGACCGACAACGTGGCGCTTCGTGCCAATGTGTTGTTGAGTCGGGAAGATGTGCCGGATCGTGAGCCGGCAGATCGCGAACGCAAAGGCCTGGCATTGTCCAGCCTGTTCAAGCTTAACGATGACTTGAGTGTTGTGGTCGATTATTACGGATTGCGGGCCGATGACAGCCCGGACTTGGGTACTTATCTCGTTGGTACTCTGCCGAACCGCAAGCCGGCCAAGAATGTTCCGCCGTATTTGCAGAAACAGGATTTTCTTGAGTCCGATGTTGATACGCTGACGGCACGGGTGAAGTATCAGATCAAGCCGGGGCTGCGTATCACCAATGCAACGCGACTGGGTAAATCCGATAACGGCTACGTGGTTACCGGTGCAGGATCGGCAACTACCGGTGTGAACAATGCTACGGGTCAGTACACAACGGCAACCCTGAGTACGCATCAAGGTTGGCAGGAGGTGGATTATCTGGCCAATCAAACCAATGTTTATTGGGACAAGACCTTGGCGGGTTTGAAGCACGAATTCATTTTTGGCCTTGAGTTCACCGACCATAAGGTCAAAGGTGGGGTGTATCAGGTCACCAATAGTGGTCAGAACTGCAAGACTGGAAACACTGCGGCGGCGGCAGCCAATAACGCATGGTGTATTTTTGCTGCCGATGGGTCGGTTGTTAATGGGCTCGACAGTTTGATGAACCGGCAGATCAGCAAGGGCAACTGGAACAAGGATTGGCGTGCGAGAACAGTCGCGGCGTCGGTCATGGATACGGTGGATCTGAACGACAAGTGGACAGCTTTCGGCGGACTGCGCTACGACCGGACAGAGATTTCCCTGAAAACCCAGAACGCTGCTACCGGTGCCTTGACCGGTGATTACGACTACACCGAGGGTATGTGGAATGGACACGTCGGCTTGACTTACAAGGTTCTGCCGTATGCCAACATTTATGTCACCTACGCAACGGCCAAAGACTTGAACGGTGGCGAATCTGACGTCGGCACCAGCGCCGGGTACGGCGGTTTGATTACCCTCAATGGCCAGACAGCAAGCGCTACGCCAGAAAAAACGGAAAATCTGGAACTGGGCACCAAGTGGAACCTGTTGGGCGGGAAACTTCTCGCGACAGCGGCGGTGTTCCAGATTACCAAAACGCATGTCATGGAAGGGAATGGCTACACGTCCACCGGAACCTTCAATAGCGGCGAGAACCAGGTCCGTGGTATCGAGTTCGGTCTGGCGGGTAACATCACCGACAAGTTGAGTGCCTTTGCTGGCGTGACTTTCATGGATGCAGAAGTGACCAAGTCGGCGACGGCGGCAAACAAGGGTAAAACGCTGAGCAACTTTGCCGACAAAACCGCTTCAGCCCAGTTGCGCTATCAGGCCACGCCCAAGTTTGCTTTTGGTACTGCTGTTAAATACGAAAGCAAAAAGTACGCTGGGCAACCGGATTCGGCTGCTGGATACAACGCGTCAGGCCAATACACTCAGCCGATTCCTGCTTACACGGTATGGGATGTGTTTGCCGACTATCGCCTGAACAAGCAAGCCAAACTCCGTCTTAATGTCGGCAACATTTTCGACAAAGACTACTATCTGGCCGGTTATCGTTCTGGTTCCTTCCTGTACAAGGGGGATGCGCGTAATGCGCGTCTGACGCTTAACTACGAGTTCTAAGCGAAAAGCCTCCGGCGGAGCAAACTGCCGGAGGCTTTGCTCGGGATTGATTGGCCCGTAATGCCCTCAAACTTGAATCACATTCCCCGTGAAATTCTCTGCGCTCAGGACTATGAAACCCT
>JAVEXE010000075.1:8508-10155 GCA_034004105.1 Azonexus sp. | reverse complement strand
ACCAGCCTGCCTTTCGATGTGCAGCTGGCGCTGGTGCGCTCGATCCGTGGCATGGAGAACGTGCACATCCTGCGTCCCGGCTACGCCATCGAATACGATTTCTACGACCCGCGCGGCCTTAAGGACACGCTGGAAACCAAGGCCATCAACGGCCTCTTCTTCGCCGGCCAGATCAACGGCACCACCGGTTACGAAGAAGCTGCTGCCCAAGGCCTGCTCGCCGGCATCAACGCAGTGAATTACGTGCGCGGCCGCGACGGCTGGTGTCCGAAGCGCAATGAGGCCTATCTCGGCGTGCTGGTCGATGACCTGATCACGCGCGGCGTTTCCGACCCCTACCGGATGTTCACCAGCCGCGCCGAATACCGCCTCTCCCTGCGCGAAGACAACGCCGACCTGCGCCTCACCGAGCAGGGCAGGGCACTCGGCCTGGTCGACGATGTCCGCTGGGATGCCTTCTGCCGCAAACGCGACGCCATCGCCGCCGAGCAGGAACGCCTGAAAGCGACCTGGATCAACCCGAAGATCGTCGCTGCCGCCGACTGTCAGCGCATCCTTGGCAAGGCCATTGAGCACGAATACAACCTGTTCGAACTGCTGCGCCGGCCAGAAGTAACTTACAACAGCCTGGTTTCGCTCGAAATCGACGGTCGACCGCAGGAATTCCCGGAAATTGATGTAGCGGTGATCGAACAGCTCGAAATCTCCGCCAAGTACCAGGGCTATATCGACCGTCAGGCTGAAGAGGTCGCCAAGTCGGCCAACTACGAGAACACCGTGCTGCCCGCCGATCTTGAATACGCCACGGTGGCCGGGCTGTCGAACGAGGTCAAGCAGAAGCTCAATCTGCACAAGCCGCAGACCATCGGTCAGGCCTCGCGCATTCAGGGCATCACGCCGGCGGCGATCTCGCTGCTGCTGATCCACCTCAAACGCCACAACCTGTCGCAAGCGGCATGAGCGCCATGACCCTTGCCGCCGGCCTGGCCGAACTGGGCCTCGACCTGCCAGACACCACCCAGCAGCAACTGCTCGCTTTCCGCGACTTGCTGCTCAAGTGGAACAAGACCTACAACCTGACGGCACTGCGTGATCCGGAACAGGCTATCTCGCATCATCTGCTCGATTCGCTGGCGATTCTGCCGCATGTCGGCGACGACGCACTGCTCGACGTCGGTTCCGGTGGCGGCTTGCCCGGCATCCCGCTGGCCATTGCTCGCCCGCAACTGTCGGTACGAATGGTCGACACAGTGCAGAAGAAGACCACCTTCCTGCAGCAGGCAGCCATCCAGCTCGGCCTGAAGAACGTTGCGGTCAACCACGCCCGAGTTGAAGAAACGAACGGCCAGTACGCGCAGATCAGTTCGCGCGCCTTCGCCGAGCTCAAACTCTTCGTCGAACTCACCCGGCACTTGCTGGCCCCTGGTGGCCGCTGGCTGGCCATGAAGGGCGTGTGCCCCGACGACGAAATTGCCGCCCTGCCGGCCGACATCGTTGTCGAGCAAATCATTCCGCTACACGTCCCCGGCCTCGACGCCGAACGACATCTCATTCTCCTGAAAGCGGGCCAATGAAAGTACTCGCCATCACCAACCAGAAGGGTGGCGTCGGCAAGACGACCACCGCCGTCAATCTGGCCGCTTCGCT
>JAVEXE010000075.1:0-8408 GCA_034004105.1 Azonexus sp. | reverse complement strand
TACCAGCCAAGATCGCGAATGGACGAACAATCCTTGCAGGAGCTGGCTGCCTCGATCAAGGCCCAGGGCATCATGCAACCGATCCTTGTCCGCCCGCTCGCCAGCATGCCAGGCGCTGAACGGTATGAAATCGTTGCGGGGGAACGGCGATGGCGCGCTGCACAAATTGCCGGCCTCGCCGATGTTCAGGTACTCGTAAGACATATCCCGGACGAGCAAGCCTTGGCGATGGCCCTGATTGAAAACATCCAGCGAGAAAATCTCAACCCTCTGGAAGAAGCGCTTGGCTTGCAACGCCTGGTTGACGAATTCAACCTCACTCACCAGCAAGCTGCCGATGCGGTCGGACGTTCACGGCCCGCAGCAAGCAATCTGTTACGACTGCTGCAGCTGAATCCAGACGTCCAGGCCTTATTGCTCGACGGCAAGCTTGACATGGGCCATGCCCGGGCACTCCTGCCGCTTGCAGCCAAACAACAACTGGCACTGGCTCAACGTATCGTGCACAAAGACCTCTCGGTACGGGAAGCCGAGCGGCTGGTGCAACAAATCGTCAGTCCGCCACAAAAAAGCCCTCTTCCACCCGTTGACCGTGATCTTCTGCGCCTGCAGGAAGAACTCTCGGATGTGGTTGGTGCGACTGTTGCCATACGTAGCAACAAGAAAGGAGCGGGCCGCATCACCATCGAATTCGGAAATCTGGAACAGCTGGAAGGCATCCTTGGCAAGTTGCGTTGATCCCGATTTCTCGTGCTGCATTGCGGTAAACCCTTAATTTTCATTGACGATAAATTTTGAAGTCTTGTATCATTTAGGTCTGTGTGGCACAGCCGGCTAAGGATTGCAGAGCACCATGTTGAAAGCGATTTACCTCCAACTCGGTGCGGCAGTGATAACAGCGATTCTGGCTGGTGCAATGGTAGGAATGCGGGGGCTGATTTCGGTCGGGTTTGCAGCGCTGGCTGCTATTTTGCCCAACCTTTTTTTTGCTGTTCGCCTGACGATGTTGAAAAATCGCCCTGGGGCTTCCTATGCGGCTAATTTTTTCATCGGCGAGTTCCTGAAAATTGCAGCCACCATCGGAATTCTGGCAATCGCCATCAAGGGTTATTCCGAGATGCACTGGCCGAGTCTTTTGATTGGCCTGGCGATTGTCCTGCATGCAGGTTTTTTGGCTTTTTGGAAGAGATAACATGGCAGCAGGTAGCGCAGCACCGACATCAGGCGAGTACATCGTCCACCACTTGACCCACCTCAACACGACTGGCAGTGCGCAAAAAGCAGTTGTTGATTGGTCCGTTTTCAATATCGACACGATGTTCTATTCCATCGTGCTTGGTTTGCTGACGATTTTCATTCTTCACTTGGCCGCGAAAAAGGCAACGTCTGGCGTTCCCGGGCGCTTCCAGGCAGCTATCGAAATCCTGGTTGATATGGTCCAGGAGCAGGCCAAAGGGATTGTGCATAGTGCCGAGTCCCGCAAGTTTGTTTCTCCCTTGGCGCTAACCGTGTTCATCTGGATTTTCTTCATGAACGCCATGGATTTGGTCCCTGTTGACCTCCTTCCGCGCATTGGTGAGATGTTTGGCATCCACTATCAGCGTGTAGTAGCGACCGCTGACTTGAATGCTGCACTGGGTATGTCGCTTGGCGTTCTCCTGATCTGTATTTACTACAACATCAAAATCAAGGGGCTGGGTGGCTGGGTCCATGAACTGTTCACGGCGCCGTTCGGCAGCCATCCGCTGCTCTATCCGGTCAATTTCATCATGCAGATGATTGAATTCGTCGCCAAGACGGTTTCGCATGGCATGCGACTCTTCGGCAACATGTACGCTGGCGAGTTGGTGTTCATGCTGATCGCTCTGCTTGGCGGTACTGCAACGGTGTTCGGTTTCGTTGGTCATGTCATCGCCGGCTCGATCTGGGCGATCTTCCACATCATGATCATCACGCTGCAGGCCTTCATCTTCATGATGCTGACGCTGGTGTACGTTGGTCAGGCGCACGAAGCTCACTAATAGGTAGTTTTCAACGGTTTCACTGTAGTACCCTGTTTTTTGTTTTACCTTTTCATTACTTAAACTTAGCAAGGAGTTGTCATGGAACACGTTCTCGGTTTTGTTGCTCTGGCTGCCGGCCTGATCATTGGTCTGGGTGCCATCGGTGCCTGTATCGGTATCGGCCTCATGGGCGGCAAGTACATTGAAGCTTCGGCTCGCCAGCCTGAGCTGATGAACGCCCTGCAGACCAAGATGTTCCTGCTGGCCGGTCTGATTGATGCCGCCTTCCTGATTGGCGTCGGTATCGCCATGATGTTCGCCTTCGCCAACCCGTTCCAGCTGGTTTAATTGATCCTCTTCGATCAACTTTTTAGAAGAGGACATAGACCGTGAATCTGAACGCAACGTTGTTTGCACAGCTCGTTGTGTTCTTCATTCTGGCGTGGTTCACGATGCAATTCGTGTGGCCGCCCATTGTGAAGGCGCTCGACGAGCGTGCGAAGAAGATCGCGGATGGTCTGGCTGCTGCTGAACGCGGCAAGCACGATCTCGAACTGGCCACCAAGCGCTCCACGGAAGCTCTCCGTGAAGGCAAGGAAAAGGCTGCAGAACTGATCGCCAACGCTGAAAAGCGCGGCGCGCAACTGATCGAAGAAGCCAAGGCAAACGCCAAGGCTGAAGCTGACCGCATCGTCGCCGGTGCCAAGGCTGAAATCGAACAGGAAGCCGTTCGTGCAAAAGAACAGTTGCGTGAGCAGGTTGCTGCCTTGGTCGTTACCGGTGCAGAACAAATTCTGCGTCGCGAGATCAATGCCCAGGCTCATTCCGATATTCTGGCCAAGATCAAACAGGATCTGTAACGCTTATGGCTGAATCCGTCACCATCGCTCGCCCCTATGCCGACGCCGCTTTCAAGCTGGCCAAGGAAAGCGGGGCACAGGGCACCTGGTCTCAGCGCCTGCAAAGGCTGGCGCTGATTGCCCAGGACGGGGACATGGCTCAGGTCATGGGCAATCCCCGGCTCTCCGTTGAACAGGTTGCCGAATTGTTTATTTCCTTGTCTGACGACAAGGATCCAATTCTGGCAAATTATGTTCGTACCCTCGCAGAAAACCGGCGTCTCACCCTCCTGCCGGAGATTTCCCGGCTTTTTGAACTGGCCCGCAGCCAGGAAGAAGGGGTTCAGGAGGCGGTGGTGTATTCCGCATTCCCGATTGACGAAACCCAGGTCGCTGCTTTGCTGCAGCAACTGGAACCCCGCTTCGGAACTCGCCTGACCGCTCGCGTCGAAATCGATGCCAGCCTGATTGGCGGCGTGCGGGTCACCGTCGGTGACCAGATGCTGGATGCTTCAGTCCGCGGCAAACTCGATGCCATGGCCGTGGCACTGAACAACTAGGAGATTTTCATGCAGTTGAATCCTTCCGAAATTTCTGAACTGATCAAAAGCAAGATCCAGAACCTGCAGGGCGCATCGGAAGTGCGTACGCAGGGCACCGTGGTTTCCGTCACCGACGGGATCTGCCGCGTGCATGGCTTGCAAGATGTCATGCAAGGTGAAATGCTGGAATTCCCTGGCAACACCATCGGCATGGCGCTTAACCTTGAGCGCGACTCTGTCGGCGCGGTTATCCTTGGCGAGTACGAGCACATCTCCGAAGGCGACACGGTCAAGACGACCGGCCGCATTCTGGAAGTGCCGGTCGGCCCGGAGCTGCTCGGCCGTGTTGTTAACACCCTCGGTCAGCCGATCGACGGCAAAGGCCCGATCAACGCCAAAGAAACTGACAAGCTGGAAAAGGTTGCACCTGGCGTTATTTGGCGTAAATCCGTTTCGCAGCCGGTCCAGACTGGTCTGAAGTGCGTTGACTCCATGGTTCCCGTTGGCCGTGGTCAGCGCGAACTGATCATTGGCGACCGTCAGACCGGCAAGACCGCTGTTGCCGTTGATGCGATCATCAACCAGAAGGGCAAGAACCTGTTCTGCGTTTATGTCGCCGTCGGTCAAAAGGCTTCCACCATTGCCAACGTCGTGCGTAAGCTCGAAGAGCATGGCGCCATGGAATACACCATCGTCGTCGCTGCTTCCGCTTCGGAATCTGCCGCTCTGCAGTACCTGGCTCCGTACGCCGGCTGCACGATGGGCGAGTACTTCCGTGACCGTGGTCAAGACGCACTGATCGTTTACGATGATTTGACCAAGCAAGCTTGGGGCTACCGTCAGGTCTCCCTGCTGCTGCGCCGTCCGCCAGGCCGTGAAGCCTACCCGGGCGACGTTTTCTATCTCCACTCCCGCCTGCTCGAGCGCGCAGCCCGCGTTTCCGAAGAATGGGTCGAGAAGTTCACCAACGGCCAAGTCAAAGGCCAGAGCGGTTCGCTGACCGCCCTGCCGGTGATTGAAACTCAAGCGGGTGACGTTTCTGCTTTCGTTCCGACCAACGTGATCTCCATTACCGACGGTCAGATCTTCCTGGAAACCGACCTTTTCAACGCCGGTATCCGTCCTGCTATCAACGCCGGTATCTCCGTGTCCCGCGTCGGTGGTGCTGCTCAGACCAAGCTGATCAAGAAGCTCGGCGGCGGTGTCCGTCTGGCTCTGGCTCAGTATCGTGAACTCGCAGCTTTCGCGCAGTTTGCTTCCGATCTCGACGAAGCCACCCGCAAGCAGTTGGAACGTGGCCGTCTGGTGACCGAGCTGATGAAGCAGCCGCAGTACGCACCGATGAGCATCTCGGAAATGGCCGTTACGCTGTACGCAGCCGACAAGGGCTACTTTGATGATGTCGAAGTCAAGCGCGCACTGGAATGCGAAAAGGCCATGATCAGCTACCTCAAGTCCAACCACGCCGAAGTCATGAACACCATGGAGTCGAAGGCTGACCTGAGCGGTGATACCGAAAAGGCACTGGCTGCCGGCATCCAGGCTTTCAAGAGCACCTGGGCCTGATCTTAGGAGAACGCCATGCCTAGCGGCAAGGAAATTCGTAACAAGATCAAGAGCGTTGAAAATACGCGCAAGATCACCAAGGCCATGGAAATGGTGGCCGCATCCAAAATGCGCAAAGCGCAGGACCGGATGCGTGCTGCCCGTCCCTATGGCGAGAAGATCCGGCGCGTGGCCAGCAACCTGTCGCATGCGCTGACCGAGTACAAGCACCCCTTCCTCGAAAAGCGCGAGCAGAAGGCGATCGGGATTGTACTCGTCACGTCCGACAAGGGTCTCTGCGGCGGTCTGAACTCCAACGTCTTGCGCCTCGTTCTGGGCAAGATGAAGGAACTCGACAGCCAGAAGATCAATTTCCAGGCGACCTGTATCGGTAACAAGGGTCTGGGTTTCATGCAGCGCGCTGGTGCGAAGGTTGTTTCGCATGCAGTCGGGCTGGGTGATACCCCCCACCTGGAAAAACTGATTGGCCCGCTCAAGATCCAGCTCGACGCCTATATCAAGGGCGAAATCGACGCGCTGTATATCGGCTATACCCGCTTCATCAATACGATGAAGCAGGAACCGGTTTTCGAAAAACTGCTCCCGCTGGCGGATGAAGTGCTGAAGGCATCGCATCAGCCGGGTTGGGATTATGTGTATGAGCCGGAAGCCCAGCCTGTTATCGACGATCTGTTGATCCGCTACGTCGAAGCTTTGATTTACCAAGCCGTTGCGGAAAACATGGCCTCCGAGCAGTCAGCCCGGATGGTTGCCATGAAGTCTGCTTCCGACAACGCCAAGAACGTGATTGGTGAATTGAAGCTGGTCTATAACAAGGCCCGTCAGGCCGCGATTACGAAGGAACTTTCGGAAATCGTCAGCGGCGCAGCCGCAGTCTGACGCAAGCGCGAAGCTTTTAATTATTGGGGATTTGAATATGAGTCAAGGTTCCATCGTTCAGTGTATCGGCGCAGTTGTGGACATCCACTTCCCGCGCGACGCGATGCCGAAGGTCTACGACGCACTCAAGCTTGACGCCTCCGAAGAAAATGGCATGGTTGAAGCCGGCCTGACCTTCGAAGTGCAGCAACAGCTGGGTGACGGCGTGGTCCGTACCATCGCCATGGGTTCATCCGACGGCCTGCGCCGTGGTATGAAAGTTAACAACACCGGTGCCGGCATCTCCGTGCCGGTCGGTATGGGCACGCTGGGTCGTATCATGGACGTGCTGGGCCGTCCGATCGACGAAGCTGGTCCGATTGACTGCAATGAGCTGCGTGAAATTCACCAAGCGGCTCCGAAGTTCGACGAACTGTCGTCTTCCGTCGATCTGCTGGAAACCGGCATCAAGGTTATCGATCTGATCTGCCCGTTCGCCAAGGGTGGTAAGGTCGGTCTGTTCGGCGGCGCCGGCGTCGGCAAGACCGTCAACATGATGGAGTTGATCAACAACATCGCCAAGCAACACTCGGGTCTGTCCGTGTTTGCTGGTGTTGGTGAGCGTACCCGCGAAGGTAACGACTTCTATCATGAAATGAAGGACTCCAACGTTCTCGACAAGGTCGCGATGGTGTTCGGTCAGATGAACGAACCCCCGGGTAACCGTCTGCGCGTCGCGCTGACCGGTCTGACCATGGCCGAACGTTTCCGCGACGACGGTCGTGACATTCTGTTCTTCGTCGATAACATCTACCGTTACACCCTGGCCGGTACCGAAGTATCCGCGCTGCTGGGCCGTATGCCTTCCGCTGTGGGCTACCAGCCGACGCTGGCTGAAGAAATGGGCCGTCTGCAAGAGCGTATTACCTCGACCAAGGTTGGCTCCATCACTTCCATCCAGGCCGTCTATGTGCCAGCGGATGACTTGACCGACCCGTCGCCTGCTACCACCTTCCTGCACTTGGACTCCACGGTTGTGTTGTCGCGTGACATCGCCTCGCTGGGTATCTACCCCGCTGTCGATCCGCTTGACTCCACCTCCCGCCAGCTCGACCCGCAGATCGTTGGTGAAGAGCATTACTCGGTCGCACGTGCTGTTCAGATGACCTTGCAGCGCTACAAGGAACTGCGTGACATCATCGCGATTCTGGGTATGGACGAACTGTCTCCGGAAGACAAGCTCGCTGTGTCCCGTGCGCGTAAGATTCAACGTTTCCTGTCGCAGCCCTTCCACGTTGCGGAAGTCTTTACCGGCTCTCCAGGCAAGTTTGTCCCGCTCAAGGAAACCATCAAGGGCTTCAAGGGCATCGTCAGTGGCGAGTACGATCACCTGCCGGAACAAGCGTTCTACATGGTCGGTGGTATCGAAGAAGCTGTTGAAAAGGCAAAGACGCTGCAGTAATGCGGCATCTGCATAGGAGCCAGAGTAATGGTTATGACCGTTCATTGTGATGTCGTCAGTGCCGAAGAATCGATTTTCTCCGGTCTGGTGGAAATCGCAGTGTTCCCCGGCGAATCCGGGGAACTCGGCATCCTGCCGCAACATACCCCGTTGCTGACCCGTATCAAGCCCGGCACCATTCGTCTTAAGGTGCCGGATCAGAGCGAGTTCGAAATGGTATATGTCTCCGGCGGCATGCTGGAAGTCCAGCCCGACATGATTACTGTGTTGGCGGATACTGCAATTCGCGCCCACGATCTCGACGAAGCCAAGGCACTCGAAGCCAAAAAGCGCGCCGAGGAGGCACTGGCCAATCGTCAAGCGACGATGGACTACGCAGCAGCAGAAGCCGAGTTGGCAGAAGCTATTGCGCAGTTGAAAGCCATTCAACGCTTGCGTAAGCACACCCACTAATCGTCGGTGGCTCATTAAAAAGGCAACCTTCAGGTTGCCTTTTTTCATTAGATGAAAAGAATCAGCAACGAGACGCCAATTGCTGTAGACGCTTCTCTAATCTGGCGACATCGTCACGCAAAACATCCACTTCAGAGGAAAAATGCTGCATTTCCTGAGTTGAAACGATGACAGCCGCTTCCTCGACAGCATATTCCTTGAGATTCTCGACAATTCGCTCGCTAGCAGACTGTGCCGAAAGAAAGAGCGCTGATCCCATACGCGTCAGGCGACGGGCAGGAATATCACCCAAAATCCCAGCCAGATCACCTTCGACATCCCAGCGCAGATTGCGGAAAACAAATGCGAGCGTTTCCGCAACGTCCGCTGTTCCACTAATCCGTGCGGAAGACATCAGGCGACTGCGGTCGACCATGGCGGCGACAAGAAAATCGTCTGGAAACTGAATAAAGACATCGGTCTCATCAATCTCACTGGCCTGCAGAAAGCCGTGGGCATCGATCTGCATGACACAGCGAAAGGGTCCAGCGCCGAAACCTACATGGACTCCCGCATGGACACGCAAGCGCTCAGTTGCCCAGGGAGTTGCCTTCAACACATGGTTTACCGGCTTGACCAGCAGCGCTTCGATACGTCCCATGATGAATCTCAGAACTTGAACCCGCGATGCAAGGCAACCACCCCC
>JAVEXE010000074.1:0-10196 GCA_034004105.1 Azonexus sp. | reverse complement strand
ACGGAGGCCCAGCTTGCCTTGCTGGAGCGGGTGCGGAAGATGATGTATCTGATGCTGGAGACCATTCTGGCCGCCATGGAAGGCAAGAAATGCCGTGGTGCCGATCCATGCGGCGATTTCGCTGCCGGCAATCCGGCTCAGGACGGCAATTTGCCAGCGGACGGGCGGCAGACTTTGCCGAATTCGGGCTTGCCAACCCAAGGGTTACCAACAATGACCTGGCGGCAAACGGTGGTGGAGCATGTTCAGGAAAAGGAGAGCACGCAGGTTTGCGGGCGTGGCCTGGTCAAAACCTGTGATGGACGTGAAATCAGCTTTGATTTTGCGGTCAACATGGCGCGCGAGTTCGAAATGACGCGGGTTAGTGAGGAAAGTGGGGAGATCGTGTTGCGCGACCCGCTGGTCGTGAATTTTTCCGGCACCTATGGCGAACTGGCGGCGACACGTTTTCAGTTTGATCTGGATGCCGATGGTTCGGCAGAGTGGATACCCGATCTCAAGGCCGGCAACGCCTTTCTGGTTTTTGATCGTAACGCCAACGGTCGAGCCGACGATGGTAGCGAGTTGTTTGGCACCCGTAGCGGCAATGGCTTTGCCGATCTGGTCTTGCTCGATCAGGACCGCAATGGCTGGATTGATGAAGCCGATGAGGCTTTCGCCCGCTTGAGTGTCTGGCGCGGGGAGGACTATCGGTCATTGACCCAAGCCGGCATCGGGGCCTTGTCCACGGCTGCGGTCAACGCTCCGTTTTCCCTGAAAACCAGTGACAACGAATTGCTCGGGCAGATTCGTGCCGCTGGCGTGTATCTGCGTGAATCGGGTCAGGTCGGCCTGATGCAGCAGATTGACCTGGCTGCTTCAAACCTGCCGTCGGGGCAGCAGGAACCAGGCAAGGGAGAGCGCTTGCAGGCCTAGCAGCGTCAGGAAGGCCACGCGATACGCTGCATCCACACTGACGCCACCGGCCTGCAAGGCATCGACATAGCCACCGATGCCCCATTGCAGGCCAAACGCGCCGGCAAAGACGAGCAGATTCAAGGCCGTATTGGCGCGACCCGAAAGCTGGCTGGGGAAGGCCTGGGCGACCAGCGAGTAGGCGATATTGGACAAGGAAAAACAGGCACCGAGCACGGGCCACAGCCAGTGGCCCGCCAGTTGGGGTTGCAGGCTGATGATGGCAAAGGCCAGGAAGGCCGCAATCATGGCGCTGCGAAACAGCTTTTCCAGCGAGATGTCGCGGTGTACCAGCGTGGTGGCAAAAAATCCCATGAATAGAAACCCGGCCAACATGGCCATTCCCATCCAGGTCAGGCGAGCCGCAACGGCTGCGCTATCCAGATGCTCCATCACATTCATCCAGCGTGAGGCCCA
This sequence comes from Azonexus sp., assembly GCA_034004105.1. GTDB lineage: Bacteria > Pseudomonadota > Gammaproteobacteria > Burkholderiales > Rhodocyclaceae > Azonexus. Next base: position 8,825 of record JAVEXE010000074.1, on the reverse strand, counting down.
CAGGCCTTGCACGGCCATGAAGCCGCCAGTAAAGGCAAAACCCATCGGGGCATAGCGCCAGAAGTGTCGGCTGCTGTAAATCTGCCGTACGCCAGCCAGTTGTTCCCGCCAACCTGCGGCAACAACCCCCGCAGGCTTATCCGGGACAAATTTCCAGAGAACGAACGCCACCATCACGGTGACAGCGGCCAATCCAAGCACGATTTCCCGCCAGCCGGTAAAGCCGAGGGTGATTTCCAGCGGTTTGGCGGCGGCCAAGGCACCGAGGCCGCCGGATGCCATGATCCAGCCGGTCAATGAGGCTTGCCGTCCCGGCGGGAACCATTGTGTGAAGGCTTTAAACGAGGCCATCAGGCAGGCAGAAACCCCAAGCCCGATCAATGCCCGCCCAAGGGTGAGTGCGGTCAACCCGTCGGCGAGGGCAAAAACCGCTGCGCCAATCGCGGCGATGACCAATAAAGCCGCTTCGACCCGTCGAGGGCCGTAGCGGTCGAGCAGCATGCCCAGCGGCAACTGGGCGGCGCCGAAAGCAAGGAAATAGGTGCTGGTCAATAAACCGAGTGCATTGTCGGGCAGGGCAAGCTCACCCGCAATCACCGGGCCGAGTACGGCGTTGACCGTGCGGTACAGGTAGGAGAGGAAATAGCCTGCAGCAAACGGCAGAAACAGCCGCAGCATCAGGCTGCGTAAGTCGGGTTGGCTCATGCCGGCTCCGGTTTCACGTGGAACGAACAGATCAGGGGGGCAGGGGAGACCTGCGTCAGGAGCGCGATTGTGCCATCCGTTGCGCCATTAATGCCACAGCCAGGCAGCACCGCGTACGCCCGAGGAGTCGCCGTGCACCGGGTGTAAGAAGCGGGTGCGGAAATCGTCAGAAAAAACCTGTGGACCGCAAGATTCCGGCAGATCGCGGTACAGCTGCGGAATGTTCGACAAGCCACCGCCGAGCACGATGACTTCCGGATCAAGCAGATTGATGACCACCGCGAGCGCCCGACCCAGGCGGAGGGTGTAGCGGCTGAGTGTGGCCTGGCAATCCTTATTGCCGGCCGCTGCCCCCGCGGCGATATCGGCAGCTGTAAGGCCTTGTCCGGTCATGCGTTCGTGGTCGGCCGACATCGCCGGGCCGGAAAGCCAGGTTTCGACACAGCCGATACGGCCGCAATAGCAGCGCAGGGGCGGCAAGGGATCGTCAGGGGCTTGCGGCATGGGATTGTGTCCCCATTCGCCGGCAATGGCATGTGCGCCAATCAGTGGCTGACCATGGATCACAACGCCGCCACCCACCCCGGTGCCGAGAATGACGCCGAAAACACAAGCGGCACCTTGGCCGGCACCATCGATCGCTTCCGACAGGGCAAAACAATTGGCGTCATTGGCCAGGCGAATCTCGCGCTGGAGCAGGGTTTGCAGATCCTGGCGCAAGGGTTGGCCGATCAGGCAGGTCGAGTTGGCATTCTTGATCCGGCCATCCACCAGCGATTCCGCACCCGGAATGCCAATACCAAGGCTGCCGCTTTGTCCCAGTTCGCGTTCCGCATCGAGAGCCAGCCGGGCAATGGTCTGCAGGGTCGCCGGATAATTGCCCTGCGGGGTCGAGGCGCGCCGACGCAGCAAAACCCGCCCGTTCGCATCAAGGGCACAGATTTCGATCTTGGTGCCGCCGAGGTCAATTCCCAGTCGCATGGATGGGCGCATGGGGCGATTGGGAAGCAGCGAGGGATTCACACACGTACGGCAATGCCCTGTACGTTGCCCCAAGTGGTCGTCATGGTACGCAGGACGCTGGCACCCGATTCGAGCAGCAACAGGAAAAGGTCGCGCTCGGCGTAGAGGCAGACTTCGTGGTGGATGTCGTATTTTCGCGCCAGTGCCGGTGCCAGGTGGCTGTAACGTTCGTACAGCGATTGTTCTGAGCCCGGATAGTCATCTCCCAGCTCCGAGTGCAGGCCAAGAATCGAGATAAACAACTTGCCGCCGATTTTCAGTTTTTTCATCAGCTGCCGGATCAGTATCTTGCCTTGAGCGTAAGGCAGGCTGCACAGCCCTCGCCGCAGGACGATGATGTCGAACGGGGCGCCACTGTCTGTTTCGGGTGGGGCGGGTAGTTCGGTGGCGGTGAAGTGTGCGTTGTGATTCTGTCCTGCAGCCAGAATCCTGCCCTGGATTTCGGATTGTCGTTGTGCGCCGTCGGCTAATGTGACTTGAGCACCCAGTTGGGCAAAACGGATGCCCAGACCACAGTCGCCTGCTGGCATGATCAAGACCGAAACCGAATGATCGATGCGTTGTCGTTTGGCACACTCAGCCAAAGCAAACTGTTCGATGGCATCGATTTCTTCGCCCCATGGGTTGACCGGTGTATGCTTTGCCATGATTTTTCTCCCTTGATGACCATTGTGCATGAGCCTCAATGGACCTGACAACTGCGACGGAACACCCCCATGATTGTTACCTTTGACTCAACCGAGACTGGCGAGATTTTGATGTACACCGAAACCGCCCGGACCTTGCTGCAGATCGTTGGCAAGGAAACCACGGCGCGCGGTGTTTTTACGCAGGCAGAAATGCTGCCAGCGGCGAACAAGCTACAGGCGGCGGTGGACGCTGCCCGTCGGGCAATGGCGGGGCAAGCGCCGGAAGACGAGGAAACGGAACATGACAAGCCACCGATTGTTGGCTTGCCGCAACGTGCCTGGCCTCTGATCGACATGCTGGAACGTACGGCCAGAAGTGGAAAAGAAGCTCACATCGTCTGGGAAGCTGCCGCAGATTTTTGAGCTTGACCGTTCAGGGTCAGTGGGGGAGCTGGAAGCCGTCGGCGATGCCGTCAATGACGATTTGCAGTTGCTGGGTGAAGTCACTGAGTCGTTGTTCGGTGTCATCAGCGCCAAGGCGCAGGGCATTTTCCAGCGCCAGTGCTGCTGCTTGAAGCCCTTTTGCACCGATGGTGCCGGCAAGGCCCTTGGTGCTATGGGCCCTTCGCTGTGCGGTGGTGAGTTCACCTTTGTCCAGCATCTGGCGAATGGCCTTGGCCTCGTCGCGAAAGCGGGTATGAAAATCCCGCAAAACCCGCTCATAGAGCGTTGCCTTGTGCATCATGCGCCGCAGGCCATCTTCGCTATCGATGCCGGGCAAATTCGGCATCGGTTTGGTCTCGGTTGCCGGTGGTACGGCTGACATGGGCTGAGGTGCTCCGGCGCGTTCCCGATGTTTGAGCAGGGCCTGGCACAGTTGTTCCGGATCGATGGGCTTGGTGATGAAGTCATTCATGCCAACAGACAGGCAGCGTTCCCGCTCCTCCGGCAAAGCATGGGCTGTCATGGCAATGATGGGTAGCGTGACCGGTGGCTGAGCATTGCGCAATTGCCGCGTGGCTTCAAGACCGTCCATTTCCGGCATCTGAATGTCCATGAGGATGAGATCGAAAGCCGCAGGCATGCGCTCGATGATCTCCAGTGCTTCTTTCCCATGATTGGCGATACGAACGGTTACGCCCAGTGCTTCAAGTAACTCCCGAGCGATCAACTGATTCGTCGGGATATCTTCAACCAGCAAGGCACGCATGCCGGCCAGCGGCGCAGGCGCTTTTTCCTTGGTGACGGGCTGGATTTCCTCTGTCAGCAGGCGGGAAACCTGAGCAGCAGTCAAGGGTTTGTGCAGGACAGTATCGAAGGCTGCCAGACGTGGGTCCGCAGCGAGGTTGCTGGTGTCGCTGGCAGTGACCAAAGCCAGGCGAACCGAGGGAGGGCAGCGTTGGCGCAGGATGTCGACCAGTTCCAGGCCTCCCATGCCTGGCATGTTCAGGTCCAGCGTGATGAGATCCACGTCCAGACGCTCTTCGGATTCCAGCAGGCTGAGTAATTCTTCACCGGAGGACAAGGGGTGGGCTGAGCAACCGAACTTGTTCAACAGCCCGACCAGAACTTTGCGTGCCATCGGGCTATCATCGACAACGAGCGCATGGTGACGGTGTATGCGGTCGTTCAAGGCCTTGGTCTGGCCAAGATCAAGATTCACGCTGAAGCTGAAGGTGCTACCGATATCACTCTGACTGCTGACCCAGATTTCGCCGTTCATCAATTCGATCAGGCGCTTGCAGATGGTCAGGCCCAGACCTGTGCCGCCATATTTTCGGGTGATGGACGAGTCGGCCTGGGAAAAAGCCTGAAACAGATTGGCCATCTGTTCGGCTGTCATGCCGATTCCGGTATCCTGAACGTCAGCCTCCAGGCGAACCGTGCTGTTTTCGATCTTGGCGGCACGGACGAAAACAGTGACCGAGCCCTTGGCGGTGAATTTGATGGCATTTCCGATCAGGTTGATCAGGATTTGCGTCAGTCGGAGCGGGTCACCTTGAAGCTGCATGGGGACATCCGGCTCGACAAGGTACTGCAACTCCAGGCCTTTTTCCTGAGCCCGCTGCGAAACCACACTGGCGACATTGCCGAGGATGTCATCAAGATTGAATTCGGTGCGCTCAAGCGTCATGCAGCCCGCCTCGATCTTGGAGAAATCGAGGATGTCGTTGACCAGACTGAGCAATAACTGACCTGCACCTTGAATCCGGCTGGTGTAGTCGCGTTGTTTTTCGGTCAATGGCGTGCGTTGCAGTAGATGCGTCAGGCCAATGATGGCGTTCATCGGGGTGCGTATCTCGTGACTCATGTTGGCCATGAAATCGCTCTTGGCTTGAGCACCGCTTTCAGCTCGCCGGGTGGCCTCCTCCAGTGCGGCAGTACGCGCTTCCACCAGCGCTTCCAGATTGCGTCGGTAGTTTTCCAGTTCGGTCTGACTCTGATTTTCCTGGGTCTGGTCGAGAATCAGGGAAAGAATGCCGATTAACTGTCCGGTCGGGCTACGCAGGGCGACACTGTACCAACTGCAAAACAGTGCCTGTGCCTCCTTGCCGACAGCGGGGCCGGTAAAGCAGCCGTCACCCTGATGATGAATCAGGTCTTGGATGCTGCGGGCAAAGTCGGCGTGTGTTTCCGGAGGCAGGATCAATTGATGAACCCGTTTGCCGATGACTTCTGTGGCACACCAGCCAAACGTCCTTTCGGCGCGACGATTCCATTCAGTAATGTAGCCGTGACGATCCCAGACAATGAAGGCCAGCGGTGCCGTGCTCGACAGGGCGCGGTAGCGAAGCTGGCTATCCCGCGCCGCTGCTTCGATCTGTCGTTGCCGGGTGATTTCCCGAAAACTTAATAATCTTGCACCATCCGCCAGCAGGCTATGGCTCAACTCAAACCATGACCACAAGCCATTGTGGTGCCTTAATCGAATTGCACTGTGATCTGGCAGCGCTGGCTTTGATCCGTCGAGCCAGTTTTCCAGCAAGGGGCGGTCTTCCGGGTGGGCCAGTGCCAGCCAGTTTTCAGGATTGTCCGGCGGGAAATCCGGTGCGTACTCCAGCATTTGCGCAAAGCCGCTGGAAGCCCTGAAGGGTGGGCCAGCCTCTGAGCAGATCCAGCAGCCAATTCCCGCAACACGAAGTGCTTCTTCAAGCTGGGTGTTGCTCAGGGCGGAAACTGGTGGCATTTGATCTGTCTGGGTCAGAACAACTCGATGTCGTCGTTCTTGTCTTTCATCTCGGCCATGAAGCGATCGACAGCCTCTTGAACCGGCATCCCCTGCATCACCGCCTCAAACATCGCAATTTCTTCACGGGTGGTGTATTTCGTCCGAATTTTCTCTTGCAGGCCAACCCATTCGCCAGGATTGAACAGCCTTCTGGTGTCGGCCACCAGGTCGCTCAGGTCGCCGAGGCTCAGGCCGACATGGGCTAAACGCTGCACCAGTTTGTCGTAGAACTGAAAGGCTATGATGGCCTGGTGAACCATGCTGGACACATGTTCGGAGACGCCAAGCAGATTCTGTTTGGCGACGCCGACTTCGCCCTGATCGGGCAAACTGCCGACGGTGTCCGTGATCATGCGCATGTAGCCGGCCATCGTGGTGAAAGAATTGGTCAGTACCTCCACCGAGGCGTTGCTGTCCTTCATCGCCGCTTCAATTTGTACGGCGGCAAGCTCCAGCATCAATACGGTTTCCCGAACCTGGCTCCAGTTCAGGTCCGGTGCGTGGGCTGTCGTACCCCGGGGCAGTTTTGTCTCGTCGTTCATGAAGTTATCCTCTCTTTCGGCAGGGGAATATAACGCACTTCGCGACGGCTGTTCCAGCCCATCTGTATTCGCAGTGAATCATGGCGATTTTGTTTCCCAGGCCTGCATGGCGTCCGAGAAATTTTTCCATGCCAGTTCCAGGGCTTGCGTTGACGGAGGTTCTGACGCCTCAGGGCTTTCCTGCAGGCGTTGTTTGAGTTCGGTGTCGAGCGCGGTTGCCGCAGTGGCGATTTCGCTCAGGCCAAGGGTGGCACCGGCACCTTTGAGCGAATGAACGAGGCGCTGGGCTTCATTCAGCGACTGCTGGCTCAAATACGCTGTCATATTCTCGATGTCCTTGGCGTGAGCCTGGGCAAAGTGCTGCAGGAGCGTCAGGTAGCGGTCAACCTTGCCGTTGAGATAACGCAGGCCGCAGTCGAGGTCGATTCCCGGAATGTCACGTAACCTGGCCAGGGCGTTGTTGCCAGATGCTTGCTGTTTTGGGAGTTGGCGCATGGTGCTCGATTGTTTGTCCGATAGCCAATGGGCAATGGCCTGATAGAGGATGGCAGGCTCGATGGGTTTGGTCAGCACATCGTCCATCCCAGCTTCCAGACAAATCCGGCGGTCTTCGGAAAAAGCATTGGCGGTCAGGGCCAGTATAGGCACGCTGGCGTAACCCGAAAGCTGACGGATCAGGCTCGCCGCTTGTGGCCCGTCCATTTCCGGCATCTGCATGTCCATCAAGAGCAAGTCGAATTTTTCCTGTTTTGCCAGGTCGACCGCAAGCAAGCCATTTTGCGCCACATCAACGTGAAACCCACCAGCGTGCAGCATTTCCTGCACGACTTCAATGTTGATGGGATTGTCTTCTGCCAGCAGGATGCGTGCGCCTCGATAGTTTTGCAGCGGCTGTGCGGCTGTCTGGCTCAGGTAGTCAACGGGCGGGCGTGCAGGCAAGGGGCCATGCCCTTTCCGGAGCTTGACGGTAAACCAGAAAGTGCTGCCTTGGCCGGGGACACTGCTGACGCCGACTTCGCCTCCCATCATCTCGACCAGACGTTTGGTCAGCGCCAATCCCAGCCCGGTACCGCCGTATTTTCTGGCCGTTGTATTGTCGGCTTGCTGGAAATTCTGGAAGAGTCGCGCTTGCTGCGCTTCGTTAAGGCCAATGCCGGTATCGGCGACTTCAAAACGCACTCGCAGGTCGTTCTCGCGGTGTTCGAGCAATTGAGCCCGCACGGCGACACTGCCTTGCTCGGTGAACTTGACGGCGTTGCTGGCCATGTTGAGCAAGGCTTGGCGCAAACGGGTGACATCACCGTAAAGCCAGAGCGGCACGCCATCCGGATCAGTTTCCAGCTGCAGGCCTTTGCTCCTTGCCGATTCACGGATGATGGAGGCGACGTTGTCGATGACTGCTGACAAATGGAAGTTGTCGTAATCGAGCTCCAAGCGACCGGCCTCGATTTTAGACAGATCCAGGATATCGTTAATGATCGACAGCAGGTGCCGGCTGGCGGATTCCATTTTCTGCAGGCGCGTTGCTTGCAGCGGGCTCAGGCCGAGATCGGTCTGCATCAAGTGATTCAAACCCAGAATGGCGTTGAGTGGCGTTCGGATCTCGTGCGACATGTTGGCCAGAAATGCGCTCTTGGCATGATTGGCTGCGTCGGCTTTTTCCTTGGCTTCCCGCAGTTCCTGTTCAATCTGTTTGCGGCGAGTGATGTCGGCCATGAAGGCAATCAGGCGGGGCGCGGTATTTCTGCTGCCTTCGTCATAATAGATGGTCATTTCGACGGGCACCCGCTGTCCATCGGCGGTGATCTGCTCGGTTTCAAACTGCAAGCTGCCTGCATCGCGGAGTTTGTTGCAGATTTCCCGGAATTTTTCAGGGGAAAAATTGGGGTCAATATCCGGGACGGTCAGGGTCAGCAGTTTGTCTAGCGTATAGCCCAGCAGATTCGCTGCGACTTTGTTGGCGTGAATGAAGCGACCGGTTTCGATATCCACCCAGTGGATGCCGATTCCCACCGCATCCATTGCAAACTGAGTATCGCGGAGTTGCAGATAGGTGGCCTGCAAATCCGCGGTATTTTGCCGAACCCGCTCTTCGAGTTCGTTGTTCATGCGTTGCATGGCTTCTTTGTGATCGTGCGCTTCGGTAATGTCGTGACTGATGCCGAGCACACCGATCAGCCGGCCATCATCACCGTACATCGGGGTCTTGGTGGTGCGTAGCAGCGCTCGCCGGCCGTCGTTGGCATAGGTGATCCATTCTTCGTTGATTGTCGGTTTGCTGGATTCCATCGCCTGACGGTCATGGGCGCGGAAGAAGTCAGCCAGTTCCTTGTCCACAAAGTCATAATCGGTTTTGCCGATGATTTCTCTTTCACAATGGCCGAAAAACTTCTCGAACTGCCGATTGCAAGAGAGATATACCCCTGCCGTATCTTTAAGCCAAATGAGATCCGGGATGGTCTGGATCAGGGTTTTGAGGAAGGTGTGCTGTTCCTTGAGGCGGGCTTCGGTCTGGTCGATTCGTTCTTGCATCAACTGACGAGAAGCGACCTCGTTGTGAATGGTGGCTCGGACGTTTTCCAGTAAGCGGCTGCGCGAAATGACGCCAAGCACGCCTTCTTGTGCATCGGTGACCACGACATAGCCAATATCGTTACCGGCCAGTAAGGTGATGACCTCGGAGACAGATGCATCGGC
>JAVEXE010000073.1:0-10220 GCA_034004105.1 Azonexus sp. | reverse complement strand
TCTGCCCGCGCGATGTGCTGGATCTGGTCGAGCGCGAACTGGACGACGATGACGACAGTGACGACGACAACATGATGGTCATGTCGCTGGCCAACCCCATGGACTGCATTGGCTGTGGTTCCTGCGGCCGGGTCTGTCCGAAGAATTGTTATACCTATGCCCCGGCCTGATCCGGCGTGCCTGCCTGAGCCCGATTTCGACAGCGGGCTGGTGCAGGCAGTGTGTGCGGCGTTGCGGGCTCAGGTGGAAAAGCTGGGGCTGTCGATTGGCGATGAGCCGGACTGGCCGCGGCTTGAAATCAGCGAACAGCGCGATCCCTTTTCCCAGGAAGTCAGCCGGGTTGGCCATTGGCGTGGTACCCGGTCGGGCATGCTGAGCTGTTCTCCAGATGGCCGGGTCTTTGCCGAATATCAGGTCTTGCTCCCCTTGCCGGGTGACGATACGCGCTACGTTGAATCGGTGCAGGTCTGGGGCCGTCTGCCGGATTTGCGTGGGGAAGCGGTGATCGGCGCCTTTGTCACGCTTTGATCGATTGTCGCAAATGCGACAAAGCCACGCTTTTCAACAATCCTTTAGATTCATCGGGTTAGTGAGATCTTATAGTGGCACGGGGTTTGCGAAGAGTGAAGCATCAACCCTTGGAGAACTGCCATGATCAATCTGACCCCTGCCGCCGTCAAAGCCGTTCAGCGCTTTATCCGTGGTTCCGAAACGCCGGTTGCCGGCCTGCGCCTGATGATTTCAGGCGGTGGCTGTTCCGGTTTGCAATACGGCATGAAGCTGGAAGCTGATAAGGCTGAGGACGACTGGGAGCTGGAAGTCGACGGCGTCAAGCTGCTGGTGGACCCGATGACCATGCCGATGATCGACAACGTGACCGTCGATTTTGTCGATACGCTGACCCATACCGGCTTCAAGTTCGACAACCCCAATGCCAGCGCCCAGTGTTCCTGTGGCTCGTCTTTTTCGGTCTGAGGAGCAAACGTCATGTGGGAATACTCGGAAAAAGTTCGCGAACATTTTTTCAACCCGCGCAATTCCGGCCCGCTGGAAGACGCCAACGGCATCGGTGATGTCGGTTCCATCCAGTGTGGCGACGCGCTGCGCCTGATGCTCAAGGTCGAACCGGAAACCGAGATCATCCAGGACGCGCATTTCCAGACCTTTGGTTGCGGCTCGGCCATTGCCTCATCTTCGGCCCTGACCGAGATGATCAAGGGCCTGACGCTCGATGAAGCGCTCAAAGTGTCCAATCAGGATATCGCCGATTTTCTGGACGGCCTGCCGCCGGAGAAGATGCACTGTTCTGTGATGGGCCGTGAAGCGCTGCAGGCAGCGATTGCCAACTACCGTGGAGAGGAATGGTCGGATGACCATGAAGAGGGTGCGCTGATCTGCAAGTGCTTTGCCATTGATTCCGTGATGATCGAGGATGTGGTCAAGGCCAACGACCTGCACACCGTGGAAGAGGTGACCTTCTACACCAAGGCTGGTGGCGGTTGTGCAGCCTGCCACGAGGGGATCGAGGAAATCTTGGCCAAGATCAAGGCAGAGCGCGCCGGGCCGGGTGAAGTGTCTCCGCCGCCGCCTTGCCCTGCAACCCCGGAAGCCCCCAAGCCACCGGCCAAAAAACTGTCCATCGTCGAAAAGATCAAGAAGATCGAGGAAGTGCTGGAATCAGTGCGCCCCATGTTGCAGCGCGACCACGGCGATGTCGAACTGGCCGACGTGCAGGGCAAGAAGATCTACGTGCATCTCAAGGGCGCCTGTTCCGGCTGCATGATGGAAGCGGCGACCCTGGGCGGCATCCAGCAAAAGATGATCGAGGCCCTGGGCGAACTCGTGCAGGTGCTGCCGTCCTCGCACATGCCGGTCGAAGCCTGACGATGAAAATCCGGGGATTTTTGCGGTCGACCGCAGAAATTGCCCTGTTTTGCGCCCTGTTTTGAATTCCAGAAAATGAAGGACTGCACGATGAATCCCATTTATCTCGACAACAATGCAACAACGCGGGTAGAGCCCGAGGTTGTTGAGGCCATGCTGCCGTTCTTCACGGAACATTTTGGTAACGCCTCATCCATCCATGCCTTCGGCAGCGAAGTGGGCAAGGCGCTGAAAAAAGCTCGCGCTCAGGTCCAGGCCTTGCTGGGGGCAGAACATGATTCCGAAATCATCTTCACGTCCTGCGGCACTGAGTCGGATTCCACTGCCATATTGTCCGCACTCAAGGCTCAGCCGGAGCGCAATACCGTCATTACAACGACGGTTGAACACCCGGCCATTCTGACCTTGTGTGAGTGGCTGGAAAAAGAGGGCTACATCGTCCATAAACTCAAAGTGGACAAGAAAGGGCGCCTCGACATCGACGAATACAAATCGCTGCTGCACGACCGTGTGGCGATTGTTTCGGTGATGTGGGCCAACAATGAAACCGGTACGCTGTTTCCCGTTGAGCAGATGGCCGAACTGGCTGCCGCCAAGGGCATCATGTTCCACACCGATGCCGTGCAGGCCGTGGGCAAGATTCCCATCGACCTCAAAAACACCAAGATCGACATGCTCTCGCTGTCCGGCCACAAGCTGCATGCCCCAAAAGGCATCGGTGTCCTCTATCTGCGTCGGGGTTGCCGTTTCCGGCCGCTGTTGCGCGGCGGGCATCAAGAGCGCGGTCGACGCGCCGGGACGGAGAATTCCGCCTCCATCGTCGGGCTGGGCAAAGCCTGCGAGCTGGCCTTGCAAAACATGGAAAAAGAAAACGGCGAAGTCCGCCGCCTGCGCGACAAGCTGGAAAAGGGCATCCTGAGCCAGATCACCCATTGTTTCCCGACGGGCGACACGAGCACCCGCTTGCCCAATACCAGTAACATTGCGTTTGAATACGTGGAAGGCGAGGCGATTCTGCTGTTGCTTAATAAGCTGGGGATTGCCTGCAGTTCCGGTTCGGCTTGTACGTCGGGTTCGCTGGAACCCTCACACGTCATGCGGGCCATGGGCATTCCCTACACCGCAGCGCACGGCACCATTCGTTTTTCGCTGTCAGTACACAACACTGAGGCGGAAATCGACCGCGTTATCGACGCAGTCCCCCCCATCATTGCCCAGCTACGCAAACTCTCGCCCTACTGGCGTGACGGTGGGCCCGTCAGCGCAGAACAGGCCTTCGCCCCGACCTATGCTTGAAGCCGCCTGACGCCTTTTTTCAGAAGTCTCTCTCCTGCAGTATTTGCCCCCGGAAGTCATTCCGGGGTTATTTTTTCAATGTCAAACGACTAAACGATTGGCCCAAGCCATCTGAGCATCCCGGCGGCGTTTGTCGGTGAGTTTTTCAATGATGCGGTCGCGGACTTCGTCGAAGGGGCGGGGGCCGCTGGGGAGGATTTCGTCGCAGCGGATCAGATGCAGGCCGATGGGGGATTCAACGGGTAGGCTGATCTCATGCGGGTTCAGGGCGAAGGCGGCAGGTTCGAGTTCCGGGTAGAGTTGCTGGCGTTTGACGACGCCAAGCTGGCCGCCGTCCAGCGCAGTTGGGCATTGCGAATGGCGTAGTGCTGCCTGGGCGAAGTCCTCGCTGGTTTTGAGCGTTTCGCGCAGGCGTGTCAGTTGGTCGTGGATACGGGACTTTTCCTGTGCCGATGAAAAAGTCATCAGAATGTGACGCAAGCGTCGGGCTTCCGGGCGGTTGAAGGCTTCCGGGTGCAGTCGGTAGTAAATTTCCGCATCGACCACACTCAGGGCTGGCACCTCTGCTGCAACACGCTCCAAGACGGACTCCACCCGCAAATCGCGTGCTATCGCTTCTCGGAGTGTGGCAGCATCCAGATCAATTGCCGCCAGATCGCCCTCGAACTCCGCGCTTGAAGGGTAGCGGTTGCGGATTTCCAGAAAACGTTGCGTTACGGTTTCGTCGGGGATGAGGATGGCGCTTGCCTCTCGGGTGCTGAGAATTCGTCGCTCTATGGCATCCTGGCGTTGCGCGACGGCCTGGAGTCGCTGGCGCTCGCTATCCGAGAGCGCTTCCGGCGCTTTGGCGAACAGTTCCCAGCTGATTTTCAGCGCGAGATAGGCGTGCGACATGGTTCTCTCATGGCGTTGGGTTGAGGGCTTCAAGCAGGGGTTCCGGTAGCTGCAGAATGCGTCCGGGCAGACTATCGAAATGGATGTGATAAGCCACGCCGCCGGGGGCATCGCGGATCACCTTGATGACTTCGCCTGCCGCGCCCAAGCTGACCAGGACTTCGCCGTTGACCGCTAGTTGCTTGCAGGTTTTGACCTTGTCGCGGAATTCAAAACGCGAAGGCGTCCAAGGTTCGTCAGCGCCAATCAGTTCTTCCTCGCGGCAGCCAACAATTTTGCCTTCATCGAGGAAGTTGACTGAATAAATCACCTGATCCTGCAAGAACGTGCCGACGTCGACGACATAGCCGATGCTGCCCCGACGCACCAGGGGGGCACCTGGGTCGAGGCCGGGATAGGTACCGTCGTTACGGACATTGCGGATCAGGCGCACGCCGTCTCCATAGTCCCATTTGGCGTCGATCATGTCCGGAATACCTTGTCGAGGGAGACAAAGGAGCTAAATCCACCTTCCGGTTTGGCCTGATTCTGGAAGACGGCAAAGACTTTTTCGGTCAACGCATTGGAAAGCGTGAAATCTTCGTAGGCGCGACTGAGCCAGAAACGGTAAATCTCGCGCTGCTTGTCTTCTTCCGGGGGAAGGTTCGGCGCTTGCTTGGCCAGGTAGTCGTGGAAGCGTTGCAGGATGTGCAGTCGGTTGACCTGCACCACGGCAGGCTCGTAAGGGACGGAAAAATACTCCAGGAAATCTTCGGCGGATACCAGGTCTTCCATGGCATCGGCAAGGCTGAGGGTGTCTTCCATGATGGGGCTCCTTGGGGCAGATGGTGGGTGGTTGGCTAGTGTGTCGCGTGCATGGTGTCACTTTCGCAGCACAGATCCCCGGCTGAGCAGGTCCGGCATTCGCCGCCCTGTACCGGGGGCGGTTGTTGGCGCAGGCTGGCGAGTTCGTTTTCCAGGGTTTCAATCCGGTCAATCAGGCAGGCAATGGAGCGTGCAACCGGGTCGGGCAGCACGTTGTGATCCAGATTGATTCCGGGGCCGACCTGTCGGCTGATTCGGGTATCCACAATGCGTCCGGGAATGCCGACCACGGTACGATCCGCCGGAACATCCTTAACGACAACCGAGTTGGCACCCACCCGCACGCCTTCGCCAAGCCGGATCGGCCCAAGGATTTTTGCCCCGGCCCCGACCACGACACCGTTTTCCAGCGTTGGGTGGCGTTTGCCTTTGTTCCAGGATGTACCACCCAAGGTCACGCCGTGATACAGGGTGACGTCGTCGCCGATTTCTGCCGTTTCGCCAATGACCACACCTGCGCCGTGATCAATAAAGAAACGGCGGCCAATGGTCGCGCCAGGGTGGATGTCGACATTGGTCAGGGTGCGGCCCACGAAGGCCAGGAAGCGGGCAGGGTAGCGGAAATGGCTGCGCCAGAGCTTGTGCGCGATCCGTTGAATCAGGATGGCGTGGACGCCGGGGTAGGTGGTGAGCACTTCCAGCGTCGAGCGGGCGGCCGGGTCGCGCTCGAAAACGCAGGCCAGATCTTCCTTGAGAATGGCCCAGAGGCTGGGTGACGGGAGAGGGTGTGCGGTCATGGTCAGGGCGTCAGACATGGAGCAGGCTCCTGGAGGCGGCCAGCAGGTCAATCAGATCATTGACTTCCGGGGGGTGTTTGCGTGCGGCAACGAATGCGCGGACCCGCGGCAAGATGGCTTGCGCTTCGGATTCTTGCAGCTCGATGCCCAGGCCACGATAAACAAGCTGAATGGCACTGGAGCCGGAATGTTTACCAAGGACGATGCGATGCTTTTGACCGACCTCCTGTGGGTCGAAGCCTTGGTAATTGTCCGGGTGCTTGAGCAAACCATCGACGTGAATCCCGGCTTCGTGGGTGAATGCACCGGCACCGACCACGCTTTTCTGCCAGGGAACCGCCCGGCCTGAAGCGCTGGCGACCATCGCAGACAGGGCCGGAAAATCGCGTAAGGCGACGCCGGTTTCGATCTGGTGCAGTTTCTTCAGGCCCAGCACGACTTCTTCCAGGGCGGCGTTACCAGCACGTTCGCCCAGGCCGTTGACCGTGGTATTGACGTGGCTGGCGCCGGCGAGGCAGGCGGCCAGCGTGTTGGCGGTCGCTAGCCCCAGGTCGTCATGGGCGTGCATTTCGATCTCGAGTGCGGTCGACCGGCGTAATTGGCTGATTTTGTCGAAGGTTGTGAAGGGTTCGAGGATGCCCAGCGTGTCGGCAAAGCGCAATCGGCGTGCACCAGCGCGTTCAGCGGTTTCGGCCAGTTGGCAAAGAAAATCCATGTCGGCTCGTGACGCATCTTCGCAACCAATCCCCACTTCCAGCCCTTGTTCGCGGGCCATGACGATGCAATGCGGCAGTTCGCCCAGCAGCCAGCGACGTTCCTGTTTGAGCTTGTAAGCCAAGTGTTGATCGGAAGCCGGTACGGAAATGTCAATCAGGTGGGCACCCAGATTGGCGCAGCTGGCGATGTCGACCGCATGCATCCGGCTCCAGACCATCAGCCGACTTGTCAGCCCCAAAGCGGCAACGGCACGGATCGATTCGCGCTCTTCCTCACCCATCGCCGGGATACCGACTTCAAGTTCGGGAACGCCAATCGCATCCAAGCGACGGGCAATGTCCAGCTTTTCTGCCAGAGAAAACGCAACACCCGCCGATTGCTCGCCATCGCGCAGGGTGGTGTCGTTGATCGTGACAAAGCGTGTCTGTTTCATGGCAAAGCTCCTTGCAGTCTAGTTAGCAAGGGCGGTGCCAGATTCTAATTTGCTGAAATCAAAGGGTTTTTGCGTTTTTCCGCTGGATCTGGCAAAAGGCATAGGTCCGGTTTTGTTGGAAATGCGACAAATTGCCAGCCCGAGATTTCCAGAGGTTAAATGACCCGGACTGTCGGTCCGTAGCGTCCGAGTTTTTTGTCGACGGTCAACAAGATGACCGGTTCGCTCAGGGATTGCGCAACCAACAAACGATCAAACGGGTCTTTGTGGTCATCGAAACAGGGCAAGTGCATCAGCTGGAGAAGGTGCCCGTTATCAATGGAGAGCCAGGAAAACCCCATCGAGTCGACCTGCTGGGCGAATACGGGAAGGTCAATCTGAATGCGGCCTAAACTGGCTTTGATGGCAAGTTCCCAAAGCGAAACTTGGCTGACGTAAACCTTGTGGGCATCTTCAACCAGTGCCTGTACTTGCGGTGTGATACGTGTGTCGCCGGTTTGCCACCAAAAGGCAAAATGTGTGTCGAGCAAAATTTTCATCAAGACGGTTTTCCTGCGTCTTGCAGGCAATCAAACAGCGCCTCGACGGATTCGTCGAAATTCTCGTGCATTCTCCAGCCGCTTCCCTGCATGCTGCCCGGGGCCGCAATTTTGCGTTTGGGTGAATACGCCGAAATCATCGCAACTGGCTGACCGGCTCTGGCAATCACGATTTCTTCGCCGCGCTCTGCGGCTTCAATCAAACGTGAAAATTGTGTTTTTGCTTCATAAATGTTGACCGTCTGCATGCCTGACTCCCCGGGTTGGTCTGGGGTTAGTCTAGCATGCCTCACGACTACAGGGCGTATGGGCGATGCAGCCAGGCGCGGATGATGTCGACGTCGCGTTGTGGCAGGTAGGCAAAGCCGATCAAGGCGTCTTCGACGGTGGCTTGGGCGACCCAGTGTGGTACGGCTTTGCTGGTGAGCATGTGGAAATACCAGGCCATGGGATAGCCGACGGCGCGGTCGAATTGGTTCAGGGCTTCGTGCAGTTTCAAGCCGCTGGTGCCGGGCAGGGCGTCGAAATCGGGGGCGTCGCCGTCCAGGGTGGCGATTGCTTGGGCACGGAATACGGGTTGCTGGTAACGGTCCAGGTGCTCCCGGGTGGCAATGACCCAGTGATTGGCAAAGCGGCTGGTATTGCCGGCACTGCTGTTGGACCAGTCGTCAAACATGCGGTGAATTGGGGCGGGTTCCGGTTTCTGAATCAGCATCCGGGCCAGAAAGTCCCCGATGTGTTGTATTCGGCGCAATTTGTAAATCGGCAGGCCAATGGGGGAGAGGGCGGCTTGGCTGGTTCGCGGGTCGACCAGTTCTTCCAGCGAACCGGGGACGTTGGCAAAGAGACGATGGCCGCGCATTTCCTGCAATTCCTCGATTTCCAATTGCAGGAAATCGTAGGCTCCATTGCTCACGGCGGCGGTCAGGTAATGGGTCTGTCCCACCAGGCGGGTGGCGTAGAGGATGTGCTCGGCTTGTTCTTCGGCGAGGCAGTGAATATCGTCTGCGCACTCTGCCAGGGCGGTTTCGGCCCAGACTTCGAGGTTGTCGCTGATGCGTGAGCCTTCCCCGTCGACAATACCGCCCAAGCGATACCAGCCACCGCGTGCCAGTGCGTGCTGGAATTTCCATTCCGGGAGCGCTTGGCGTAAGGCTTTGAGTAAGCCCGCGTGACCAGCGCTGACGATGGTTTTTGTGCAGGCTTCGGAAATGGCGGGGGCGAGGGATTTGCAGTACTCGGTCCAGGCGGGATTGGTTTTCATGCGGTATTTTCCGGGCGATGTTCTTGGAGGCGAGACTGTATGGCTTCCCTGACCTCGATTTCCGAGTCATGGATGAAGTCCTGCAGTTGCTCGAGGGGGATGTGGTTGACCGCAATCAGACGGACCCACCACTCGCTGTCCTGCATCAGGCGCAGTGCCAGATCCGGCAAGGCGCGCTCAGCGACTAGGGCACGAACCTCAGGCTCCGGGTCGTCGGCCAGCAGATACAGCACAAAGGGGGGCAGGCGAGCGGCGATCACTTTGCGAACTTCCCGCTCCTTGTCTTTGACCATGCGGCTGAGTTGCCCATGGGGAAGGCGGCGGGCAACCGTGGCCCGAATCAGGTAATCCGGGTCGTCCATCATGGTGTGCAAAAGCGCTGGCGGTAGCCGGGCGGCGACGGATAGACGGACTTCGCGGTCCGGGTCGTTGCGCATGCTTTCGAGTTGCTCGACGGGGAGGCGGGTCGCAACGACCCGACGAACGACTTCATCGCTGTCGGATTTAAGCCAGTAAATGCGGTCGACCGCAGCATAGCGGGCGGCGATGGCGCGCCGTTCCCAGAAAATGTCCGCCAGAAAATGCACCGCTTCAGTCGGGTGACGGCGCAGGAAGCGGTCAATTTGCCGCCCGCTGTGGGCGCGAATGCAGGTGTCGCCCGGTAGACAGTCCTGGCGGTTCAGGAAGTCCGGGTTGTAGCCGCAACCCAGGCACAGACCACTGGCAGCCTGTATCTGGACGGCGGATTCGTCGGATTGGCTGGTGTCACGCGTCATCGACCTTGCTGGCCAGCAGGATGCCTGTTGCCAGTTCCGCGTCATGGGTGAGGGTCAGGCAATGCCCGCTGCTCCCTGAAATCAGGTAAAGATCATGGCTTGCGGTGCTACTTGCCGGACGATAACGGGGGGAAATGTCGTCCTCACTGCATTCCGTAAAGTGCAGTGCCGGAAACGCTGGGCGCAGTGTGCTCAGTTCCGGATTCTGCGCAACCGCTGCGGTGACTGCCGCCAGGCATTCTGGCGTGATCATTCCATGTTCCCCGTTGCCAGCTGGGCTTCAAAGCGGCTTAGGCTGACGGCCGGAACCCCCATGATCTGGGCCAGCCAGGGGGGTGGATTGGTCAGGCGTTGCTGTAATTCTTGCAGGGCTTCACGGGCCGATCCGCCGGTCGGTTTTTTCACCGGGTGAACGCCGGCTCTGACCACTTTGGCGGCGGCCGGGCCGCCCATGGATTGGACATAGACAATCTGGCAATCGCCGATCAAGGCCGCGCGGGCGGTGTTTTTATCCTCGGCGGCATCCGCCTCGACCGTGCTGCGTACGTCAATCAGCTTAATGGCGTTCTGGCCGACTTGATAAATCAGGAATCGGTCGCAGGAGCCGAAATGCCCATCGAGGTTTTCGCCCCGATTGGCTGCGACAGCAACCCGGATCGAACCCGGCATTTCGCCCTCAACATAGGGGGCGACCGCAGGAAAGTCCTGATTTTCAACGCCTTCGCCCCAGAGCAGGCGGACGGCTTCCTTGAGTTGTTCGCTATCAACGCCGACATGACAACCTTGCTCGGCAAAATCACCGGCGAGGATCTGTCG
>JAVEXE010000072.1:0-10448 GCA_034004105.1 Azonexus sp. | reverse complement strand
CTGCTGGGCTTGGACTCAGATCTTGACATGTCAGGACGCATGATATGCAGAAATGCGCGCCGGGTGCGTTTTCGAGCAGGGAAAGACGTGCTCCATTCGCCTCGCACAATTCGCGCGCGATATAGAGACCCAGCCCTGTCCCCGCTGCCCGTGTGGTGAAAAAGGGTTCGAATATCTGTGTGCGTACCGCCGCATCGATTCCCGGTCCGTCATCGATGATGTGCAGCCCAACACGATTGGGCGCACGTCCTGCCTTCAGCATCACCCGCACCGCGCCGGGCTTGGGGCTGGCGTGTCGCAGCGCATTGTCCAACAGGTTGGAAACAACTCGATGGAAATGCCCCCGGTCAAAGCAAATCGAGGCCCCCGCCGGAAAATCGGTTGCAATGCGATTCGTGCTATCCGGGGCATGCAACGACATCTCGTCCAGTAGCTGGCGAAAGAATTCCGGAATGTTGATGCGTTCGGGGCTAGCGCGATCACGGCGTCCCAATTCGACAACCTCCGCCACCAATCGATTTAGCCTTTGCGTATTGTCGCCAATGATGCGGACCAGGCGCTCGGTTCCCGCGCTCGGCGGCTCGTCGTTCAGCAATTCCGCGGCATGGCTGATCGCCGCAAGGGGATTGCGTATCTCGTGGGCCATGTTCGCGGTCAGGCGCCCAAGCGCCGCCAATTTCAATTGTTGCGCCTCCTGCTGGAGGCGGCCAATATCCTCGAGAAAGATCACGGCATTCCCCCCTTCCCCCTGGGGCAGAAAGCGGACACGCAAGGCTCGCCCCGTTTCCGGAACGCGCATGACCGTCTCCGACTCGATGCCGCGCATGCGGCGCGCCAGATACTCGTGCGCCAGGCTCGGCGAACAGGCAGCGAGCATTGTCGGCAAGGGAAGGGGCAAGCCCAGGAGGGCGGCCGCCTGTGGGTTCGATTGACGCACATGTCCTGCGGCATCGATAACCAGAACGCCATCCTGCATGTCGCGAATAACACGCTCGCTGATACGCATTTGATCGGCCAGCTCGATGCCGCGTCTGCGCGCCAGATCCTCATTCATCATCACGCGACTTGCAAGCAAGCGCGCCACGATCGCGGATCCGAAAAAGCCCATGCTGGTGAGGCCGGTACGAAAGAAATCTCCTACCTCTCCCTGAAACAGCAGCACCCGGTAGGCCTGCTCGAGCAACAATGCCATCGTTGCTAATGCCGCATAGAACAGCACCATGCGTCCCTGACCGACCAGCCCGGCACCAACCAGCACGACCAGAAGCATCATTGCCAGTCCGCTTTTTGCGCCGCCGCTGGCGAACAGCAACAGGGTCAGGAAGACAACATCGACAGCAACCTGCAAGGTCAGTTGCAAATTGAAGGCGCGACGCCACTGCCTCTGCAAAACCAGTGCGGCAAAGCCAAGCACCAAGTAGGTGATACATACCCAATAGAACAGTTTTGGATCTTGTGAGCCGACCGTCAGGTGGCCATCCGACAGAACAATCGTCGCCAGAAAGACCCCGGCAACAATAAGTCGGTAATATGAAAAATATCTTAGCGAACGCCAGAACGAGTCGGCCTGCGACATCGGTCCCGCATCGGGACGCTCAGAACGCAAAGGCGCCTGATTAGCTTGCATCGAGCTGGCGGTGCTCGTCGCAGCAATAATGGCGGCCTTCGCTGGCTATCGATTCGCCTTGCGGGATATGCAGGCGGCAATAGGCGCAGACCACCATCTTCTCGGTTCCAGCAACGTGCTTCCCGGACTCTTTGGGGTCTCCCCCGCGCCGCCCCCAAAACAGCCAGTAGGCTGCCAGGAGAACTAGAACCAGCAAGACAACTTTCATTGTCACGACCGGATGGAAAATGGTTGGTCGGGGTGAGAGGATTCGAACCTCCGACTCCTGCGTCCCGAATTCGATTTGGACGATTTTACGCCCAGCCCTGATTAAAAAAACACAACATATCAATTAGTTACAGCGCAACAGCACGCAACAAAACGCACCAATTCCGCACCCAAATCGGGAGAAGTGTCGCAAGATTGTCGCAACAGGCAGGACATTGTCATGCGATGCTGCGCCTGATTTTCGCCGTCACGAACATCCCGATCAGGACGAACGGACAATAACCGAACAACCCGCCACTGGCAACCCGTTTCCCCGGAAATATTCGCGGGCGAGCAGATCATCATCACCCGGCTGGATTGCTATCGCCCCCCCAATATCATCGGCAGGTTGCGTGCGCCGTGCAGGACGCGCTCGATTCGCACCGTGCCATCGAGCACGCGGAAGAAAATCACATACCGCCCCAAAGCCGCCATGCGCAGGCCGGGGGCCAGGTCCTCGCGACTGACATAGCCGAGCGGTGCCCGCCCGATGCGCTGACACTGCTCCATCAGCTTGGCAACGAAACGCCGGGCATTGGCCCGGCTGTCTTGGGCGATGGTGTCGCCGATGTCGAGGAGGTCTTGCCGAGACTTCGGCGAGAAGGTGACTGGCGCCATCAAGTCGAGCGCTTGCCGCTGGTCTTGGTGGCGGGCTTGCTGTCGGGTTCCGCGTAGCGGGCGTTGAGTTCGGCGAACACGTCCTCGGCCGCGATGGCCGGGCCACTATCGATGCCTTCCTGAATCGCCGCGCGCAAATCGGCGTTCAGGCGTTGCAGCATGGACTCATAGACTTCGGGCGACAGCAGATAGGCCGCCGGCCGGTTGTGGTTGAGCACGGCCACGGGCTCCGCTCCGGCCTGTTCGAGCACGGCCGAAGGGCTGCGTTTCAGTTCGGTGATGCTGACCGAGCGGGTAGCGAGAACCTGTTCCATGCGCGCCTCTATTCAGTCCAAAAAAAGATGCCATATTCTGGTCGCATTTAGGCACGAAGGCAAGTGACCTGAAAGCGCTTCGCTCGATTCGCGGCTCAAAAAATATTCGCTATACCCTGCCCACCATCACCGGGCAGGACAATGAACTACCAGCCAATCACAAAAGAACGTGCGGCCGAGATTCTCTCCATATCGAAACGCACCATCGACAACATGCTCGCGGATGGCACGCTGCCCCGGCCGGCTTATATCGGGCGCCGCCTGTATTGGCATCCCCAAGTCTTTTTTACCTGGCTGGATGGCCGACTGGGTAAGCCGGTAACTCCAGATCGCGGAAGTCCTACAGGAAAACCCGGCAGGCCACGCAAGTCGGGGCGCTAATGCAAAGGCTGCGGCAGCAGCCGCGCAGGCCCGAAGGGCCGAAGGGGAGCCGGCAGCCGAAGGCTGACGGGGCGCACCGGCAGGCGCCGGTGCAGCCCACCCGGCCTCCCGGGCCGGGTGCCCGCGCCCTCTGGGTGGCGCCGCACAGGGCGAAGCCCGTCGTGCAAGCCATTCCGCCAGCCACTCTGGCTGGCGGAACGCCTGAGGGGGGGAGCCAGACAGGTGAAATTCCGACAGGCCGAAGGCCGTCGTCGGAATTAGGCGGCCCCAGCCGCCGGTCGCCTGTCTGGGGGGCGAAGCCCCCGTCCCTCCCCTGCGGGGTAGGTGCGTTTCCAAGTCCCGACCCACAGCAGCGAAGCTGCTCTGGGAGGGACGGTGACCCGCCGGGGTCCCCGCTCGACGCGTAGCGGCGAGAAGGGGAAGCGGGGCATGGGAAGGCACCTACCCCGCAGGGGGGGAGCCCGCTGGAACAGCGGGCGGAGGGGACGCTTGCAGCAGGCGGCCCTAGCCGCCAGCGAGAGTAGCCCCGCGTCCAGCGGGGCCGGCGCAGCCGCCGAGTGATGCTGCTCCTTGCCGGCGCCAGGGGCGACGGCTTTGCCGCTGTTCGCGCCGTTGGCGAACTGCGGCACGAACTGCGCGGCAGTCGCTATACGGGCCATGAACACACTCATCATGGCCCGGCAAAGCGAGGCAGCGACACTGCGCTGGCTGCACCGCTTCGGGTATCTGACAGCAGCGCAGTTGGGGCGGCTCTTGTGGCCGCAGTCAAGCAACGAGGCCAGCCGGTTGCGCATGGCGCAGCGGGTGATCGCCCGGCTGGATGCCGATGGTCGCGTCATCGTGCGAAAGGGGATGCCCGGTGAGCCAAGCCATATTGGGCTGTCACTCAAGGGCGTGTATCAGCTGCACACGGCTCATGGCATCGAAGGAGCCGTCAGTGCGAAGGACTTGCTGCGCACCATCAGTTCACACCGGGATGCCAGCAACGAAGCCGCCATTGGGCTCATGCTGGACGGATGGCACGAGGTCTGGACGGAGCGGGAGATCGTGACGGGCAAGGCTCCGTTTCGCGAGGTTGGCAAGAAGGTGCCGGACTGCGCAGCGGCCGACGAGGAAGGCTTGGTTACATGGGTCGAGATAGAGAACTGCCGCCGGGGTGGCCGGGACATGACCAGGTTGGCAAGTTGGTTGCGCCATACGGCGTTTCCGGTCACGGACAGGATGATGCCGCTGGATGCCTTGGAGCGTTATTGGCTGGCGCGGGTGCGCTTCGTCCTGGCAGCAAAAGAAGCAGCGACGTTCCCGGATCGTTTGCGTCGCGCCATCGAAAAGTATGGCGGGGAGCAGATGTTGCGCAATCAAGTCGAGTTCCAGGATGCCGCCAGTGGGGGATTGTTGCCATGGTAAAAGTTCTGGCTTTCGATAATGACACCCAGGTAGAGCAGCATGGCGATAGTGCTGCCCCTCCAGTCGATGAAGCCGTCGGCAGTCCGTCTGCGGTTTTGACGGATGAGCAGCTGCGTGACGCAGGCTTCGACCGAGTCGCCGCTTGGTTGAGGTCGGATTTGCCCAACAAGACGCGCAAGGCGCGCAACCTGCGCTACCGGGAAAAGCAGGCCGCCAATGGTTACTCGCAAGTGTCGTTGCGCATTCCGATGGAGATGGGGGCTGAGTTCAAAAACCTAGCCAAGCAAGCACTCGAGACGGGCAAGCTTCAGTTGCCGGAAACAACACTTTGGCTGGAGCGTGCCGAGAAAGCTGAAAGCACCCTGACGGAAGTCCGCCAGCAGTTAGCCTTATCCAGGCAGGAGGCGGATTCCAGCAAGGCTCACGCCACCGAGCAGCAGCAGGAAATCGAATTGCTTGAGGACAAGCTCGCAGCCAGTGATGCCATGGTGCGCAGGATGAAATGGGAGTTCCGGATATTCGGGGTGGTCACTGTGGCGATTTTGCTGTTCGTCTCATGAGATGTCTCATGAGACGTAATGAAGCTTACAGATCAGCGGGACGGTTCGCCTGGAACGGCTACCGTGACCTGCCCCCGGTGAGACACTGGACGGCGGCGCCGTGAGCTTCTGGTTCTCGGCCTGAGCGGCCGTACAGCCCTCGGCAGATCAGCGACGGGTGTTCTGCGGCCAACAGACATTCAGGCCAACGCCGGGGCGAAGGTCGGCTTTCCCTTTCTGCGAATGCGTTCTCCCGACCCTAAGCGGTAGTAGCGGGTATGGGAAAGCGGACGTTCAGCAACGTTTGAGATAACCGGACGCCGGAACGCGAAGCGCGGAGGGAACCAACCAGCGCAGCGGGTTGGCGGTCCGGTTGATTGAATAGTTAGATTTTTGATGGATCATGGTCAATCACCGACTGGATTCGATCCGACACACGCATACACATCCCTTGAATGATCTTATATTTTTCCTTCAAATCGGCCGTCAGGCGATCATGATTTTGTTCAGAAATAGATGAGTCAAAGGTCATTCGGTGAGAATCAAGGGCTCTTTCTATTTCCTGATTCAAAACGCTTAGTTGGTTGCGGAATTCATGAATTTTTCGCTGGTATTCAACGGGGAATGTCCGGAGAGTAGCAAGGCTCGATTCAATTAAACTTGCGTTGAACCGCTTAAGGCTTAAACCGACACCTTCCTTAGCGCGCAAGTGCTCCGCAACGGCTAACAATTGCTCTGGTTCCGCAACAAGGAGCTGTTCCACGAATTTTCTTACCAACTCCACTGGCTCATTACCTTTGTACTGGATTAGTTTGGGCTTGAGCCAAATCAAGTAGTCGCGCGACACTTCACCGTAGCGTTGGGCAAGAAGAAAACTGGTTATTGCTACGCGATATTGCAAGTCCTCCGCCTCGGAACGTATGGCAGCAGCCAACTCTCTCCTTTCATACTTGGCTTTGATTGCATCAATAATTCGCGGGCTAAGCAAACCCAAGAACCAGCCGAGTAGGAGATATGGGAGTTCCGTCAATTGTTGCCTCGAAATCTAACGTTTGAATTCACCGGCCTTGCGCGGCTTTATGCGCAAGGTCCGGTGGAATGATGGGTTGGGCCTCGGCAGCATTTGCTAGGCGTCGCATGCTTCACGCACAAATTTGGCGATGACTTCGCATGCTTCCTTGGTCTTTGGAAACTCAGCAGCAAGCCAGTCGGCGGGGACATAAATGTGGTTTAGATAATGAACCACCGACGTGCCATCGTATCCCGCACACAAGAACACCTCGGATTCGTTTCCTGTCATGGCCGCAGGAACAAACACCACTCCTTTATCGGATAAGCCGGCAGAGCGTTTCCATCTGGGAATCTTCTTTCCTTCCGGGTTGGCGACTTCGATCCATTGCATGGCGATTTCCTTTAGCGGAGGAGAGACAGAGAGGCCCAACAGTTATTAGTCGGACACTTGATGTCCGGATATGAATTATTATCCATGCACGTAGTATGCCTACGTAATGCCATGATGTGCAAGGCATTTATGTTTGGTGCGCCGTATAACAACCCCAATATCCCGGACGCTTGTGCCGTCAGAATGACGGCTTTGAGAGGATGCCCCTGAATGGCCGTTACTGGCCGATAGCACACCCACACAATGATGCCAGGAAGCGGACCAAGTGTATGTGACCGCCCCAATCTAACTTTCTGCAATTACAAATTGAACCACCTTCCTGGCAAATGGTGAGACAACCATAACCGCCGGAAATGCGACAACCCATGCGGCGAGCCATGCACCGGCCCACAGGCCGACCATACTGTCCGCCATACCTACCGCACGTAGTGTTGCGATACCAGATACCAGAAGCGACATCACTCCCGAGAGGATCAGGCTGAATAGCATCGGCCCGAATTTCTTGGGGATCATTGCAACGTCTCCTGCCGCTCCATGCGCTGCAGCGTTTCTGCGAAATTCCGTCCGAACAGCCTGGCCGTCTTGAGATCGCCACTGACGAACGAGTCGGCCGGTGCAGAGTGCCCCGCCTGTGCCATGAGGCCCGACCAGGAACCAAGGCGGTTCGCGGCTTCGTCGTATGGCACGCCACGATGTTGCTCCGGGAGGATGGGGTTGCCGACCCAGATCATGCCGTGCTGCATGCAAAACACGAACATCGAGACCAGCGTCGACTGCTTGTCGCCGGCGGGCAGCGATGAGACGGTGAAGCCGGCTGCCAGCTTACCCTTGAGCTGCTGGGTACGCCAAAGCCCGCCGGTCGCATCCATGAACGACTTGAAGGTGCCGGACACGCCGCCGAGATAAGTGGGCGATCCGAAGAGATAGCCATCGAATTGCAGCAGGCCTTCTGGCTGCTCAGTCAGGTCTTCCGCCCGGACGACATGAACCTCGATGTTCGATACTTCCTTGGCGCCTGCGGCGACATGATCGGCAATATGCGCGGTATGGCCATGACCGCTGTGATAGATGACGGCGAGTTTTCTCATGATGTGTGCTCCTGATGGTTTGGAATATAGGTCGCCCGGTTCAGCGCAAAACTCATGCGATCAGCCAGGCGGACAGATACAGCCCCAGGCCGAAGACGGCATGGTTCGTGACACTTCTGATGCGTGTTTTCAACGGGGCAGGCGTCTTGGCTCCGGCGATGCCTGATCCCATGGCGGGCTGCATGATGAAGAACGGTGCGATGACGGTACCGATCCCGACCAGTACAGCGGGAGCCCAAGTGGGATTCCGTACCCAAGGCATTCCGACAAGGCCGACCAGCATGCCGGCGAAGGCGATGCCGACGACGTAGTGGACGAGCCAGCCCAGCAGCAATTCATGCGGGATCGGTGCCGACTTGCCGATCGATGCGTGCATGAGTCGGCCCTGGAACAGGTGGCCGAACCAGCGGCCGATAAACGCGAAGTTCAGGGTCTGGACACCGAACTGTTTCAGCAGTAACAGCCAGGCATCCATCACGAGCGTGGCGCCGCAGCCGATCAGGATGATCATTAGGGTGTCTAGAGCGGTCATGACGAACTCCTTGGAAGTAGTGATGAGCTACACTGTAGAAGTTGAAGTCAACTTCAAGTCAAGGGATTTTTGATGGATATTTCGGAGGTGGCAAAACGTACTGGCGTACCGGCTTCGGCATTGCGCTATTACGAGCAGAAGGGGCTCATCACTTCTGTCCGCGAGCCGGGGGCCCGGCGTCGTTACTCACCGGGGGTACTGGATCAGCTGGCCTTGATCGCGCTGGGTCAGGCCGCCGGACTTTCCCTGGACGAAATTCACTCCATGCTCTCGCCCAGCGGAGCGCCGAATATCGACAGACGTTTGCTGGAAGCCAAGGCAGATGAGATCGATGCCCAGGTCAAACGACTGCGAGCGATGAGCAAAGGACTAAGGCATGCCGCAGTTTGTCCAGCTCCGAGCCATGTGGAATGTCCGAGCTTCCAGAAACTCCTCAAAGCAGCGGCCTCGGGTGCGCTGGAGAAGCGCTGGAGGAATGCGAAGGGCCTGCCGCCCCAGAAGTAGATTGGCCTGCTGATCTGCGTATATGTGAATGTGCTGACCAGATAAGCTGACCATCATTGCTTTATTGATCTGAAGGTCTGTTGTCCGGCGGACACCTGCCGTTCGAATGCGCCAAGACGTACGTCCGCAAAGGCCGAGCAAGAGTCCTTTGCGCCGACCTACTCCACAGCCCGCTACTGGCCGGATGCTGCCTCTTCAGTCCAGCAAGTCAAGCTCGCCTGAAGTTGAGAACATTGCCCTCCGCTCTCCCAGTCCCGGCTCTTGCAACCGATGAGGCCGGCACGCCACGCTTATCAAACGCATCGACCACTTGGCGCTTGCGCCCGCGATGCAGATACTCCCGCACCAGGCCAACCTTGGCCTGATCCATTTTCTCTGCCAATTTCCGAGTGCATAGATGCGAATATCGCAACAGCATGCGTGTATCACGGTGTCCGGTCACGGCCTGCAGCTCGATCAGGCTATAGAGCCCCGACTCGGCCAACCGCGAGGTGGCTTCGTGCCTCAAGTCGTGGAAATGAAGGTCCTCAATCCCCGTGCGCGCAAGCGTGCGCTGCCAGCCAAGCTTAAAAGCATTCACCGTCAGCGGAAACACCTTTTGCTCGGTGCACGGCAGCGCCTGCAAGATTTGCATTGCCGCAGAAGAGAGCGGCACCTTCCTGGCCCGGCCGTTCTTCGTGTCAGGCAACAGTGCCGAACGCTCCCCAAAATCAATATTGCCCCATTCAAGTCCGAGAATTTCCGACCGACGCATGGCTGTCTCCAGGGCCAGCAAGATGACCGGCTCCAGGTAGGGATTGCGGGCTTGCTGTGCGGAAACCAGTAGCGCGTCTTCCTCTCCGGACTTCAAGCGGCGATCCCGTTCGTTGAAGTATTTGGGGCGGCGCAGGCCGACGAACGGGCTCTCCGAAGGGGCGATTTTCCAGACGTCGGCAGCGTAATTGAGTGCCTGGCGCAACACGTCCAAATCGCGGTCCACGGTCGAGGGCGCCACCTCGGAGAGCCGATCCGTAATGAACTCTTGCAGGTCCTCCGTCGTGAGCAGCGCCAGGATCTTGTGCATGAAGGTCTCCACACGCAACAGGCGCCTGAGACGGTAGATTTCAGACTCGCCCCCTTTATGTTGCGGACAGACTTCCTGGATATAGCGCTCAACCAGCTCGGCAACCGTAACGCGTGTTGCGGCTGCATAGTCCCGGAAGACCTTGAGAGTCCGCTCCGATTCCAGTTTCTTCCTTGTTTTATCGGCCTCGGCATAGGTGTCAAAGGTTGCGCAGAAGCGCGGGAATCCCTTGTCTCGCGCCAGGACCTGGAAGGAGTTTTCCAACTGCCTCAGGGTCGGCTTGTAGCCTTGCGCCTCCAGGCCGCTGCAATAGTGCTGCGCCTCTTTGCGCCGGAACACCGGGAACTCCCGATACAGCGCGGCATTGCCGCGGACCATCACGGCATAGGGGGAACGGTTCAAAATACTCGCCATTGCTGGACTCCGAAAAGCGGGCCCGCGTATAGCGAACAAATCGAACGCCAGAAGGGTCTGGCGAAAAATATTTTTCGGGGCCGGCGACTCTTGTAGCAAAAGTGTCGCAACGCTGTCGCAAAAAGCCTGTTTTTTGCGACAAGACACCGCAGGTGTCGTCAAATATCCTTTAATTTCATTAGGATAGTTGGTCGGGGTGAGAGGATTCGAACCTCCGACTCCTGCGTCCCGAACGCAGTACTCTACCAGGCTGAGCTACACCCCGAATCATGTGCGGCCGACAAACCACCGGTCCGCATTTTCGCAGCCGCTT
>JAVEXE010000071.1:0-10508 GCA_034004105.1 Azonexus sp. | reverse complement strand
TTGGTGACCGAGTCGTTGACGTTGATTGCCGGGAACTTGAGGTCGCCGCGCGCATGCATTTGGTACAGACGATGGACGCCGGTGGTGGTTTCCTCGGTCACGCCCTTGATCTGGGCCAGGCGCACCGAGTACCAGGTCGGATCGACAGCCAGCTTAGCCTTGATTGCGGCGAAGAGAATGGTTTCTTCTTCCGAACCCGGCTTGGCCAGCACGGAAATATCCTTCTCGGCCTTGGCGCCGAGGTGCAGCAGCAGGGTGGCGTCGCCGCCGTCGTCGAGGATCATGTTCGAGTAACCGCCGTCGGTCCACTCGAAGATGCGATGGGTGTAGTCCCAGTAATCGGTCAGCGATTCGCCCTTGACCGCGAACACCGGGATGTTGGCGGCGGCAATCGCGGCGGCGGCGTGGTCCTGGGTCGAGAAGATATTGCACGAGGCCCAGCGGACTTCGGCGCCGAGCGCGGTCAGCGTCTCGATCAGCACGGCGGTCTGGATGGTCATGTGCAGTGAACCGGTGATGCGCGCGCCCTTGAGCGGCTGGGTCTTCGCGAATTCCTCGCGAATGGCCATCAGGCCGGGCATTTCGGTTTCGGCGATGCGGATTTCCTTGCGACCCCAGTCGGCAAGGTTGATGTCAGCGATGACGTAGTCTTTGGATTCAGCCACAGCAAGCTCCTAGGTAACTGTGACCAGGTGTGGGTGCCATGGAAGCTGTAAAGCGTTCACCGGCCACCCCCGAACCTGGCGGGGTTGAACAGTGAGCGCCGTTTAGAACCGAGCCTGAGAGAAGAATCCCCTGCAGCGCTCCTCGGTAGCGGCAGATTATAAATGGCTGGCCTGCATTTGACTACGTGCTTACTCAAATGCGTTGGCGGGTGGCAATGACAACCGAGCGAATATTCATGAGTTGATCGAACACCATCGTTCGGGCTTCGTGATGGTCTATTGCATTCCTGACGTGAACAAGTTCGTGGCTCCCGTCGTGATACCTGACAGCCGCCGTGTAATCTGCTGGCGGTTCTTTGCATTGAAGGGGGGGATTGGTTCCGGAGCCTTTGTATTTTCTGCCCATGATCTTGCATCCATGCGTAAAAGAACATGGGCATTATATATCCTGTTTAAATTATTATGGAACAGGAAACTTGATTTCTAATGCATATTTTTTTGGGGGTGGTCACTCTGTCCAGTAGCGACTCGTGTCATGAATACCCCATTTTTGTCCATCTTCCCGTCCAGCAATTTTTTCCCGGCTTCTGGCCAAGTCGATTGTCTCCGGGGGGAGGTAGGCTTGCGAGCGCGTGGAGAAGAAAACCTTGATCTTTGGTGTGAGCAAGGATTTCTCGCCTTGCTCGACAACGACGCCCAGTTTGCCGGATTCGAGGCGAACCAGTGACCCGACAGGATAAATGCCGAGGCTTTTCACGAAAGCCTGAAAAACCACCGGGTCAAAATGACCTTTCCACTCAGCCATCCGTTTGATCGAATCGGCAGGGTCCCAGCCGTTTTTGTAAGGGCGATTGGATGTGATTGCATCATAAACATCGCAGACAGCCCCCATTTTTGCGAAAAGGCTGATTTTTTCTCCTGAAAGTCGTTTTGGGTAGCCGGTGCCATCAAGCTTTTCGTGGTGATGCAGGCAGACATCAAGGGTCACGTCACAGACGCCGTGACCCGCGAGAAGTAGTTTGTGGCCTGCTTCAGGGTGTGTTTTGACCAAGGCAAATTCCGTATCCGACAGTTTTCCCGGCTTGTTAAGGACTTCCAGGGGAATCATTGCCTTGCCCAGGTCGTGCAGAAGACCTGCCATGCCGGCAGCGCGAGTTTTATCCTCATCCAGTTTGAGTTGCCGTGCCAGTGCAATCATCAGGGCACACACTGCGACCGAATGCATGTAGGTGTAGTCGTCGGCGGTTTTCAGTCGTGCCAGGCTAATTAATGCTCCAGGATTGCGTAAAACCGAATTGGATATTTCTTCGACTAGCGGGGCCGCGGCTTCTGCTTCGATGGCCTTGCCCATTCTTGCTTCCTGAAACATCGAAACTACAGCTTCCTTACCCTTCGCCACGATGCGAGAAGCGCGTTTCAGTTCATCGTTGAAGGTGGATTTTTCCACGGGAGCGGCGATTTGAACGACCGGAATATTGCTGGCTGTTTCAAATTCGTAACCCTCCTCCTTGTCGTCGTCGAGGTCATCACCGAGTGCTGTATCGATCCATACCTGCCCGATGCTGCTTTCCTGGATAAGTTTCAGGTCTGCAGGGTCTTCGAGGACAAATTTGGTGCGCCAGAACGGGTGGTCGAGCCATGCGCCGCAGAAAGCTTGCAGGTGCATGCCAAGGCGCAGTTTTTCGGTGGGGATTTTTTTCAACATGGCGTCAGATTCTAACGAAAAAGGGAGGCTTGCAGGCCTCCCTTTCGTCCACTGCTTTAGATGGCTTTTTTACAGGCCGGCATCGCTTTTCAACAGGTTGGCGCGGTCAACGGCTTCCCAGGAGAATTCCGGTTCATCGCGGCCGAAGTGGCCGTAGGCAGCAGTCTTCTGGTAAATGGGCCGCAGCAGGTCGAGCATGTTGACGATGCCTTTCGGACGCAAGTCGAAGTGCTTGCGTACCAGAGCGGTCAGGGTTTCGTTGCTCACCTTGCCGGTACCATAGGTTTCAACCATGATCGAAGTCGGTTCGGCGACGCCGATGGCGTAGGAAACCTGCACCAGGCAGCGTGAGGCCAGGCCGGCGGCAACGATGTTTTTGGCCACGTAGCGGGTGGCGTAGGCCGCGGAACGGTCGACTTTGGACGGATCTTTGCCGGAAAAAGCACCGCCACCGTGCGGGGCGGCCCCGCCGTAAGTGTCGACGATGATCTTGCGTCCGGTCAGGCCGCAGTCACCCTGCGGTCCGCCGATGACAAAGCGCCCGGTCGGGTTGACCAGATACTTGATGTCGCCCTTGATCAGTTCCTTCGGCAGTACCGGCTTGATGATTTGTTCGATGGTTGCTTCGCGCAGATCCTCCAGGCTGATGTCCGGAGAATGCTGAGTAGACAAAACAACCGTATCGATCGAGTGTGGCTTGCCGTCAACGTAGCGGATGGTGACTTGAGATTTTGCATCGGGGCGAGCCCACGGCAGGCGGCCATCCTTGCGCAGCATGGCTTGGCGTTCAACCAGACGGTGCGAGAGGTAGATCGGCAGCGGCATCAGCGACGGCGTTTCATCGCAAGCGTAACCAAACATCAGGCCCTGGTCGCCCGCGCCTTGGTTCAAATTGTCGTCGTAAGCCTTGTCGACGCCTTGGGCAATGTCCGGGCTTTGCTTGTCGTAAGCAACGAGGACGGCGCAGCCCTTGTAGTCGATTCCATACTCGGTATTGTCGTAGCCGATACGTTTGATCGTGTCGCGGGCAATCTGGATGTAATCGACGTTGGCGTGCGTGGTGATTTCACCTGCCAAGACGACCAAGCCGGTATTGCACAGGGTTTCAGCGGCAACACGGGAATGTTTGTCCTGTGCCAGGATGGCATCGAGAATGGCATCGGAGATCTGATCGGAAACCTTGTCGGGGTGGCCTTCCGATACGGATTCCGAGGTGAAAAGATAGTCACTCATGGGTGGCTCCAGTGGTCCTTTGATCCGGCGTTACCGGCTTCGGACCACGAGCAGGCGACGCTTTAGCGGATTTTCTGAATCGCCCCGCAAGTTGTCTGTTTAACTCGGCGATCCCATAATGATAGGCCTTTGCCGTTATCTTTCAACCCCCGGGGTCGCATGGTTTTCCTGTTTCGCCTGCTTTCACGTTTGCCGCTTTCTCTGGTTCATTGGCTGGGGGCGGTTGCCGGCTATCTGGCTTATTGGTTGTCACCCAGTTATCGCCGGCATTTGCGGGAGAACCTGACGCAGGCTGGGTTACCGTCGGCGTTGCGTTTGCCGGCAGCTGGCGAGGCGGGTAAACAGATGCTGGAACTTTCGCGGATCTGGATGCGCTCGCTGGAGGAAGCGAATGCACAGGTGCTTGAGGTTTGCGGGCGTGAGTACTTGGATGCGGCGTTGGCTGAAAAAAAGGGGGTTGTCTTTCTGACGCCACATCTGGGGTGCTTTGAAATTACGGCGCAGTATCTTTCGTCACTGGGCGACATTACGGTTTTGTACCGTGAGCCGAAGCGAGCGGCAATGCGTACGTTGATCCAATTGGGACGTAAGCGTGAGCGCCTGCACCTCGCTCCGGCGGATCTGTCTGGTGTTCGCGCCTTGATCAAGGCGCTCAAGAAGGGCCAGATGGTAGGGATGTTGCCAGATCAGGCACCGAAAAATGGTGAAGGTGTTTGGCTGGATTTTTTCGGGCGCCCGGCATATACGATGACGCTGGCGGCACGTTTGACGGAGACCGGGGCTGCCGTGCTGTTGACTTGGGGAGAGCGATTGCCGGGCGGGCAGGGCTACCGGATCCATTTTCAGGTCTTGAGCCGAGAATTGAGCGGTGATACGGTACAACGTGCTGCACAGATCAATCGAGAAATCGAGACGGTGATTCGTCAGTGCCCGGTCCAGTATTTGTGGGGCTACAATCGCTACAAAATCCCACGTGGGGCACCGCGACCGCCCGCATGATTGTGTCGATGGGCTATGATATGACGCCAGCAGGGCAAGGCCGGGCCCGCTGAGCAACTGAATTCCGGCCAGACAACAAGGATGGGTCCAAAAAAATGAGTAGCCTGACAATTGAAATCCGCCCGGTCACCCCGCCAGATGTGCCTGCGATTTCTGCCTTGGCCAGAGAAATCTGGCAAGCAACCTACCCGGGAATCATCACCCAGGAACAAATCGATTTCATGCTTGAACAGCGCTATGGTCACGAACGCCTTTATGATGACCTTGAGGATGCGGACAAGTGGCTGGATCAGGCTTTCCACGAAGGACGTCGCGTCGGTTTTGCTTTCAGCGAGATTTATCGGGGGGAGTTCAAACTCGACAAGTTGTATATCCATCCCGATGTGCAGCGTCGAGGTGTGGGGGGGCAGTTGATTGGTCACGTTGCCGAAAGGGCCAAAAAGCTGGGCTATCCCTGTGTGATTCTCCAGGTTAATAAGCGCAACGAAAAAGCCATCAACTCTTATAAAAAATATGGTTTTGAAGTCCGTACTTCGACCGTCGATGATATTGGCAGTGGTTACGTCATGGATGATTTCGTGATGGAGAAAAAGCTTTAGCAATTTGAGATAACTTACTGTCTCTGCTATCCTTTTTCTCAACTTAACAGCGGGGCAGTTTGTGAAGCTCAAATTCTCGAAGATGCATGGTCTGGGCAATGATTTTGTTGTCCTGGATGGTGTGCGACAGCAGTTTTCCCTGATGCCAGAACAGCTGCGTTATCTGGCCGACCGGCACTTTGGTGTCGGTTGCGACCAGATTCTGGTTGTTGAAAAACCAACGCAGGCGGGAGTTGATTTTCGGTACCGCATTTTTAATGCCGACGGGGGTGAAGTTGAGCAATGCGGTAATGGTGCGCGTTGTTTTGTCCGTTTCGTGCATGAGCAGGGCTTGACTGAACAACGCGAAATCCGCGTTGAAACCATGAAAGGAATTATTACCCCGCGTCTTGAAGGTGATGGCAATGTTACGGTCGACATGGGAATTCCTCGTTTTTTGCCGCGTGAAATTCCGTTTTTGCACGACGAAGATGTGATTGTTCATTACCTTGATGTGGCGGACGAGACGCTGGAAATCAGCGTGGTTTCAATGGGTAATCCGCATGCGGTGCAGGTCGTGGCGTGTGTTGATTCGGCACCGGTGGCTGCGCAGGGGCCGCTGATTGAATCGCATACGCGCTTTCCGCAACGCGTAAACGCGGGTTTCATGCAGGTGGTCAACAAGCACGCGATCCGGCTGCGGGTCTATGAACGTGGTTCAGGGGAGACCATGGCCTGTGGTACCGGCGCTTGTGCTGCGGTTGTTGCCGGGATTCGTCGCGGATTGCTGGAGTCCCCTGTGCGGGTGACGACCCGCGGTGGCGATTTGAATATCGCCTGGGGGGGCGATGGTCGCCCTGTGCGAATGACGGGTCCGGCCGTGACCGTATTCAACGGAGAGATTGAATTATGAGTGCCATGTTTCCTGACGAGATTGCCGATTATCTGAAGAATAATCCCGGGTTTTTCGAGCAATATGCTGATCTGATGGCGCAAATCTTTGTGCCTCATCCCCATGGTGGCCGGGCGGTTTCCCTGGCTGAAAGGCAGATGCTTACCCTGCGGGAAAAGAACCGAGCGGCGGAAAACAAGCTGGCGGAACTGATTGCCTTTGGTGAGGAAAATGATCAGATCAGTGAGAAGGTGCATCGGCTGGCTGTGGCGTTGATTGCGGCAGAAACCTTTCAGGCCGTGATTCATCTTCTGAACTTTCATTTGCGCGATGATTTCTCCGTGCCACATGTGGCCTTGCGTTTGTGGGACAAGCCGGAAGGCATCGACGATCTGCCGGAGTTTGCGGCGGTGAGTGAGGAACTGCAGGTTTTTGCCGAAACGCTTTCTCGTCCGTATTGCGGGTCGACCGCAGGATTTGGTACTGCCTCCTGGTTTGGTGAGGTCGCGCCGCATATTCGCTCGCAGGCCCTGATAGCGCTGCGCAATGGTGGTGGCACGATTGGTATGGTGGCCTTGGGTAGCGAGGAGAATCAGCGTTTTTATCCGGATATGGGTACCCTGTACCTGGAGCGAATGGGAGAAATGGTCTCCGCTGCCCTGGCGCGGGTGACCAAGAGCGCGCTGTAACGCCATATGACGCCACAAGGGGCGATGGCGGAATATCTTGCCGCTTTGACAGAACAGCGCCGGTTGTCGCCGCATACCCTGTCAGCGTATCGGCGCGATATTGAAAAATTGCTGCATTCAGCAAACGCCTTGCCGTTGCAGCAACTGCAGGGATTGCATATCCGGCGTTTCATCGCCGCTCTGCACGGGGGTGGTTTGTCGCCACGCTCACTCGCCCGGGTATTGTCGGCCTGGCGGGGTTTTTTTGAATGGCTGGGGGGGCGTGGGCTGGTTTCAGCCAATCCATGCTCAGGTATCCGTGCCCCCAAAGCGGCCAAGCGACTGCCCAAGGCCTTGTCGGTTGATGAAGCAGCGGGCTTGATGAATCCCCCGGGCGTTGGTTCGCCAGTGCTGGAAATGCGCGATACGGCAATGTGCGAATTGTTTTATTCATCCGGTCTGCGGCTGGCAGAGCTGATGGCGCTCAATCTGGCGGATTTGTCCGGCATTCTAAGTGAAGGGGAGGTGCGGGTGCTCGGTAAGCGTGCCAAGACCCGCATTGTGCCGGTGGGTCAGGCTGCGCGAGCAGCTTTGACGGCTTGGGCGCAATACCGGCATGAAGTGGCGAAACCGGATGAGCCCGCGCTGTTTGTTAACCAGCGAGGGCGTCGTATCGGGGCGCGTAGCATTCAGCGCTGTCTTGCGTTGCGGGCCCAGGCCTTGGGCATGGGCAAGCACGTTCACCCGCATATGCTGCGCCATTCCTTTGCTTCGCATGTGCTGCAATCTTCGGGCGATCTGCGGGCGGTACAGGAAATGCTGGGGCATGGCAGTATCGCGTCAACACAAGTGTATACCCATCTCGATTTCCAGCATGTGGCCGGTGTTTATGACCGCGCCCATCCGCGGGCAAAACGCTGATTTCTTGCGGTCGACCGCGTAATTTGACGAAAAATCAAGGGGTAATTGACCTTCTGTCGTTCAAGCGCCATAATCGTCGTTTTTCCAATTTAGCCGAATTCCGGAGTTACCCATGGCCATCAATCGTACCCGCCGCAATATTCTGGAGCGCCGCTGCGTTTCCAAGTCCGTCAAGCGTCTGTTCAAGAACGACGGCAAGACGGCGCTCAAGACCATGTACGCGGTCGAGTGCCATCAGCGCAATCGCAAGCCGCTGGGCAACTAAGCGCGATCCCATGATTCGTAGCCCCGGTTATCGCAAGGTAACCGGGGCTTCTTGCATTTGTCTGATTGCTATTGAGGGAGCGCCATGGCGCAATTGATACTTTTGCCGGGCAAGGAACGTTCTGCTTTCAAACTCCACCATCCTTGGCTTTTTGCGGGCTCTGTGGGGCGTCTCGAAGGGCGGGCCCGTCCTGGGGATACGGTAGAAGTGCTTGCCGACAATTTGCGTCCCTTGGGAAGGGCGGCCTATAGCCCGCAATCCCAGATTCGCGCCCGTTTTTGGACTTTTGATCCCGACGAGTCCATTGATGATGCCTTTTTCAAGCGACGGGTTGCCGCAGCGGTGGCTTGCCGTCAGGGTTTGCCCTCGTTGCGTGGGCAGCAGGGGTTACGACTGATTCACGCAGAATCCGATGGTTTGCCAGGGGTGATTGCCGATCAGTACGGTGATACGGTGGTTATCCAGCTCACCTCGGCGGGTGCTGATAAATGGCGGCAGGCGATTGTGAATGCCTTGGTCAAGGCGACCGGCTGTGCCCGTGTCTATGAGCGTTCAGATTCGGATGTGCGTGGTTTGGAAGGCTTGGCGCCAACTACGGGCTGGGTCTACGGTGAGGCGTCGGAAGCGCCGCTGGTGATCGAAGAGAACGGGGTGCGTCTTGCGGTCGACTACGCGTCGGGGCACAAAACCGGGTTTTACCTTGACCAGCGCGACAACCGTCGTTGGCTCGGGGAATTGGCGAAAGACAAGGAAATTCTCAACTGTTTTTGCTACACGGGTGGGTTCAGCCTGCAAGCGCTGGCTGGTGGTGCGAGGCATGTGCTGTCCATTGATTCCTCCTGGCCTGCTTTGGCACAAGCGCAGGCCAATCTGGCACTGAATCCCCAACTGCCGATGGAGCGGGCGCAATGGCTTGAGGCTGATGTTTTTCAGGCGCTCCGTGATTTTCGCAAGGCCGGCAAGACGTTTGATTTGATTGTTCTTGATCCGCCCAAGTTTGCCCCTTCGGCAGCTCACGCTGAACGGGCGGCACGTGCGTACAAGGATATCAATGTCTTGGGTTGTCGCCTTTTGCGGCCCGGAGGGATGTTGATGACGTATTCCTGCTCAGGCGGTATTGGGCTGGAGTTTTTTCAGAAGATCGTTGCCGGTGCGGCGCATGATGCCGGGCGAATGGCAAGAATAGTGGGGCGTCTGTCCGGTGCGGCGGACCACCCTGTGGCGCTCAATTTCCCCGAGGGCGAGTATTTGAAAGGTCTGCTGATCCAGCTGGATTGAGCGGGTTTACGCTCACAGCCATTGCGCTTGAACATCAGACTATGCTAAAAGTCATGGTGTGATTGTGGAGCGTTCATGGTTTTTTCCTTCTTCAAAAAACAAGCTGAGCAAAAGCCTGTGCCGGAGCCAAAAGTGCCCGAGGCACAGGCGTTGCGCAGTGAACCGCCCCGCCCGCAAGCGCCTTCCCCTGCGGCTAAGTCGCCCTCCTCCAATGTGTCGGTCGATAAGCGTAGTAGTGGGCAAACACCCCCTGTGGTCCCTCGGTTTGCCGCCGCGGCTCAAGCGGCCTTGGCAAATGAACCAAGACAATCGGCAAAGTCAGGGGGGGGCGTGTCTGTCGGTGTTTCGCCTCCTGTAGGGGGTAATAGGTCAACGTCATCGCCGCCGGTGGTGAAGCCTGCCCCGGCGGTGGCGCCTCGCCGTGCGGTTGAATCAACTCCCGTCAGCAGCAAGCCTGCGCCGTCAGCGCAAATTGTGGCCCAGCTTCGGGGGGCGGCGCAGGCTGCTGCCGTGGCGACTCCCGCAGGAGCGTCCAGTCCGGTAGCGACCCGCGTCCCACCTAAACCGGCTCCGCGGACGGAAAGTTTGCCTCCGCAAAAACCCCCGACTGCCGCTCCTGTAGTTTCGGGGGAGGCGGGGGCCGATTTCGACCTGGACGACGATCTGACTTTGACCGAGTCGGTCGTGATGAATGCGGATGCGGATGCGGACCCGGTTCAGGCGGATGTCGAACAAGTCGTCATTATGTATGCCGACGGGCGCGATTCCGCGGCACGGGTTTTGTTGGAGAAGCTGATCCCCGCATATTCCCCTGCTGAGGGGAAAAAACTGTGGTTGTTGCTATTCGACTTATTGCAAATTCAGGGGGATCGTGCAGGATTTGACCGACTCTGCCTGGAGTTCGCCCGTGTCTGTGAAATGTCACCGCCGAGTTGGCGGGATGAGCAGCCAAAGAAGAAGGCGGCGGCTCGTGGTGGCTCCATTGTCCTTTCGGGTATATTGACGGCGGATGATACGCGGTTGATCCGGGAGATTCGAGACGGGCTGGCCAAGCCGGGGGATTTGAATCTGGACTGCTCTCGCTGGATGGGCTGTGATGACTCGCTGGCAGGCCAGATCGCC
Organism: Azonexus sp.; assembly: GCA_034004105.1. GTDB lineage: Bacteria > Pseudomonadota > Gammaproteobacteria > Burkholderiales > Rhodocyclaceae > Azonexus. The sequence continues at coordinate 182 of JAVEXE010000071.1, read as the reverse complement.
GAACTTCTTCAGTCCGCTCGGCGGCGAGGGAAAGTGGTCTCACTGGTGGGTATCGATGCCTTTCTTCAGCGCCTGGATGGGCGTCTTGAAGTGGGCGCGCCGGAGCACGAGCCCAGTTGGCGTTTGTTGCTTGAATTGTTGCAGCGTTATGGAACGCAGGAGCGTTTTGAAGAACGGGCGGT
>JAVEXE010000070.1:8719-10532 GCA_034004105.1 Azonexus sp. | reverse complement strand
CATGTTGAGGGTGGCGATGGGGCGGGTATCGAGGCCATTGTCGTGACGGCTTCGGGGTGTGGTGTTCAGGTTCGGGATTACGGCCATGTGCTGGCCGATGATGCGGTCTACGCCGAAAAAGCGGCCAGAATTAGCGCCCTGTGTCGTGATCCGTCCGAGGTGCTGGCGGCTGAAGCCGGACAACTCGAAAGTTTGCTGCAAAAAGGTATGCTGCCAGAAGGTTTGCAGCCAAGCAGGCAGCGCGGAAAAGTGGCTTTTCATGCGCCCTGCACCTTGCAGCATGGCTTGAAAATCCGCGGTGTCGTGGAATCCCTGCTGGGTGCAGCGGGGTATCAGCTTACCGCCGTGGCCGATGGTCATCTGTGCTGCGGTTCTGCCGGTACGTATTCGCTATTGCAGCCGGAACTGGCGGAAAAACTGCGGGCAAACAAGTTGACCGCGCTAAATGCCGGGTCGCCCGCCATGATCGCAACGGCGAATATTGGCTGTTTGACCCATTTACAGGCGGGGGCGGTGATGCCCGTCCGCCACTGGATTGAATTGATTGACGAGGCCTTGCCATGAACACCGGAAATTCGGTACTTGATATTACCCGCTCACTCGGTACCGACGATGCCGCACGAATTCGCCGTGTGTTGGAGGGAGGGATAAAAATTCCTCCGCAACCCCGGGTGCTGGACGAATTCCGGCAGTTAATGAAACGTCAGGAGCTTGACGTTCGTCTGCTGGCCCGAACCATACAGCAGGATCCGGGGCTGAGCGCCATGTTGTTCAAGGTGGTGGGTAATGCGGCCTATCGTCAGCATCACCCCTTTACCTCAATCGAGCAGATTCTGCACGCCGTTGGCGTACAGCAAACTTACAATCTGGTGCAGGCGATATCGCTCATCCAGGCGGGCGCGGTGCGTAAGGATAGAGCCATGTATGAGGCTTTCTGGGCGCGTTCGCAAGCAGTGGGTCAGCTGGCCATGCTGATCGCCGAGGAGCGGGTTGCAGTCTGCAATATTTTTCCCGATCAGGCCTATCTTGCGGGTATTTTTCATGCCTGCGGTGTTCCGCTATTGTTGCAACGTTTTCCGACTTATTGCCACGAAATGCGTTTGGGAATTCCTGGTCGTTGGGTGGATTGGCGTGAGGAAGACCGCAAGTTCAACACCGACCATGCGGTGGTCGGTTATCTGATTGCGCGCCATTGGTGTCTGCCTGATTTCATTTGCGAGGCAATCCGCTTTCAACACGCACTGGGCGAACTTGAGGAGCATGCAGCGCGAAGCATGGTTGCCATCCTGCAACTGGCCGTTGAGTTTCACGCGCGTGACCAGCGTTTGCCCAATCCTGCCTGGGGCGAACATCAGCCAACCGTACTGCCGGAGTTGGGACTTTGTGAAGATACACTACCTGAGTTTGCTGATATTGTATTGGAGCGTTACGGCCAGCTTGCCGCCGTCTGAGTACCAACACCAAGGAGAATGCTCGTGCCGTTGACCGTTGATGCGTGTGCCGCAACCCACCAGGGGGACCGCAAGGAACAGCAGGATCGTGTCGCCATTCTTGCGCATCCGCGCTTCAAGGGAATGGCAATTGCTGTTGTGGCGGATGGCATGGGCGGGCATACCGGCGGCGCCTTGGCTGCCGAGCAGGTATTGCATACTGCCAGAACCAATCTGGATGCTTTTTTTCCTGCTGAAGAAAGTCCTCAGGGCATGCTCAAAAACAGCATGCTTGAAGCGCATACCTTGATCAAGGCATCCCGCTTCATGAATGAAAAGGAGCCGCATAGCACGGCTGTGATGCTGCTGATGCAGCCGGATGT
>JAVEXE010000070.1:0-8619 GCA_034004105.1 Azonexus sp. | reverse complement strand
GCCACGACCTTGCTCGCAGACGAAGCGCCCAGATCCGCGTTGGGTTTTTCGACATAGGGCTTGCTGAAGTCGAACCCATCCGCCGCAATCATGGGATTGCGACGCGCAGGCCGGCGGTCCTGACGTTCGTGGCGTTCCGGCCGTTGGGCCAGAGGGGCGCGAGGGGGCGGGGTGAATTTTTTCTTGTTGCCCGGTGGGTATTCATACTCGGGTTCCGGGTCAAAGCCATTGACGTGGATTTGTTCAATCGGGCGTTTGATCAGCTTCTCTATGTCGACCAAATAGCCGACTTCGTGGGCGCTGACGAGGGAAATGGCATTACCCTGTTTGCCGGCACGACCGGTGCGTCCGATGCGATGGACGTAGTCTTCCGGGGTGTGTGGCAATTCGTAATTGATGACGTAGGGCAGGTCGTCGACATCCAGGCCGCGGGCGGCGACGTCGGTGGCAATCAGGGCGTGGGTTTCGCCGGCCTTGAACGCGTCCAGCGCCTTGATGCGGTCGAGCTGACTTTTGTCGCCATGGATGGCATCCGCATGGATGCCAGCGCGCTGCAGTTCGCGGGTCAGACGGGAGCAGCCTTGCTTGGTCCGCATGAAAACGATGCACTGGCGGATTTCGCCGGATTGCAGGAGTTTGATCAACAATCCACGCTTACCCCATTCCGAGACTGGGTGTACTCGGTGGGTGATGGTATCGGATACCTGATTGCGGCGAGCGACCTCTACCAGAACAGGTGCGGTCAACATTGTGTCAGCGAGCTTTTTGATCTCTTCCGAAAAGGTGGCCGAGAATAAAAGGCTCTGCCGCTGCTGCGGCAACATGTTGAGGATGCGGGTGACGTCAGGAATGAAACCCATGTCGAGCATTCGGTCGGCTTCATCAAGCACCAATGCTTGAACGGAATTGAAGCTGACGCTCTTGTTTTCGATGTGATCAAGCAGTCGACCGGGCGTGGCGACAAGAATCTCGACACCCTTTTTCAATTCGGCAATTTGCGGCTTGATATCCACCCCGCCAAAGGCGCACATGGCGCGTAAAGGGGTGTATTTGCTGTAAGCCTTCACCGACTCAAAAACCTGCAGGGCAAGTTCGCGGGTCGGAGCCAGGATCAAGGCACGTACCGGGTGCTTGGCAGGGGATGGGCTGGAACTGGCAAAAGGCAGGATGCGCTGCAGGATCGGCAGGGTGAACGCTGCTGTTTTGCCGGTGCCCGTCTGGGCACCGCCCATGATGTCCTTGCCGCTGATCACCAGCGGAATGGCCTGCGCCTGGATTGGGGTGGGTCGGGTATAGCCTTCTTCCTGAACGGCACGCAGCAATTCCGGGGCCAGACCAAGATCGGAGAAGGTGATTTCAGGCGTTACGTCGCCGCTATTCGGGCTGAGCGATGCGTCAGCCAAGGTATTGATTTCAGACATGGGTCGGATTATACGCGTGAAGACGGCGGAGCATCGGGGGGAATTTATCTCGCTAAGATTTCCTGCAGCCGTTCCCGGTTGATGGGCTTCACCAGAATGTCGTCGAAGCCATGGGCAAGGAAGCGGGTGCGTTCTTCCTCGAACGCATGGGCGGTGTAGGCGATGATGCGTGCGGGACCGGCATTGGGCAACTGGCGCAAACGCTCGCAGGTCTCCTCGCCAGACAAGCCGGGCATGCTGATGTCGAGCAAGATCAGCTCGAAAGTCGTGTTTTGCGCAAGTTTCAGGGCGGCCTCACCCGAATCAGCCTCCTGTACCTGCCACCCCGCTTTGCGAAGGAGTGCCATGGCGATCAAGCGGTTGGTTGGATGGTCGTCTACGACCATCGCCTGGCGTTCAGTCATCATTGTCCTTAAGCGGTAGGAGAATCGTGAAGCATGAACCCTGCCCTGGGCTGGATTCAAGCAGGATCTCACCACCCATGTGCTCAGTGAGCTGCTTGACCAAAGCCAGCCCCAGGCCGGTTCCGCCGTGCTCACGCGTCAGGAAGTTGTCGAGTTGCTTGAATTTTTCGAACACAGCCTCGTGAAACTCGGCAGGAATTCCCGGGCCGGTATCGCGCACCGAGAGCGCGACACGATGATCACGTCGTTCTGCCGCCAGGGTGATGCTGCCCTGCTCGGTAAATTTCACGGCGTTGTTGAGCAGATTGTTCAGGATCTGACGCAGCCGGGTTGGGTCAGTCGAGATCGTGTCGGGCAGGTTCTCACCGAATTCAAGCTGAAGTTGCAGTTTCTTCTGCTCGGCGGCGCCGCGATAACTGACTAGGCAGTTTTCCAGGAAGCCGGCTAGCGGTACCTTGCCAAACTGGAACTGCATTTGACCCGCTTCAATTTTGGCGAGATCGAGAATTTCGCTGACCAGGGTCAGCAGATGTTCGCCGCTGCCGTGAATGATTTTTGCGTACTCCTGATGTTCAGGGTCCGCGAGATCGTTTTTCAGCAGATCGGCAAAGCCGAGAATGCCATTGAGTGGCGTGCGCAGTTCGTGCGACATGGTGGCCAGGAATGCGGATTTTGCCCGGCTGGCTTCTTCGGCTTTCTGCCTGGCCTCGTCGATACGTTTGAACGATTCTTCAACCGAATCGGCCATGCCGTTGAAGGAGCGTGCCAGTTCGCCCATTTCGTCGTTGGCACTGGCGTTGAGGCGATGGCTCAGGTTGCCATCACGGAAGGCGCGAATGCCGGCAATCATCGAGGTGATGCGGGTCGTCAGGAAATTGGCCATCCAGATGGCGATGAAAATGACCACCACGACCATTAGCAGGGTTGACCCCCACAGGCCAATCGCGGTGCTGGTCAGGCTGCTTTCGATGCCTTCGAGCAGGTCACTACGCTGAGCCTTGAATTGCTTGTCTTTTTCATCGATCAGCGTGTTGATCTTGGCCGCAGTTTCGGTGGCTGCCTTGTGGAAATCATCGACATTGGCGCCGATGGTGACGAAGCCGAAACCTTGCGGGGTTTTACCATATTGACCGGTGTAATAGGGGATGGCGGCTGCGGTGGTCAATTTCCAGAGGCCGGAGAAAAAGATGACGAAAGAGCCGGAGCCGCCGTGTTCGGTCAGGGCGTTCCAGCCATCACATTGGGGTGAAAAATTCAGATAGCGACAGTCCAGGCCAAGCTTCTTGGCTTTGACCAGTTCCGGTGCGGGTTTGCGCGTCAGCCGTTGATCCCGGAAAGGGGCAATTTCAGCGAGAAACTCATGCGAGGGTTTGCCACTGGCCTGCCATTCTGCGTACAACTCGGTATCCAGCCACGGAGTTTCCGGGTGACCGGTTTCCGGGTTGTAGCCGACAATCATGTAATCGCGCGGGTGGGATATGGAGCGGCTTTTGTAATCCCAGATGAAGGCATAGTTGCCTTTGATGGCGTCGATGATCGGGGTGTAACGTTCTTCGGTCGGCATCAGGCGATCCGAGAACTGGCGGATATGGTCATGATCGAGGGCCAGGGTGACATAGCCTGTGATCTTGCCACTCCGTACGACAGGCGTGGCCCAGCGAACGATGCCACGAAAGCGTTTGCCGACCGGGTTTTCGGTGCCGGCATAAGCGGATTTTTCCGGCGCGAAAGGCACCCCGATTTTTTCCAGGCGCTCTGGCAGGTAGGGGCCGATCAGGTCAGTCGGGACATAGGCCCCAATCACATCGGAAACGTAGATTTCTCCCGGCTTGAGTTTTTTCAGTTCGTTGAAGTAGGTTTCTGCCTTGACGAAGGTGTTTTTACGGTCGACAACATTTTTCAGCGATTTTTCAGTCAGATTGCCTGTGGTGACCTTGATCTTTTCATTCCCTTGAAGATCGACATAGGTCATTTCAACAAATAGCGGCCTCTTTTCCTCTTCGCCCAGATATTCAGGTGGGCGAACATGAAACTCTTTGGCGTTATCAGGGAGAATGGGTCGGGTGACCTTGGCTTCGCGGGCGATATTTTCAACGGGCTCCCAGGATTTTCCATCCGGCGCGAGTTTCCACGGGCCATGCTGATAGAGGCTGCGCTGGCGTAGGGCAAGAAAGCGCTGAAACGCCGCAGCACTGGGCTCAATGTCGGCGGCCTGCAGAATATCCGCATCGCGGGCGTAGAGAAAATCGGCAATCCGTCGCGCAGTGTCTGTCGTCAAGGTTTCGATTGCCTGACGGGAACGCTCATCCAGCGCACGGATCGAGTCTTCCGTGACAGTCTTGCCAATTTCCTGAATGGTCTGCAGCGAGGTATCGGCAATGCTGCCTGCCTTGCTGGACACATCGTCGCCGAGTTGCTGTGCCGTATGCCAGGCAAACCAGGCCAGAAGCACCAGAGGTAAGACCTTGATCAGGACGAAAATCGAGATCAGCTTGCCGCGAATGCCGTTTAAAAAATTGGGAAGCTTGTTCATGGCAGGCTCACATCCTGAAGGTTACTGCGCGGGTTTGTCTTTTTCTTCCGGTGTACTTGCGGGCGTTGTCTCTTCCGTTGGCTCGGCAGCAGGTGCGGCGGGTGCGGGCTTCTTGGTGCGAGATTTGGGCGGCTCAGGCGGAGGAAGTTGCGGGGTGATGGTTTCCAGCTGGTTTTCCCGCATGTATTCATCCATGTCACGCCAACCGGAATACACGCTGGACTTCGGTAGCCAGCTATAGATCGAGTAACAATCCTCGATAGCACGGCCAGAGTGGCGGCAACCGCCGCCGACAGCACGACCTTCAGCGTCAGTTTTGGCAGCTTTCGAGGCGGGGGTTTCGACGCCCAGCTTTTCCGTCAGGCCATCGCAACCCGTGAGGTTGAGCAGGCTGAACAAAACCAAGGCGAGGAAAATGGGATTCTTGATCATGTGCCTGATTCTCGCATAACTGTCACGATTCTGTCGAAAGCCACCTGCTGCGCTGTCGCTATAATGCGCAATCATTGTCTCGTTCAGGTGTGCCATGCGTTGTTCCTCCCGTCGATTGTCCACGGCTCTTTTCCTTGCCTTGTCCATGGCTGTGACTTTTCCTGCCCAGGCGCAGAAAGCAGTCAAAGGTGGCGCGAAGGTGGCACCTGCGATTCCTACGCTGGCGCACAATCTTGACGAGGCCAACGAGTTACGCCTTCAGGCCGTGGTCGAGCGCTTTGAGCAGGAAACCGGGCAGAAGGTCCAATTGGTCCGCCTTGCCCAAGGCGATAAACCGGCGACATTGAATCTGATCAGCCGCTATCAGATGAGTGACACACTCAGTCAGCCCAAGGATTTCGTTCCCTTGCATTCGATGATGGCGCGCGCCGGACAGCCCTTGAAGCTTAGTTTGTCAGAAATTCTCAAGCCCGGTGTCACCGATGCCAAGGGGCGTCTCGTTGCGCTTCCGGTGCTTTACTCGACCCCGGTGTTGTTTTACAACAAAAATGCATTGCGGCAGGCGGGGCTGGACCCGGAGGCGCCACCCAAAACCTGGTTTGAAATGCAGGGATATCTTGATCGTTTGCAGTCGGCTGGCTTTGATTGTCCTTACACCTCTTCCTGGCCGGTCTGGGTTCATATTGACAACGTCAGCGCGGTTTCCGGATTGCCGGCCAGTGACGCCAGTGGAAGTTTGAAATTCAACGGATTTCCGCAGGTCAAGCATGTGGCCATGATGGCAACCTGGAGCAAGGCGTTATATTTCCGGCAGTTCGGCCATGCCAACGAAGCCAGTCAGCGTTTCCGTAATGGCGAGTGCGCCATGCTGACCACCGATTCACGCGAATACGCGGATTTCCAGGATGCGCGGGGGGTAGAGCTGGGGGTGGCTCCCCTGCCATACCATGATGATGTCTATGGTGGTCGCCGTCCGGCACTGGCAGATGGACCGGCACTCTGGGTGGGTGCGGGCAAGCCGGCGGCGGAGTACCGCGCTGCTGCACGCTTTGTCAATTTCCTGCTTTCACCCGAAATCCAGATCGAGCTGGTCCGTAGCCACGGCGGTTTACCGTTAACAGAAGCTGCTCGCTTGGCGGCGCTCAGCCGCTTGTTGCAGGATGGGCGGCAGGCGCTGGATGCCGCGTATGCTTCGCTGCAAGGCAAGGCGCAGCCGATGGGGCCGCGGGTCAGTAATATCGACCGTGCCCGGATCATCGCCAGTCAGGAACTGGAAGACGTCTGGCTTGATCGTAAGCCAGCCAAGCTTGGCTTGGATACGGCGGTCAGTGTTGGTAATTCCATTCTCAGTGCCCAGCCAGCACTGAAAAAGACGCAACCATTTTGAGTCAATCGCTCGATTTTCCGCGCTGGATTGCGCATCGGGGCGGCGGCACGCTGGCTCCGGAAAATACGCTGGCGGGCATGCGGTTGGCTGCCCGCATGGGTTTTCGGGCAGTTGAGTTCGATGTGATGCTCAGCGCCGATGGCTCGCCGTACCTGCTGCACGATGAAACGTTGGAACGCACGACCAACGGACGTGGCTGGATGTCTGAAACGCCCGATGCTGTGCTGGCGCAACTTGATGCGGGCGATGGTGAGCCGCTGCCGACCTTCAAGCAGGCGCTGGCCCTGTGCGCTGAACTGGGTCTGGCGGCAAATGTCGAGATCAAGCCGGCCGCTGGGTTTGACCTGCCAACGGCAGCCGCCGTTGTGGCAGAACTGCAGCGCTGGCAAGCGGCGGGTTTGCCCGCGATCCTGCTGTCGTCGTTTTCCCTGCCGGCTTTGCGACATGTGCAAGCCACGGCTCCGGCCTTGCCGCGGGCCGTCCTGTTTGAATCACTGCCCGAAGATTGGCTGACGGTGGCACAAAGTCTGGGGGCGGAAGGGGTTCATTGTGATGCCGATGCCGTCACGCAAAAACAGGTTCAGGCAGCGGTAGACCGTAACATCACCCTGCGCTGTTACACGGTCAACGATCCTGAGCAGGCAAAAACGCTGCTGGCCTGGGGCGTTTCTGGCTTGTTCACTGATCGGTTGGATATTTTTGCTCAACAGGCGTCTTCAGTCGCGCGATAGTCTGCGTGAAGCCGCCTGTTTTCTTCTAAAATTCAAGGTTTCGTTAATCAAGGCTTTGCCCGCAGGGGCAGGGAATACTCATGAAAAGCGCTGAAATTCGCCAGAAATTCCTCGACTTCTTTGCTGCCAAAGGGCACCAGATTGTTGCCTCCAGCTCCCTCGTCCCGCACGACGACCCGACGCTGTTGTTTACCAATGCCGGGATGAACCAGTTCAAGGACGTCTTCCTCGGTTTTGACAAGCGCCCCTACACCCGTGCGACCACTTCGCAGAAATGCGTGCGTGCTGGCGGCAAGCATAACGACCTGGAAAACGTCGGCTACACCGCCCGTCACCACACCTTCTTCGAGATGCTCGGCAACTTCAGCTTCGGCGATTACTTCAAGCGCGACGCGATCAAGTACGCCTGGGAACTGCTCACCGAGGTGTATGGCCTGCCGAAAGACAAGCTGATGGTCACGGTCTACGCCGAGGACGACGAAGCCTACGACATCTGGCACAAGGAAGTCGGTGTGCCGGCCGAGAAGATCGTGCGTATCGGCGACAACAAGGGTGCCCGCTACGCGTCCGACAATTTCTGGATGATGGGCGATACGGGACCTTGTGGCCCCTGCACCGAGATTTTCTACGACCACGGCGAAAAGCACTGGGGTGGTCCTCCGGGATCGCCGGAAGAGGATGGCGACCGTTTCATCGAAATTTGGAACAACGTTTTCATGCAATTCAACCGCGACGAGCAGGGCGTCATGCATCCGCTGCCCAAGCCTTCGGTGGATACTGGCATGGGCCTGGAGCGGATTTCCGCCGTGCTGCAGGGCGTACACGCCAACTATGAGATCGACCTGTTCCAGGCGCTGATCGCCGCCGCTGCCCGCGAAACCAGCGACGCCGACATGAACTCGCCGTCGCTCAAGGTGCTGGCCGATCACATCCGCGCCTGCTCCTTCCTGATCGCCGATGGTGTCATTCCCGGCAATGAAGGCCGTGGCTACGTGCTCCGCCGCATCATCCGCCGTGCCATCCGCCACGGCTACAAGCTTGGTGCCCGCGCCGCCTTCTTCCACAAGATCGTCCCCGATCTGGTCAATGAAATGGGCGAGGCTTACCCGGAATTGAAAGAAAGCCAAGCCAGGATTGCCGCCACCTTGAAACAGGAAGAAGACCGCTTCTTCGCGACCATCGAGAACGGCATGGAGATTCTTGAGGCGGAATTGAGCGCGATGGCCGAAAAAGGCATTACGGTTTTCAACGGCGAAACGGCCTTCAAGCTGCACGACACCTACGGTTTCCCGCTTGACCTGACCGCCGACATCTGCCGCGAGCGCAAGGTGACGGTTGATGCTGCTGCTTTTGACGCCGCGATGGCGCGTCAGAAAGCTCAGGCCCGTGCGGCCGGCAAGTTCAAGATGGCCACCAATTTGGACTACAGCGGCACTGAAACGACTTTCCACGGTTACGACGCGCTGGAAGCGCGCGGCAAGGTGCTGGCTCTGTACAAGGACGGTGCTGCGGTCGACTCGCTGGAAGAGGGCGATTTGGGCGTCGTGGTGCTGGATCACACGCCGTTTTACGCCGAATCCGGTGGGCAGTGTGGTGACCGGGGTGAATTGAAGGGCGTGGGCGGCATTTTTGCGGTTGAAGACACGCTGAAGATTCAAGCGGCGGTTTTCGGTCATCACGGCATCCTCAAAACCGGCAAACTGGCGGTCGG
>JAVEXE010000069.1:2710-10534 GCA_034004105.1 Azonexus sp. | reverse complement strand
ATTTCGTTGCCGGCAATAAATACCGTTTTGCCGATCATTGCCGCAGCCTGCATGTTCTGGGCACTGGTATAACTGTTCAGCAGCTTATCCATCGTCGCATTGAGTTTTTCAATACCGCTGACCGTGCTGATTTGCGACAACTGCGCAGTCATCTGATTGGCGTCCGTTGGATTCAGCGGATCCTGATTCTTCAACTGCGTGATCAGCAGATTCAAGAACTTGTTCTGCATATCGTCCGAAGCATCGGTTTTTTGCGTTTTACTGGCGTTGACCGCATCAAACAATGGATGGGTCGATGCTGCGCCAACATTTTGCGTACTCATCATCTACTCCTCTATGACTTATTGAGCCTGCCCAATCTGCAACGTTCTTAGCATCAGGCTTTTGGCGGTATTCATTACCTCGACGTTCGTTTGATACGAGCGGGAGGCTGAGATCATGTTGGTCATTTCTTCAACCACGTTTACGTTCGAGAATGCGACATAGCCTTTCTCATCTGCGGCGGGATTTTTCGGGTCGTAAACCATTCTCGCCGGCGCGGCGCTCTCCACAATTTCTCGTACCCTCACGCCCTTGGAGACTTCACCCTGCCCCCCCATCGGTGTTGCCTCGAAAACAACTTGTTTGGAACGGTAAGGTTGCCCGCCGGAAGACACAATGCTATCCGCATTAGCCAAATTTGATGCGACAGTATTGAGTCGCATGGATTGGGCACTCATCGCGCTGGAAGACACCTGAAAAACATTAAAAAGGCTCATGTTCTATACCCCCTTGCTTAACCCTGAGTGCCGGCCATGGCACTACGCAAACCCCGGAATTTATCGCTGATCAACTGCGTCAAAATCTGATATTGGATTGCATTTTCCGCAATGTGCGTACGCTCGACGTCCATATCCACCGTATTGCCATCGACAGAAGATTGCGTTTCCGTCCGATATTGCAGTTGCGCGAAAGATGAACCACTGCCTCCCGAAATGTGCATTGGCGAAGTAGTCTCAAGTCGTAATCCGCCAGCTTCGCGACGACCAGCCATTGCATTGGCCATCGCATTGGAAAAATCAAAATCGCGTGCCTTATAGTGAGGCGTGTCCGCGTTAGCAATATTCGACGCCAGCACCTGATGCCGCTGCAAACGCAAATCCAGCGCCTTGCTATACACACCAACATGACTTTGTATATTTGCCATCACCAAACCTCAAATAAACCTTGAACCAATCAAAGCACACACCGTGCCAGAAATTGATCTTCAAACTCACCTCAAGCTAAGGCACAATCCGGCCATGCTTATTCGATTCTTGCTTCTCTTTTTTCTTTCCCCCCTCGCCTTTGCTGCCGAAAAACAGGACATTTTTGCCGGTGTTGAGCAACACGCCAGGGAACTTGCCCAATCGCAACCTGGACGTATCGAGGTCGAAGCTGGACCACTCGACCTCTCCCGTTTGCACGATTGCGCCCGATTTCAGACTTACACCCCAAGCAGCGTACGCAACATCGGACGCACACACATTGGTGTTCGCTGCATCGAAGGGGGAAACTGGAACATTCTGGTTCCTGTACGAATCTCGATTTTTGCGGATTATGTCGTCACCCGACGAGCCCTGGTGGCCGGCAGCACCTTACAAGCAGACGATCTGAGCTGGCTGAATGGCGACCTCGCACAACTGCCATCTGGCTCAATCACCCAGATCGAACAAGCAATAGGTAAACGACTACGAAACTCGATAGGCCCCGGCCAACCCCTGCGAAGCGATCAACTGCAAGCTCCTCAGGTCATTATTCAGGGGCAGCTGGTCCCCGTTATTTCGCGTGGCACAGGATTTGCTGTAAAAGCCACCGGAAAAGCAGTCAATGATGCAGCGGAGGGAGAACTTGCTCGAGCACGAATGCCAAGCGGCAGGACCATCAGCGGTATCGCCCAAGCGGACGGTTCGATTCTTTTAGCCAATTAAGTTAAAGTTCAGCGGAATTTGGCCGTTAAGCCGAGTAACGCATAAAGTCACACGAGTAAGATCATGAAAATCGACACAACGAGCTTCCAGAGTCAGGCGCAGCGAAGTAACCCCCTGCCCAGCAAGACAATCGAAAAGTCGGCTCAACCTTCAGAAGCCGTCAGCCTGAGTCGTGTCGCCTCAGAGATGATGGCGACTGAAACCCCTCCGGTCAATTCGGCGCGTATTCAAGAAATCAAGGATGCTATTTCTCAAGGACGCTTCCGGATCAACCCAGAGGCCATTGCGAGTGGACTTATCGAAACCGCCCGTGACTTGGTCAATAGTCAACGCAAAGCCTGATGACTCCATTATTTCTCCTGCTCAAGGATGAGAAGCAAAGCATCATGCTTTTTCTCAATTGCTTGCAAAGGGAGCAAGCAGCTTTAGTTGCTGCTCAAGTTGAGCAACTTGGAAGCATTAACCAGGAAAAACTTGGGCTAATCGAACGACTAAACGACATCGAGTTACGTCGTCTCCAGATGACCGGGCGAAGCTCGGCAGGCGATAACGGATCAATGGACGAGTGGCTTGGTGCGCACCCCGAAGAGGCTGATGCGGCCCGAATCTGGCCTGAAATTTTGAAGCTCGCCCGAGAAGCTCGGAAAATTCATCACACTAACGGTGAGTTCATCCAGATGCACCTGGATAAAACTCGGGAAACCATCGCAGTCCTGACGCATCGCCAAAAAGAAATCGGCCTCTACGGTAGCGATGGTCAAGCCAGCAATCAAGGCGGAAGCCGGCTGGTTGACTCGGCCTAAGGGATAACAGTCTTACTGATCCAGCGGCTTACTGATCAGCTCGGTTGGCGTTTCAGGTCTTTCCGAATCGATCAAAATACTGACACGGCGATTCCTGGCGCGACCTTCCGCACTGACATTGGTCTCCACCGGCCTCGTATCACCATAACCAATTGCTGTCAGACGCTCGGCTCCAACACCAGCATCATTAAACAGTCGTAGCACCGTAGTCGCTCTCACGGCAGACAATTCCCAGTTTGAAGGAAACTGCGCCGTTGAGATCGGAATGTTATCGGTGTGCCCTTCGATTGTGATCGGAAAATCAGAATCAGCGAGCACACTGGCGACAATCTGCAAGGCGTAGACGGAGGCTGCTTGCAAGCTTGCCTGCCCAGGCGAGAACAAAATGCTGTCATTAATTTCTATGGTCACCCCGCGACTGGTTTCCAGTAGACGCACCTGCCCTTGTGCCACCAAGGGTTGCAAGGCCTGCATGATCTCTGCAGCAACATCACGCATAGCTTCTTTCTGTCGCTCTTTTTTTTCATCCACTTTGGGCTGATCAATTGCGCGATCCGGCTTAGTGACCGGCTTGGGTGGCAATATGGGAGCGCCAGGCAAAATGGTAATCGGCTGCCCCCCCGCCTCGGTCGTCTTATTGGTGAACGCGTTGATCAGCGAATTGGACAAAACCTTGTACTTTCCTTCGTTGACCGAAGAAATTGCATACATCACAACGAAAAAAGCAAACAACAAAGTGATGAAATCCGCATACGAGACCAACCACCGCTCATGGTTCTCGTGCTCTTCCTCCCGGCGGCGGCGGCGACGAGCCATCAGCGGAGATAACCTTTCAAACGGGTTTCAATGATCCGAGGATTGTCACCAACCGCAATCCCGACCAGTCCATCGATCATCATTTCACGCGTGGTAACCATACGGGATATGTAGTACTTGATTTTACCGGCAATTGGTAAAAAAACGAGATTGGCCAAACCTACACCATAAATTGTAGCCACAAACGCGACAGCAATCCCCGGACCGAGTTTAGTGGGATCAGAAAGGTTCTCCATGACATGGATCAAACCCATGACCGCCCCCAGAATTCCAATGGTTGGAGAATACCCACCTGCGGACTCCCAGACCTTGGCAGATTGACGCCACTCCTCCTCAAAGACATCAACCTCGACTTCCAGCAACTCCCGAATATTTTGCGGCTCAGCACCATCCACCAACAACTGCAGGCCTTTGCGAGTGAACTCATCTTTCACCCCGGGAAGCTGATTCTCAAGCGAAAGAAGGCCCTCACGACGAGATAACTGGCTCCACAAAACGATTTGCTCAATGATACGTTTCTGATCCACAACCGGCGGGATGAGAACCCATTTGCTCATCAAAATCCCCCGTTTGAACAGGTGAAAGGGGCTTTGTAGTAGAACCGCCCCCACCGTACCACCTAACACGATGAATAATGCGGTCGGTTGAATCAAGGAGCTGACGTGCCCCCCCTCCAGTATCTGCCCACCAATGATGGCCAGCAGACCAACGAACAGGCCGAGTGCACTAACTTTATCCACCTGAAGCCCCCCGCTTCCGCTTGCCGGCAATTTTTTCCACATCCCCAAGCATTTGCGAGCGCAAACGGGCAATTGCCTGGCTATGCAATTGACAAACCCTGGACTCAGTCACTCCCATGACCTCACCGATCTCGCGCAAATTCAATTCCTGCTCGTAATACAAAGACATCATCAGCTGTTCACGTTCTGGCAGACGGGCGATCGCTCTAACTAGCCCCTCGCGGAGATCCTTGTCCTCAAAAATCCCCGCAGGATCCGCCAATTGATCCGTGAAATGGTGCTCAAGAAAATCCCCATCGTTGTCTGATGAGAAATCTTCGTAGTAGACGATTTGATGCCCTCTCGCCTCTTGAAGTATCTTTTGATACTCGCTCAACGCCATTCCCAAGGCGTCAGCAAGTTCCTGCTCGGAGGGAGCACGCCCCTGCGCATGCTCCAGTTGGTTGATGGTTTCCTCGATTCGTCTCAACTCACGCCGCATGCTGCGAGGCAACCAGTCGTTGGCACGCAAACCATCCAACATCGAACCGCGAATACGCTGTGTTGCATAAGTCTCGAACTGGGCACCGAGACCACTCTCATAACGATCAATGGCATCGAGCAAACCCAGCATCCCGTTCTGCACCAAGTCCTCGAACTGAACGTTAGCGGGCAGGCGTGCAAGCAGGTGATAGGCAACGCGCTTCACCAAGGGAGCGAAGCGCTGAACCAATTCATTTCGATCCGGCTGCCCGGCAGCGTTGTACATCAAGCTCTCAGAACATGGGGTGTTATACGATGGCTCAAGTGTAACAGCTGCTGCAGAAAATGATCGACTCCGCCCTGCTCACCCGGCGCTTGTTGCCAGTATTGCAGGTCAGTTGCCAAGTCACGGATCGCAACCGCAGATGGCGCGTCAGGCGCTTGAAACAGCACCGGACGACAAAGCTGCCCAGCCACCTTCATTGCCTCATCAAGCGGTATCGCTCCCGCATAATCCAGGGTTGCAACACCACGCTGACGAGCTACCTGAGCAATGTTGTCGTAAATTGAGCGGGCATCTGCCTGAGAACGAACTTTGTTCACCAAAATACGGAAATGGCGACGCGAAAACGCGTGGCTAACCTTTTTGATCAAGGCGTAAGCTTCGGTAATTGAGGCACTCGAACCAGAGATCACGACCACCGTTTCCTGAGCGACCAGACCAAACGGCGAAAACCCTGCAGGATGACTCAAACTGGCGTCGACCAGAATTACATCGATGGAGCGCTCCAGACCGCTCATTGCGTCCACGAGCAATTGCTGCTGCTGCAGCGTCAAACGACCAAATTTACGCAGGGCGCGAGCGGCAGGAAGGATGGACAAGCCTTTCATTGGGCGCAGGAGAACTTGCGGTAGCGTCATTTCACGCTGAACGACATTCAAGAGGTCATGCGCCGCGAGCATGCCCAATGATGCGGCGATATCATCTCCCGTGGGATGCTCGTCAATGATCAGAACTTCCTTGCCAAAACGGGCCAAAGCAACCCCCAGATTGGCTACCGATGTACTCCGACCAACCCCCTCACATCCCGCAACAAAAGCAATGACTTGCAGACCGGCACCACCAAACAAGCGACGCAAGCCCGCTGCCTGATCAACCCGGAAATCAGCCACGACGTCCTCCTGCTGCCATGAGGCCAGCATTTGCCATCATCAACCCTGGCTCAACACCAGCAAATTTATGAGGCGAATTGTCTGGCACGTCCTTGAATGCGCGATGCAACAGGTAATTACGATTTGGCAGGTGCAGATCCTCTGGTACCCGTTGCCCGTTGGAAACATAGTGGAGCGACAAACCTTGACGCATGATTACATCCAAAGCCGTCGCCAGACTGGCAGCCTCGTCGATTTTCGTCAAAATGCAGCCTGACAACATATCACCCGAATAGGCACGAACCACATCGTCCAAGGTGTCGCCGCGGGAAGTAGACGAGAGCAAGAGAAGCCGCTGGACGTCACAGCCTGCCAGCATGTCGGTCATTTCAGGTACCAGCTTATCTTTCTGACTCATCCCCATGGTATCGACAAGAACCATGTGTTTATGTTGCAACTCATTCAGCGTCTGACGCAATTCGAGAGCATCTTTCACCAGATAAACCGGCACGCCAAGAATTCTGCCATAGATCCGCAACTGCTCATGCGCACCGATTCGGTAGCCATCCGTGGTAACCAAAGCGACTTTGCTCGGGCCATGACGCAATACGCAACGCGCCGCCAATTTAGCGGTTGTGGTCGTTTTTCCAACCCCGGTTGGGCCAACCAAGGCAAAAACACCGCCACGATCCACAATATCTGCGTCAGCACCGACGGTATGCAAACAACGATCGGCCGCGCCTCTAACCCAAGCGAGTGCCTGAACGCTGTCCATCTCTGGCGGCAAATCGCCGAGCAAATCTCTCGCCAACTGGGGCGAGAAACCAGAATCCAGCATCTGTCGCAACACCTCTGTCTTTACAGGCTCAGAGCGAGCAGACTCCCCCCAGGCAAATCCAGCCAGATGTTGCTCTACGATCTTGCGCAAGGAGCGGATTTCATCCATCACCGCCTGAGGAACCACCTCTGCCTCATGACGTTTCGTTGAATTGCCACCAGGGGCAACCGGCGCTTCGGGACGTTGTGTTGCGGTCGACATCTGCTGCCGAGGCAAATCAGGATGACGCAATGCCCCGGTCCGGGGAATACCAGCATTCACAACGCCGTGATTACTCTTCAGTTCGTGCTGGCGAACGGGCGGTACGGCCGGGGAGGACTTTGCGACTGCCGGTGCTGGACTAAAATGACGTGCCGGCGACGAGGTCTGATTCGACGCCGGGGCAGCGCCACTGACTCGCGCACGCGCAGAACTCAACAGTACCCGGTAATCATCATCCATCGGCACTTGGGGCGCTTGCACCGGCGCAGGGCGCCTTTCGACGGGAGGTGCTTGCACTGTAGTAGCATCCGACACCTGCGTGGGCACAATCATTGCCATGTCGCGCGCCGCCACTGCCATGATTTCCACACCACCGGGCACCCCTCGATTCGACAGGATAATCGCATCGTTGCCCAGGGTCTCCTTAACCTTTCTCAAGGCATCGCGAGCGTTCGCGGCAATGAATTTTCTGACGTTCATGTTCTACCCCCGATAACCGAGGTTACCTTGATGATTCGATTTTCTGGCACTTCGTTATGCGAAAGAACTTTCAGCTGAGATACCGAGCGACGCAGGAAACGGGACAAAAGCAGGCGAAGGCTGGCGGGAACCAACAATACTGCAGGCAACCCGAGGTTTTCCTGTCGTTCAGCAGCGCTTGCCGTCTCACGGAGCAGCGTATCGGCAAGCCCTGGTTCAAAACTGGTATTTTCCGCCCCGCCTGATATCGCTTGCGCCAACAAACGCTCCAATGTCGGGTCCAAGGACATCACCTGCATCTCCCCTGTGCCAGGGAACAACTGCTGAACAATTGCTCTCCCCAAGGCAATACGGACCTGAACAATCAAATCATCCGGGCTCTG
>JAVEXE010000069.1:0-2610 GCA_034004105.1 Azonexus sp. | reverse complement strand
GTAATTGAGAGCACTTTGGTATTACTGAATACTTGAGCGACAAATTGCTGGCCCATGTCCCGTTCGTCGGAAACGCGGGTCACCACAAGGCCGGCGGCAATGGAGATGATCAACCCCGGAATTTGCGCGACCAAGCCATCCCCAATCGCCAGCAGAGTGTATACACGCCCCGCGTCGCTCAAGGACATATCGTGCTGCGCCATACCAACGATCAATCCCCCAACGATATTCAGCAGCATGATGATGATGCCGGCGATGGCATCGCCACGAACGAATTTGGAAGCACCGTCCATTGAGCCGTAAAACTCGGACTCGCGAGCGATTTCCGAACGGCGTCGACGAGCCTCATCCTCTCCAATCAAGCCAGCATTCAGATCCGCATCAATGGCCATCTGCTTACCTGGCATCGCATCCAGCGTGAATCGCGCCGAAACCTCGGCAACCCGACCCGCACCTTTGGTAATCACCATGAAATTGATTACCACCAGAATCAGAAAAACGATGATCCCCACCGCAAAATTGCCACCAACAAGAAACTGTCCGAATGCCTCAATAACCTTCCCCGCCGCATCGGGACCGGAATGGCCCTCAAGCAAAACCACACGCGTCGAAGCCACGTTAAGCGACAAGCGCATCAAGGTCGTCACCAGCAGCACCGTCGGGAAAACCGAGAAATCCAGGGTTTTCTGTGTGTTGACCGCAACCATCAAGACCAGTACGGCAATAGCAATATTGAAGGTAAAGAAAAGGTCAAGAATGAAAGGCGGCAAAGGCAATACCATCATGGAAAGAACCATGAGGATCAGAATTGGTGCAGCCATCTGAATCACATTCAGACGACCCAGCATTGCCTGCAAACCCAAAGAGCCAGCCGCCATTTACGCAACCTCCGGAACAAGTTCTGCGGGTACAGGAAGTTGCTGAGGGGGGAGCGGGTAAGCCCCGCCTTGCTGCCGCCACTGGCTTAACTGATAGACATACGCGAGCACTTCGGCGACGGCGTTATACAAAGCCGACGGGATATCCTTTTCCAGATCTCCATGCCGGTAAAGCGCTCGTGCCAAAGGAGGGGCTTCCATGATCGGAACCGCATGCTCCGAGGCAATCTGACGGATTTTGAGCGCGACCTCTCCGGCGCCCTTCGCGACCACCTTTGGCGCAGTCATCCCACTTTTGTAAGACAGCGCAACCGAATAGTGCGTCGGGTTGGTCACAATCACATCCGCCTGCGGAACCGCCTGCATCATCCGCTTTCTCGCTGCCTGCATCTGGAGGCTGCGAATCCGGCCTTTGACTTGGGGATCCCCCATCATTTCCTTCATCTCTTGCTTGACCTCTTCTTTGGTCATTTTCAGCTTGTGGTAGTAATGCCAGAGTTGAAAAGGCACATCCGCGGCAACAACCACCATCAAGGTGAGAACAAGCATCAAAAAAGAAAAATTGATCATCTCGGCTGCATGCGCCAAGCCTTGCTCCAAAGGCTCCGACAACAGACCAAAAATTTCCTCTTGCATCTTCCAAACCAGGAGAACTGCAATCCCACCGACCAGCAAAGCCTTGAGCACTGCCTTGCCCAATTCCATCAAGCTATTCCAGGAAAACATCCGCCCCAAACCCGCGATAGGATCCATTCGCTTGATATCCGGCACCAAGGCACTCGCCGAAAAGACCCAAGCATTCAGGAAAAACGGAGGAAGCACCGACGCGACAACGAGCAAACCGAACAAAGGCAAAAATACAAAAAATGCATCCCCGAAAACCTGCGCGAGATGCGGAACAATCAACGAGCTTTCACGCATTACCAAGGCATCCACTGCAAAAGCCTGTCGAGTTACTTCGATTGCCCGCCCCATGAACCAGCCGCCCAACAACCAGAAACATGCGGCAGCAACAACGAGAACGAGAAAAGTACCGAGCTCTCGCGACTGAGGGACCTGCCCTTTCTCACGCGCCTGCTCGATTCGCCTACCTGTAGGCTCTTCAGTCTTCTCGAGATCGCTTTCTTCTGCCATGGCCACAACTTGTTCAAGTTGCGTCTATTATAGAAAAAAACCAAGAAAATTATAGAGGTAGCGCTGTTTTTTTATATGAATTCTAGGTTGACCGCAAAATCGCAAGACTTCGAGCCACGGGATATGGGTAACACGCGGGCAACAAAAAAGGGAGCATTGCCCCCTTTTTATCACTCAAGAACTTCGCTGGCGTTCAGGAAAACTCGAAATTCCTGATCATTGAGCCACTGTCTGAATGCTGCCCCAAATCGGCCAGCAACTCCTTCATATCGAGAATGAGCACGATTTGCCCATTCGAGAGCGTCGTGACACCGGCAACTCCCTTGGGTCGAAAATCTTCCAGTGACTTGATTACTGCATCATCTCGACCTGCAAAACTATCAACACCGAGGATGAAGCTACGCTCCGCAGTCTGCATGAAAACCCCAAATTCCGGCTTTCTCTCCAACGGCCAGCCAAGCAATCGAGCCAGGGAAATAACCGGCAGGACCTCTCCTCGCACAACCAGCGTCTCTTTTCCACCAACTTCCTGCAAGCGCTCGCGATCAATCGGCAAAATTTCCCGGACCAACGATAGGGGCAAGGCAAATGGCTGATC
>JAVEXE010000068.1:0-10655 GCA_034004105.1 Azonexus sp. | reverse complement strand
CCTTTCAACTCGACTGCTGCTTGGTTGACTAAGTGAAATCCGAGGGTAATAACCCTTCGGATTTCATGGTATCCATCGGGCGATTATGAGAAAATATTGCGCTGCACAATAACAGCCTGTAAAGGGGCAAATCATGTTGGAACAGCATTATCTGACTGCGCTTTTTGAGCCAAAATCCGTGGCCGTGATTGGCGCTTCCGATCGGGAAAACTCGGTCGGCAATATCATCTTCAAGAACATTCTCAGTTCGGGTTACAAAGGTCGCCTGTACGCGATCAACCCAAAACATGAAACCATTCAAGGGCAGCCCGCCCACAAGTCGATTGAAGAAATCGGTGCCAGAGTCGAGATGGCCGTCATTGCGACTCGCCCACAAACCGTTCCTCAGATCATCGAACAATGTGGTCGCAGCGGCGTACGTAATGTAATCGTGATTGCCTCCGGTTTTTCGGAGGCCGGCCATATCGGTGCTGCGCTCGAACGCAAGGTCATGGAAATCGCGCGTTCGTACAATGTGCGCGTGCTGGGCCCAAACTGTCTGGGCGTCATCCGCCCGGAACTGGGGCTTAACGCCACTTTTACCCGCATCACCGCCGCCCCCGGCAACCTGGCCCTCGTATCCCAATCTGGTGCCATGTGTTCGGCAGTGCTGGACTGGGCCAAGGCCAACCAGGTCGGCTTTTCTTCGGTCATTTCCATCGGCATGACCGCCGATGTTGATTTCGGTGAAATCCTTGATTACCTGATTTACGACAACCGCACCCACTACATCCTGATGTACGTGGAAGGCATCCGTAACGCCCGCCGCTTCATGAGCGCCCTGCGTTCTGCGGCGCGGATCAAGCCGATCATCCTGCTCAAGGCCGGTCGTCACGAAGCGGGTTCGCATGCCGCGCGCGTGCACTCCGGCATGGCGGCTATCTCCGATACCGTTTTTGATGCTGCCGTCCGTCGCGCTGGCGTGGTGCGAGTCAAAAACGTTGGTCAGTTGTTCTACGCCGCGAAGGCGCTGGCTTCGAAATTCCGCCCTGCTGGCGACCGCCTGGCGATCATCACCAATGGCGGCGGACCGGGTGCCATGGCTGCCGACCGCGCCGGTGATCTGGACATTCCGCTGGCGGAGCTTTCACCGGAAACCATGGGCAACCTCAACAAGGTCCTGCCCAGCAACTGGTCGCACAGCAACCCGATTGACATTGGTGGCGATGCCACCCCCGAGCGCTATCGGGATGCCATCTTGTCGATCTCACAAGACCCGAATGTTGACAGCACCCTGGTCATGCTCTCGCCCCAGGCGATGACCGACCCGATGGGCGTGGCGAAGGCGATCATTTCGATTTCCGACAAGCTCAACCGCCGCATCATCTGCTGCTGGATGGGGGAAGCACAGGTTGCCGAAGCCCGCAAGCTGCTTGAAGACAACGGTATCCCAGCTTTCCGCATGCCGGAAACGGCAATCGAACTGTTCCATCACATTTCCAAGTACTACCGTAACCAGAAATTGTTGTTGCAGACGCCGGAGCCCACCCGTCAGCATGGCCGTCCGGAGGCAGAAGGGGCCAAGATGCTGATCGAAGCCCTGCTGGCTGAGCGGCGCAAAGTGCTTTCCGAGATGGAGTCGAAGGCCATTCTGCGCGCTTTCAAGGTGCCGGTTGCCCAGACCATGGTTGCCCGCACGGCGACCGAAGCCCTGCTGCTCGCCGAGCAGATCGGCTTCCCGGTGGCCATGAAGGTGGATTCTCCCGACCTGCCGCACAAAACCGATGCCGGCGGTGTTCGCCTGAACATCCTGAACGCGCCTGCGGTGCGCAATGCTTACCACGACATCATCGATACGGTACAAAAGCGTCACCCGACGGCAAAAATCAACGGCGTTTCGATTGAGCCCTTCCTGTCGCGTCCCAATGGCCGGGAAATCATGATCGGCGTTCTGCGCGATCCGATTTTCGGACCGGTCATTACCTTTGGCGCCGGTGGTTTTGATAACGAGATTTTCAGCGACCGCTCAGTGGCCTTGCCACCCTTGAACAAGTTCCTGGCCAAGGACCTGATCGACTCGACACGCACCTCCAAGATTCTCGACCAATTTCATAACATGCCACCGGTCGACCGCGATGCGCTCAAGGAAGTCCTGCTGTGCATCTCGGAAATGGTCTGCGAGTTGCCGTGGATCATCGAGATGGACCTCAACCCGCTGATCGTCGACGAGCATGGTGCGATTGCCGCCGATGCACGCATTGTCATCGACCATGCCGCCAACAGCAGTGGCGACCGTTACGCCCACATGGCCATCTACCCCTACCCCGTGCATCTGATCCAGGAATGGACGATGAACGATGGCAAGGTCGTGACCATCCGGCCGATCCGTCCGGAAGATGCCGACATGGAGCAGGAATTCGTCAAGAACATGTCCGACGAATCGCGTTACTACCGCTTCATGGATACGCTACGTGAACTGACCCAG
This sequence comes from Azonexus sp., assembly GCA_034004105.1. Lineage (GTDB taxonomy): Bacteria > Pseudomonadota > Gammaproteobacteria > Burkholderiales > Rhodocyclaceae > Azonexus. The sequence goes on along the minus strand of JAVEXE010000068.1, from coordinate 8,191 downwards.
ACCATGCTGGTACGTTTCACGCAGATCGACTACGACCGGGAAATGGCGCTGGTTGCCACCATGACCGATGAAGAAACCGGCAAGGATACCCAGATCGGTGTCGCCCGTTATGTCCTCAATCCAGACGGCGAGTCAGTCGAATTTGCGCTAGCCGTGGGCGACGACTGGCAGAAATGCGGAGTCGGACGCAAGTTGATGACTGCCCTGATCGACTGTGCCCGGATGAAAGGCTACCGTGCCGTTGTTGGCGATGTGCTTTCAACCAACAGCAAAATGTTCCGCCTGATGACCAGCCTCGGCTTCACCATTCACCCGCATCCCGACGATACGGCTGTCAAACGGGTTGTAAAACCTCTGACGGGCTGATACCCGACGAAGATAAGGAAAGGCCGCCGGGGATACAAACCGGCGGCCTTTTTTTGACCTTGCTTCCGTTGACCGGGAGAGCCCCCCCGATCAAATTACTCGCCTGGTACTCGCTTAGCGCTCACTATCTAGCAGCGCCTTTTCGTTGACCTCAACCTTGTAGCGTGCGCGCAAAGCCGTCAGATACATCTGCAAATCCCGCTGTGCAGACAAATTGGCAAGTTGTGCGCTGATACCCTGGCGACGTATTTCATCCAGTTTTTCACCGGCTTCGACTTTATTCAGACGATACAGGACATACCCTGTTCCAGACAGCTCAACGCCTGTATATGCGGGAAGCTTGGCGCCGTTCATACGAAACACCGGCTGAATCGCCGCCGGAGGCAAGCTGCGCGAATCCATCCGAGATACCCGTTTTGTCGCGCTCCAGCTCAGCTTATCCTCACCGGCTTTCAATGCAGCCAGGCGTTCCTGCCCCGCGGCCACTGCAAGCTTATGCGCTTCTTCTTGCGTCAGACGCTGACGAATGCTGGCTTCAACGGCTTCGAATGGCTGCAATGCCGCTGGCTTGTGATCCACAATCCGGGCTGACAACAAAGTATTTTGCGCAATTTCAATGGCCTCGGTGTTGCGCCGATGCTTGATCGAATCTTCGGAGAACAAGGCTTCAAGAAGCTTCGCGTTCGCCAGAGGACCTGCCGAAGATACCGATTCTCGGGTCAACCAGTCGCTTTGTTGAATTTTCAGCTTGAACTGGTCTGCGGCTGGCTGCAGGCTGTCCGACTGTTCGTAGACCATGTTACTGAAACCCTCGGCACGCTCGGCAAACTGGCGCGCTGCAGCGGACTGCTTGAGTTCCGCCTCAATCTCGCCCCGTACTTCCGCGAGTGGCTTTTCCTTGGCAGCCCGAACTGCTTGCAATTTGATGATATGGAATCCGAAATCCGAGGCCACCACGCCCGATATCTGCCCTTCCTGCAGTGCAAACGCAGCTTCCTCAAACGGCTTTACCATCATGCCGCGACCAAAAAACCCGAGATCCCCACCTTGGGCAGCAGAACCCGGATCATCGGAATATTTTTTGGCCAATTCAGCAAAAGCCTGCGGCTTTTTCTGCACCTCTTGCAAGACTTCTTCCGCCTTGGCTTTGGCTTTCTCCTGGCCCAGCTTTTCAGACGCAATCAGAATATGACTGGCACGGCGCTCTTCCGGCACCTGGTAACGATCCTTGTGGCCGTCGTACCAAGCCTGAACATCCGCTTCACTGACGCTGACCGGCATCCCGTCAAGCGAGAGGACAAGGTACTCTGCCTTGATCTGTGCAGGCGTTTCAAACTGTTTGTTGTTTTCGTCGTAGTACTTGCGTACAGCGTCGTTCGCCAATACAACCTTGGCGGCAAAATCCTGAACCGACAAACGAAACTCCTGAATATCGCGCTGTTCGGTTTGCAAGGCCAGCAAACGCTCGGCGATGCTACGCGACATCAAGCCAGTTTGACCAATCGTCCCGGCCAGTTGCTGCAGTGTCAGATCGCGACGCACCTGGGCTTCAAACCCTGCAGGCGACATGCCTTGCGCGCGGAGCAGGGCCTCGTATCGCTCATTGGAAAAGCGCCCATCCTGCTGAAAGGCTTCAATACCGGCAATCGCCCGCCGAACCGCATCATCGGTCACGAACAAACGACGTTGCGCCGCTTCCAGAGCCAGAAGGCGCTGATCAATCAAATCATCCAAAATGGCTTTGCGGATTTCAGGATTATTGAGCATTTTTGCATCTACCTGACCGAACTGGTTACGCAAGCGTTCTTGCTGCTCGCGCATCACGTTCTGAAAATCCTGTTGCGAGATTCTGATCTCTCCAACCTTGGCAACATCAGTGCCGGCTCCGCCATCACTGACATAGGACTCAAGACCGAAGAAAGCGAACGGAAGTGCGATCAGTACCAGGAAAACCTGGACGATCCGCTTGTTATTGCGAACTGCGTCGAACATGAGCAAAAAACCCTTTGTGTGCGTTCAAACCGGCAAAACTTAGCTTGCCAAAAAAAGGGCAATGATACCGTAGTTGCTCATCCCCTGCCCGCCTGAGCTGTCTTTGCTGCCGAGCTGAAGAGCGCCCCCAGACGCCGGACAGCCTCGTCGATCTCCGGTGTATGCGGATTACCGCAGTTCAAACGCAGACAGTTGCGAAACATGCCGCTGGCGGAAAACAACTCGCCGGGAACGTAAGAAAGCATGTCGCGCAAGGCCTGGGCATGCAGCGCCGTCGTATCGATGTTCTCGGGCAACTCCACCCAGAGCACATAACCTGCCTGCGGCTGGGCAATACGTGTCGCCGGTGGGAAATAACGTGCCACGGCTGCCTGCATGGCTTCAACTTGTTGCCGGTAAGCGCGTCGCAAGCCCCGCAAGTGACGATCAAAAGCCCCGGACTCCAGATATTCCGCCAGAACCACTTGCGTGATCGGGTTGGTGCCGCCGCTGGTAATGGTCTTTTGCAGCGCCACCGCTTTGCGATAGCCACCGGCCGCGACATAACCAATACGCAAGGCCGGCGACAGGCATTTGGAAAATGAGGCGCACAACATCACGTTGCCGGCTTGGTCAAATGCTTTGACTGGCCATGGCCGATCATTGCCGTGGTGTAAATCACCATAGATATCGTCTTCGATCAGCGGGATGCCCCGTGCTGCGGTCAACGCGGCCAGACGACGTTTTTTCTCGTCGGGCATCAGGCTGCCCAGCGGATTGCTGCCGTTGGCGACCAACAGACAGGCGGCGACACCGCCTTGCCGAGTGGCCAATTCCAGCGCCTCCAACGACATACCGCCTCGCGGATCACAGGGAATTTCCAAGGCCTTCAAACCCAACGATTCGAGCAACTGGAGCATCAGATAATAGGCCGGCGACTCCACTGCGACCGTATCGCCAGGACGGGTCACGGCGCGTAAACACAGACTAAGCGCTTCGGTACAGGAATTGGTGACAATGAATTCTTCCGCATCAATCGGGCCGCCCCAGACCAACGAGCGGCGTACCAACTGTCGCACCAGTGCCGGATGGTCCATATGGACATGACTTCCTGACTCAAGCAAATGGGGATGACGTCTTGCCACCCCGGCATAAAGCCGATGCAAGGCAGCAATCGGCAATAAGCTATTGGCGGGCAAGGCCGCCGATAAAGGCGCAACACCCGGCCGTGCACCTGCCTGGAGAACATGAACCAGCCGCCCGGAGATATCGACTGGCATGGGCAGATCCGGTGTCGAACGCAACTGCGGTTCGCGATGGGCAACCGCTTGCCGACGAACGAAATACCCTGACTGCGGCCTTGCCTCAATCAGGCTCAGTTCCTCCAATTGCCGCATGGCCTGCACAACGGTAGAAATGGACACTCGGCGCTCCTGCGCCAGACGGCGCACCGAAGGCAGACGATCACCCGGATTCAAGACACCGTCGACGATCATGCCTGAAAGTTCTCCAGCAAGTTTTTCGTAGCGAAGTTGCGTCACGCTCATGTCACACCAATACAGTCATTCAGAAAAAAGACCAGAACAGTTGCCAGCAAGAAGGACTGTAACGGTCACAATTTTATTTTTGTGTGACTGTATCATTTCCCGGCCAGCCCCTACACTGTTTCTGCGACATGAAAGGAGACGCACATGAAAATCGAATTAACCTCAGGCGAACTGTATTTGCGGGAACACTGCCCATTGCGACTCACCGATGCAGCTGGATTCAGCATTCGCTGCACCCATGGCGTACTCTGGATGACGATCACGGGTGAAGCGGGCGACATCGTTCTGGCCTCAGGAGAATCCCACCGCATTCGCAGCCCCGGACGCATCGTTATCGAAAGTGTGGGCGGTCCCGCCCGAATCCGCTTCGAGCGCAACAGGCTGTCAGACATCTTCTCCAGGCTCAAGACGATGTTGCACAAGCCGCTGAGCAAGCTGGAACCCAGCACCAACCGGCGACTCGCCTGAGTCGTCAACGCTGACTGAGCAGATCCCCCTATTTTTGCCGGACGTTATCGCTGGATGCTGACCATTGACCAAATCAGGTGCCGAGATAACGTCCTGCCTTGTGATTGGCTGCCAGGACCAGATTGAGGGCAAACGCGCCGACAATCGACAAAGCCACCGTCAGCGGGTCACGGATGTACAAACCAGCGAGCAGGATCAACAAATCGGCTGCCATCTGCACCTTGCCGGCTGGCCAGCCACGCGTATTTTGCAGATAGAGTGCCAGCACGCCCAGGCCACCCAGACTGGCTTGGTGCCGAATGATCATCAACAGACCCACGCCAACCAGAAAACCGCCCATGATGGCAGCAAACAGGCGGTCCACAGCCTGCAAAACAATGACTTCGGGAAGCAGCCCGGTATACAACGATAAGAGCCCGACACAAAGAAAGGTTTTCAGCGTGAACACCATCCCCATGGCACGCCAGGCAAAAAGGTAAAACGGCAGATTGACCAGAAAAAGCACCCAAGCCATGGGCCATTGCTGGTGATAGTGCAACAGGAAAGCCAGCCCTACCGTTCCTCCGGTCAACAGCCCGGCATGCTGAAAAAGCATGATGGCAAAGGCAACAAACATCGGCGCTACCAACAGCGCCTGCGCATCCTCAAAAATGCTGTGACGTGTAACTGGCGCGGGCTTCATGGCTTGGCAAACGGCTTGGCGAGGCGCTTGATGCTGGGTGCCATGGCGATGCGTCCCATCGCGGCATAAGCTTCCAGATTTTCCTCCAGATTATCCAGTGCATAACGGTAATTCACCATCAAACCAAACGATTGGGCAAATCCTTTACTGGACGTGTCAGCCAGGAAGTTCAAGCGCTCAATGATCGCACCATTACCCAGATGGAAGCGGGCAACAGGATCATAAGGTGGCGAAGCCTCATCATCGCTACGCTTGCAATGCACCAGATACCTTGCCGCGAGCCGGGTCAATGGATCACGTAAACGCCGTACCAGTTTGTCATCAACCGACCATTCGCCCGCAGCCAGGCTTGCCAACGGCAAATCAATGCCGTACTCCAAAAGCATTTCGGGGTGCTTGCCCAACCAGCGTACCAAGCCGGGAATTGGCGACAGCGTCGCAAATTGATCCAGCTTCGGAAAGTCGCGCTTCAAGTCGTCAATCACCCGCTTCAGCAAAAAGCTGCCAAAGGAAACACCACGCAAACCAACCTGGGTATTGGAGATGGAGTAAAAAATGGCCGTGTCTGCCTTGCGGTGGTCAAACACCGGTGCCTGTACATCCAGTAGAGCCTGAACGCTTCCGGCCAAATGGTCAGTCAGGGCTACTTCAACGAAAATCAGCGGCTCAGCGGGCATCCTGGGATGAAAGAAAGCGTACAGCCGACGATCGGAGTCGAGGCGATTTTTCAGGTCGGCCCACGAACTGATTTCATGCACGGCTTCGTACTCGATCAGTTTTTCGAGTAAGGCCGCCGGTGAATTCCAGGTCAAGCGCTGCAACTCAAGAAAACCGACATCAAACCAAGCGCTGAAACGTGACTCCAGTTCACGGTCCAGTACGGCGAGCTCTCGATCGTTTTCCAGATAGCGCAACAAATCAGCGCGCAGGTCGACAAGAAATTTCACCCCCTGCGGAATGGCGTTGAACTGAGTCATGATGCGAATCCGCGACGAACGCATCGCCATTCGCAACGCCGCTTCGGCTCTCCATTGCGCCGAGGTTCCGACTGCAGCCTGATACGCAGCATGGGCCTGCGCGACTCGCTCCGGCTCAGGACCAAACGCCATGGCAATGAGTTTGAGGAACTGCTGTCTGCCAGTGTCATCCAATGAAAGATAGGTTTCAGCCAGCCGTGCAGCACGCGTGCGAACTGACACTTCCCCGCCTTGTCCTGCTGCGCACTCCTGCAATTGCAAATGCAGGCGCTCCAGATCTTTTGCCGAAAGCGCCGAACCTCGGGACGCTCGCCCAATCAATGAACGTATTTTGCTGACCAGGGAATTTTCTGACATTTTCGTGTTCTCCTTGCCTGTATTCTGCCCCAGAGAAAATTCGGCGTCACCGCAATCGTCCCAGCCAAAACCTGGAAAATATGCTCAACATGAATCCCCTTCATCACCTGCCAAAAACCTTGCGCATCATTAGTAGCTTGCTGTTTCTCAGCCTGCTCGGTGGCTGCGGTACCACCAATCCCCATTACGACCCCAACAAGCCCCATCACCGACCCAACGGTTTCGTCAATAGCAATGCTGAACTGGAGATCGGCCGCGTTCCTTGGTATGAAATCCTGCACAGACGCTGGCGCGGCGATTTCAAGCCCAAGTCCCCTCCGGAGGGTGGCTATGCCGCATTTAGCGATCGTTGGGTTGTGCCTTTGACAGCGGCCCAGTTACAAAGCCAAGCGCCGTTCCCTCGCCTGATCTGGTTAGGCCATGCCAGTCTTTTACTGCAAGTGGATGGACGCAACATCCTGATTGATCCCAATCTGTCGGATTTCGCCGGTCCCACTGCATGGCTTTCCGCCAAACGCGTCGTGCCGGCACCGTTGACCGTCGACGCCCTGCCCCCCATTCATCTTGTTTTGATTTCACACAACCACTATGACCACCTCGACGAAAACACACTGAAAGGGCTTTGGCATCGCGGCGACCGGCCCCAATTTATCGTTCCGCTCGGACTTAAACGCTGGTTCGATGCAAAAGGGATTGCGGGTGTCAAGGAAATCGACTGGTGGGAGCGCATTGATCTGCCCGGGCTCGCCATCCACCTGACGCCAGCGCAACACTGGAGCAAACGCACGCTCTTCGACGCCAATGCCACCCTATGGGGCGGATTTTTCCTGGATTTTGCGGTCGACCGTAAAAACTGGAAATTTCTCTATACCGGCGACACCGGCTATTCCGATGACTTCAAGGAAATCCATCGACGTCTGGGTGCTGTCGATTTGCTGGCAGTTCCCATCGGAGCCTATGAGCCCCGAGACTTCATGCGTCGTCAACACAACAACCCTGACGAAGCGATTCAAATCATGCTCGACACCCAGGCACGTTACGCGCTTGGCGTTCATTGGGGGAGCTTCGAACTATCCAACGAATCACTCGACCAACCCCCAAAAGATATCCAAAACGCTTTGTCTGCGAGGAATATTCCCGCCAGTCGCTTCTGGTTACCCAAGCAGGGAGAAATCCTGACGCCGCCAGTCGACCCGCCAATCCGGACCGAATGATCGACGACTGGCAGCTAGCTGCCGATGTCAAAGAATCTGCGTCAGCACATGCGCCAATCCGGATTGCCAAGGTGGCAAGACGAGTTGGAAGGTCTCCTGCAACTTACGGGTATCCAGGCGCGAGTTTGCCGGACGCGGTGCGGGAACGGGGTAGTCTTGCGTACCGATAGGATGAATATCCGCGACACCCAATTTGAGTGACTTGCCCGCATCAAGCGCCCCGCCAACAACCGTTCTGGCGTAGTCACACCAGTTCGTCTCTCCGGCCGCCACCAGGTGGTAAACACCAAACGGGAAAACGGATTTGTCAGCAGACCGCAGGTACTGACCCACGACCTGCGCGGTAATGTCTGCAATCAGTGCCGCCGAGGTAGGCGCACCCCATTGGTCGGCAACAACATTCAAACGATCTTTTTCACCAGCGAGCCGAAGCATGGTCTTGGCAAAATTGCCCCCATGCGCACCAAAAACCCAGCTGGTACGAAAAATCAGGCAATCCGCAGCACTTTGCCGCAATGCCATTTCACCAGCCAATTTGGTCTTGCCATACACGCTTTGCGGATTTGGCGTGTCGTCCTCAAGATAAGGCCCAGCCTTGCAACCATCGAA
>JAVEXE010000067.1:0-10667 GCA_034004105.1 Azonexus sp. | reverse complement strand
GGCGGAAAATCCGGGCACTGGATCACCGACTGACTCACCATCCCACGCAAACATGAACGAACTACGCAGAAAAATGCTTCAGGGCAGCGCCTCAGCCGCACTGCTTTTACCCCTGATCGGCACCGGCCTGCTGACACCACGTCAAGCCTGGGCCTCCCCCTGGAACAACAAGGCGTTTACCGCCCGCAGCAGCAGCGATGCCTTGGCCGCACTGGGGGTCAACACGCCCCAGGACAGCCGCGATTTGATCATTAACGCGCCAGAAATTGCCGAAAATGGCGGCAAGGTGGAAGTCGAGATCACCAGCCGGATTCCGGACACGCGCAAACTTCTGGTCCTCGCTGACAAGAACCCAATGCCCTTGTGCGCCGAACTCGACTTCTCCAGCAATGCGCAGGCTTACGCAAAAGTGCAACTCAAATTGGCTGAGACCATGCGCGTACGCGCCATCGCCCGCACGGGTGATGGTCGAAACTACGTCGCGTTCCGTGAAATCAAGGTCACTCTCGGTGGCTGTGGAGGTTAATGTATGAGCGAACCTATTCGCATTCGTGCGCAGCGCCAAGGCACTGGCGCAGACATACGCGTTCTGATGGCGCATCCGATGGAAACAGGGCAACGCAAGGATGAAAATGGTCAAGCCGTGCCCATGCATTTCATTCAGCGCTTCAGCGTCAGGTTGAATGGCCAAGCGCTGATCGACGGTCAGCTGAACACGTCGATTTCACGCAACCCTTTGTTTGCCTTCAAGGCAAACAACATCAAGGCCGGCGACAAGATTTCCGTGCATTGGCAAGACAACACCGGAGCACAACGGCAGGACGAGATTTCGCTCGATTAAGCCTGGAGCCCCACGAACATCTATCTGAGATTGAGATCGTTAAAAAAGCCCGCCCTGCAATCAGGACGGGCTTTTTGCTATCCGGCTATCCGCGGATCAGGCACGCTGGATGTTAGAGGCCTGCTTGCCCTTCGGACCCTGAACCACATCGAAGGAAACCTTTTCGCCTTCCTTCAAGGTCTTGAAGCCATTCATATTGATGGCCGAGAAATGCGCGAACAAATCTTCGCTGCCGTCATCCGGCGTGATAAAACCAAAACCTTTGGAATCATTGAACCACTTGACCGTACCAATTGCCATATCTGCAACTTCCCTACAAAAAACAAAACAACGGGTCTCCCCGACTCCCTGTTTGAGCTCAACGACCCGGCACTTGCGGCACCCGTGATACAAATGAATCCAAACACAAGTGTTTTTTACGCCAGTTGAATTTTCGCGTCAACAAATTTCCATGACGCAGCGCAACATTGTCGCAAGCAGGAAAATTGCCAGCCCCTCGCTTGGTTTCGTCGGCTTGATCCCCACATGCTGTCTTGCACAATGGAACGGACTGTATAGAATCGACGACATGGCGACAAAGATTCAGGAAGGCGGACAACATGAGGCCCTGCTTGGCAGGCCCCAGCCGCCGCGTATGTACAAAGTGGTGTTGCTGAACGACGATTACACCCCGATGGATTTCGTCATCAACGTTCTGCAGCGATTTTTTTCGTTGGATACTGAACAAGCAACACGAATCATGCTCAAAGTGCACAACGAAGGCCGAGGCGTTTGCGGTGTATTTCCTCGGGACATCGCAGCCACCAAGGTCGAACAAGTGTCGGCGTATGCCCGGCATCACCAACACCCGCTTGCCTGCATCATGGAGGAAAACTGATGATTGCCCAGGAACTCGAAGTCAGCCTGCATCTGGCTTTCGTGGAGGCGCGCCAGAAGCGCCACGAATTCATTACAGTCGAACACCTCCTGCTTGCCTTGCTCGACAACCCATCCGCAGCAGAAGCGCTCCGCTCCTGCGGTGCCAAGCCGGATGTTCTGCGCAAAGAACTCAGTACCTTCATTGACGAACATACGCCAACTGTTGCCGGTGAAAGCGACATTGACACGCAACCCACGCTGGGCTTTCAGCGCGTCATACAGCGGGCAATTCTGCACGTTCAGTCTTCGGGAAAAAAGGAAGTCAATGGCGCGAATGTGCTGATCGCGATTTACGGCGAAAAAGATTCTCACGCAGTCTACTTCCTTCAGAAGCAAGGCATTAGTCGTCTTGATGTCGTCAATTTCGTCTCGCACGGAATCAGCAAGGCATCGCAACCCAAGGCGAGTACGGAAGCAGAAACTGAATCGGCGGGCGAAAAAGCCGATGCCGGCCCGCTTGAACAATTCACGATCAACCTGAATGCACTGGCGCTGCAAGGCAAGATTGATCCTCTGATCGGTCGAGACAAGGAACTCGAACGGGTAATTCAGACACTTTGCCGCCGGCGAAAAAATAACCCGCTACTCGTTGGCGAAGCCGGGGTTGGGAAAACTGCAATTGCTGAAGGCCTGGCTCGCAAAGTTGTTGAAGGCGACGTGCCTGAGATTCTCGCACAGGCCAACGTTTACGCACTGGATATGGGCTCGCTGCTGGCAGGCACGAAATATCGCGGTGATTTCGAGCAACGCCTGAAAGGTGTGCTCAAAGCCTTGCAGGACAACCCGAACGCGATTCTCTTCATCGACGAAATCCATACCCTGATCGGTGCGGGGTCCGCATCTGGTGGCACGCTGGACGCCTCCAATTTGCTCAAGCCGGCTTTATCGTCCGGGCAATTGAAATGTATCGGTGCAACAACCTACACCGAGTATCGCGGAATTTTCGAAAAAGATAGCGCCCTCTCGCGCCGTTTCCAGAAAATCGACATCAATGAACCCTCCGTTGCTGAAACAGTTGAGATCCTGAAGGGCCTGAAAGCCCGGTTTGAAGCCCACCACGGCATCAAATATTCCGCGACCGCGATTTCATCGGCCGTGGAACTCTCCGCCCGTTACATCACAGATCGTCATTTGCCCGACAAGGCGATTGATGTCATTGATGAAGCCGGTGCAGCGCAACGCATACTACCGAAGTCAAAGCAGAAAAAGACGATCAACAAGACCGACATTGAGGAAATCGTTGCAAAAATTGCGCGTATTCCTTCCCAGCACGTTTCGATGGATGACCGTGGTGCATTGAAAAATCTGGACCGCGACCTGAAGGCTACCGTTTTTGGTCAGGACAAAGCCATTGATGCCTTGGTCAAGGCAATCAAAATGGCGCGCTCGGGGCTTGGTAATCCCGGCAAACCCATCGGCTCTTTCCTTTTCTCCGGCCCAACTGGTGTCGGCAAGACAGAGGTTGCCAAGCAACTCGCCTATTTTCTCGGTATTGAATTGCAACGCTTTGACATGTCGGAATACATGGAGCGGCACGCGGTTTCCAGGTTGATCGGTGCCCCGCCGGGCTATGTCGGCTTTGACCAAGGCGGGCTGTTGACCGAAGCAATTACCAAGAAGCCCTATTGCGTGCTGCTGCTGGACGAAATCGAGAAAGCGCATCCGGATATTTTCAACATCCTCCTGCAAGTCATGGATCACGGCACGCTGACGGACAACAATGGCCGCAAGGCCGATTTCCGCAATGTCGTGATTATCATGACGACCAATGCCGGCGCAGCAGACTTGCAGAAATCTTCCATGGGCTTTACGTCCAACAAGGAATCCGGCGACGAAATGGCTGAAATCAAGCGCTTGTTCACCCCCGAATTCCGCAACCGTCTGGATGCAACCATCTCCTTCCGACCGCTGGATCACGACATCATCCTACGCGTTGTAGACAAGTTCCTGATGCAGCTTGAGGAGCAACTGCACGAGAAGAAGGTGGAAGCCATTTTCACCGACTCAGTCAAGGAAATGCTGGCCAACAAGGGCTTTGATCCCTTGATGGGGGCCCGCCCCATGGCTCGTCTGATACAGGACACCATCCGTTCTGCACTGGCGGACGAACTACTGTTTGGCAAACTGGCCAACGGCGGCAAAGTTACGGTCGACCTTGATGCAGAAGGCAAAATCCGCCTCGGCTTTGAGGAGGAACACGCCGAAGTCCTTGCCTGACGATTGCATTACGTACCCAAAGCCGTGCAAGATTGCACGGCTTTTTTTCACCCGGAGATTTCTCATGAGTTTCAAGACCCCCGACCTTTGCGATCAGTACGAAGCAGAACTCGGAAAAACTGTCCGCGTCGTCGCACCGATGTTCCAACGCTACGGTGGCCGCAACACATTTTCTGGCGAAATCGTCACCCTGAAAATTTTTGAAGACAACACGCTGGTCCGTGAAATTTTCAACGAACCCGGCAACGGCAAGGTATTGGTCATTGACGGGGGCGGGTCAATGCGCTGTGCCCTCGTGGGCGACCAGTTGGCCATCCTGGCGCAAAAGAACGGCTGGGAAGGGGTTGTCGTTTATGGCTGCATTCGTGACTCCGCCGACATCAATCAAATCGACATTGGCGTCCGAGCCCTCAACACGCATCCGCAAAAAACCGTCAAAAAAGGCATTGGCGAACGCAACCTGTCGCTGACATTTGGTGGCGTGACCTTTCATCCTGGAGAATGGATCTACGTTGACGAAGACGGGGTACTGGTTTCCGTCAAGCCGTTGATCTGAGAAAGAACCGGGGAATCCCCCCGGTTCTTGCGGTCAACACCGCGTTGACCGCAAATTACCCCTCTAAAAGCACCGTACTTTCACACCCCACCCGGACGGTCCCCCAATGCCGCCCGCCAACCATGATTGGCATATTGATTTCCGACAGAATTTCGCCCGTATCACGGGCATAAGTTTGCACCAGCAAGGGCTGGGTATTCTGGGCGCCACGTTGCCCCGTCGTGTCATTCCAGATTCGCCGTGTTCTGTTACCCACGAGATCAGCCTCGTAATTTCCGGTTAAAGGCCTGGAGTACTTTAGATTATGGATTGCACCATAGCCTTTGGTGTCAATAACGAGCGCGTAGACCCCGCCCTTCAATCGTGCCAGCGCGTCCTCCGCCAAGGGCTGAATCTCGCGCTCAAAGGCTGAGATGTAAGAGACTTCGTATTTTTGCGGATTGGTATTCGCAATGGGGCGATAGTTCTGATCCCAGATATTCACCCCCTGAGCAGCCAGCTGTGACAATTTTTCCTGCAACTGATCTCGGTAGCGCCGCGCCTGCTCAACGTTGTAATCAAACGCTCCCCGACCAATTTTGAAGCGGGACACCAGTTCTTGAACACTTTCCGTCGCCTGACTGAGCGTCTGCGTGGTCTGCTCCGAAGTTTTCATGCTACCGGCGACATCAACAGACAATTCATGAACCTGGCGGACAGAATCGTGAACCTGGCCATTGGTCGCACTCAGCTCTTCCATCGCGCTGGCAATCTGACTGAGTTGCTCTCCGGTACGCTCAAAATTCGCGACCATGGCACGAAACTCACCCGAAGAGCGCTCAACAACCTCTCGCGTACGCCGAATGTCGTCATTGATGACATCATTTTCGCGCTGGGTTTCACGCACCAGATCGATCATGCCGCCGATGTTGACCGTGATTTCCTGTGTTGCCAGATTCACCCGTTCCGCCAACTTGCGCACTTCATCAGCCACCACGGCGAAACCGCGGCCCATTTCACCGGCTCTCGCCGCCTCAATCGCTGCATTCAACGCCAGCAGATTGGTTTGATCCGCAATGTCCTTGATCAAACCAGCAATCTGCCGGATGCTGTCGGAACGCTGCGCCAGATGCCCCACGGTATCGTTGAACACCCCCAGTTTGTCACTGACCAACTCCACCTTGCTGACAATTTCCTGCATCTCGCCCAACGAATTGCGTGCTGTCGTCAGATTGCCATCGGTCGAATTCGAGATCAGCTCCGCCGATGCTGAAACCTCCTGAATTGCCAACACCGCCTCTGAACTTGCCGAGAATACCGAATTCGCAATCTGTCCCTGCTGATCCGCCCTCAGCGCGGTCAGCGCAACCGTCTTTTTGACAAGCACCGCCTCACGGGCGATGTTGACACTCATTTTTCGTACCTCGCCGATGATTTCACGCATCTTGTCGGCAAAACGGTTGTAAGCCTCCGCCAGTGTGCGCAATTCGTCATGCGTGATTGTGGGCAGATTACGGGAAAAGTCCCCCTCACCACGCGCAATCTCATCGAAAATCGCAGCGATCATCCGGATCGGCCTCAGGATCAGGAACCGAATGTACATGATCTGCAACACGTTCCAGAACAAGGCCACGACCGTCAGTATGACCATCAACCAAAGTCCATAGTCCAGGCTGGCAGAAACACGTTGCAAGACATCCGCCCCGACACCGGCCTTGTTCAGTTCGCTAGCAACCATCTGCTTCTGCTGGAAATAAATGGCCAGATAACCAATATCGATAAAAAACAACAGCAGGAAGCTCATCAACTTCTTGGTTAGCGAATTCCAGAAGGTACGCTCGTTCCAATCGTACAACTGCCGAAGAAATCCCATTGCATTCACCAGAAATGTTTAAATTTGCCTAATTCAACACGACGAAATGCACACAGTCAAGAAACACTGTGGCATCGATTTGAGCGAGCCATTGTGCAGTGCATTTCACAAACAAGCCCGCCGTTTCATATTGCGAAACAAAACCAGCAAGACATTGATAAATATCGAAAAAATTTTGTCTTATGTCTTATATAAGACTATTGCTGCCATGCAAAATTTTGCCTATACTTCCAATCACTGCCAAAGACAGTTCGTCAAGGCAAAAAGTCGTCCTGCCAACCCAACCTTTGAGGAATACACATGAGCACTCGCGAACAGCAAATCGCCGCCCTGGAAAAAGACTGGGCCGAAAACCCCCGTTGGAAGCTCGTCAAGCGCGGCTACTCCGCTGCTGACGTCGTCCGCCTGCGTGGCTCCCTGCAGCCGGAATACACCCTGGCCCAGCGCGGCGCCAAGATCCTCTGGGACAAGGTCAACGGCGGCGCCAAGAAGGGCTACGTGAATGCCTTCGGCGCGATCACTGCTGGTCAAGCCATGCAGCAAGCCAAGGCTGGCCTGGAAGCTGTTTATCTGTCCGGCTGGCAAGTTGCTGCCGACGGCAACACCTCTGAAACCATGTACCCGGACCAGTCGCTCTACGCTTACGACTCCGTGCCGACCATGGTTCGCCGCATCAACAACACCTTCAAGCGCGCTGACGAAATCCAGTGGTCGCGTGGTGTCAATCCGGGTGACGAAGGCTTCATCGACTACTTCCTGCCGATCGTTGCTGACGCTGAAGCCGGTTTCGGTGGCGTTCTGAACGCTTTCGAACTGATGAAGAACATGATCGCCGCCGGTGCTGCTGGCGTTCACTTCGAAGACCAGCTGGCTGCTGCCAAGAAGTGCGGCCACATGGGTGGCAAGGTCCTCGTTCCGACCCGTGAAGCCATCGAAAAGCTGATCTCCGCTCGTTTCGCCGCTGACGTCATGGGCGTTCCGACCCTGATCCTGGCTCGTACCGATGCCGAAGCCGCCAACCTGATCACCTCTGACTACGACGAGAACGACAAGCCGTTCCTCACCGGCGAGCGCACCCAGGAAGGCTTCTACCGCGTCAAGAATGGTCTGGAGCAGTCCATCTCCCGCGGCGTTGCTTACGCTCCGTACGCTGACCTGGTCTGGTGCGAAACCGGCGTGCCCGATATCGGCTTCGCTCGTGAATTCGCCCAAGCCATCCAGGCTGCCTGCCCGGGCAAGCTGCTGTCCTACAACTGCTCGCCGTCCTTCAACTGGAAGAAGAACCTGTCTGACTCCCAGATCGCTTCCTTCCAGGAAGAACTGTCTGCCCTCGGCTACAAGTACCAGTTCATCACCCTGGCTGGTATCCACGTCAACTGGTACAACACCTTCCAGTTCGCCCACGCTTACGCCCGCGGCGAAGGCATGAAGCACTACGTCAACATGGTTCAGGAACCGGAATTCGCTGCTCGCGAAAAGGGTTACACCTTCGTCTCCCACCAGCAGGAAGTCGGCACCGGTTACTTCGACGAAGTCACCACCGTCATCCAGGGCGGCTCCTCCTCCGTCAAGGCCCTGACCGGCTCGACCGAAGAAGAACAGTTCCACTAAGCATCAGGATCGCCACAGCATTTGTGGCACCCTTCAAAGCCTGCCCTCACAAGGGGCAGGCTTTTTTATATCGCTCGCGAAAGTTCGGTCGTAAAATTCTACTTTTAGCTGCCGAAGAAAGGACCCTGCATGTTTCCCGAATACCGTGACCTGATCACTGATCTCAAAACCACTGATCGCCATTTCCAGAACCTGTTTGATAAACACAATGAACTTGACCAGAAAATCAAGAACATGGAAAACCATATCGAGCCGGGAACCCACCTGGAAATCGAAACCCTGAAAAAGGAAAAACTGGTACTCAAGGACGAGCTTTACACCATTCTGCGCAAGGCCAGTGCAGCCGCCTGAGAACCATCATGACCGGCCACGGGCGCGAGGTTTTCTGCCAGTGGCCCGGCCTGATGCAAAACTGCTGATTCTTGGCAGCATGCCGGGCCAGGCTTCTCTGGCCGCGAACAACTACTACGCCCATCCCCGCAATGCCTTCTGGCCCATCATGGCAAATTTGCTGGGTTTTCCTGCCGACTCACCCATCCGTGATCGCTACACCGCCTTGTGCAATGCAGGCATCGCCCTCTGGGACGTCCTTCATGAGTGCGAACGCCAGGGCAGTCTCGATAGCGCAATCCAGGCGCATTCTGCGGTCGACAACGATTTTGGCAGCTTTTTCCAGGCCCACAGCCAGATTAACTGGGTGATATTTAATGGCACACAAGCGGAGAAATTCTTTTGCCGTGTCCGCAAGACGCAAACCATTTCGTGCCACCTGAACTATCAACGTCTTCCTTCGACCAGTCCGGCCAATGCTGGCACAACTTTCGCCCAAAAACTTTCGGCTTGGTCGGTCATTCCGGTCCTTCTCGCCAATCAGCGTAACTCCCAGTAACTCGCCCGACTGTAATTTTCCTTCAGCAGGTCAATGAACAACCGCACCCGCAAGGGCAAATGCCGGCGCTGCGGGAACACGGCATAAATCCCCATCGGCGGTGCCTGCCAGGCATCCAGCACGGAAGTCAGCCGGCCCTCCTTGAGGTCCCGTCCGACCTCCCACAATGAACGCCAGGCCAAGCCTCGTCCAGCCAGCGCCCATTCGTGCAGCACCGCGCCATCGTTGCATTCGAAATTGCCCGCCACTTTGATCGTCATCATCGCGTCGCTGTCGGGTTCCCGAAAAATCCAGCCCCGCTGCTGGCCCAAGGACAAGCAATTGTGTTTTGCCAGATCATCCGGACTGCGCGGGACGCCATGTTCCACCAGATACGCCGGACTGGCGACCACCATGCGGCGCATTTCACCCAGACGTACACTGATCAAACTTGAATCACTCAACTCACCAATGCGAATCGCACAGTCGATGTTTTCGTTGATCAGATCAACGATTCTGTCGCTTAAATTGAGGTTGACCGTAACACCCGGATTGGCCCGCATGTAATCGCCAACCAGGGGTGCCACATGCTGGCGACCAAAGCCGGCGGGGGCGGATATTTTCAGGTAACCACTGGCTTGCACCCCACCCAGGGAAACCGCTGCCTCGGCATTCGCCAGATCATTGAGAACTTTCTGGCAGTCTTCGAGAAACGCCTGGCCCTCGAACGTCAGCGTCAATTTACGGGTGGTGCGCAGCAACAGACGAACGCCCAGACGAGCCTCCAGTGCGTCGAGACGGCGTCCAATAATGGCTGGCGTCACTCCCTCTGCTCGCGCTGCGGCCGACAAACTGCCGCGAGTTGCGACACTAACAAAGGCCTCAACCTGCTTTAACCGATCCATTTTTTACCTCAGGTAAAAGATGAAATGATTTTAGCCGCCTTCCCAGTCTTATAGAAGACCCATAAAATACGCTGCATCGCAATATTTTTACTCATCCTCATCCCCCAACAGGAGATCCGCATGGCCTTGAACCTGCCCGCCGGTATGCAAATTACCGCCCCCGTGAAGCCCGAATGGGAATCGATCCTGACGACCGAAGCCCTCGAATTCGTCGCCAAGCTGCACCGCGCCTTCGAAGCCCGCCGCCAGGAACTGCTCAAGGCCCGCGTCGAGCGCCAGGCGCGCATCGACGCCGGCGAAATGCCGGACTTCCTGCCGGAAACCGCGCACATCCGCAACGGCGACTGGAAGGTCGCGCCGGTGCCGGCCGCGCTGCAATGCCGCCGCGTCGAAATCACCGGCCCGGTCGAGGCCAAGATGATCATCAACGCCTTCAACTCCGGCGCTGACTCCTACATGACCGACTTCGAGGATTCCAACAGCCCGAACTGGGAGAACCAGATTCAAGGCCAGGTGAACCTGTACAAGGCCATCCGCCGCGAACTGTCGTTCAAGAACGAAGCCGGCAAGGAATACAAGCTCAACGACAAGATTGCCACCCTGCAGATCCGTCCGCGCGGCTGGCACCTCGATGAAAAACACGTGCTGGTTGACGGTCAACGCGTTTCCGGCGGTATTTTTGACTTCGGCCTGGTCTTCTTCCACAACGCCAAGGAGCAGATCGCCCGTGGCGCCGGCCCGTTCTACTACCTACCGAAGATGGAAAGCCACCTCGAAGCCCGTCTGTGGAACGACATTTTCGTCATGGCTCAGGACCACGTCGGCCTGCCGCAAGGCACGATCAAGGCCACCGTGCTGGTCGAAACCATCCTCGCCACCTTCGAGATGGAAGAAATCCT
>JAVEXE010000066.1:0-10692 GCA_034004105.1 Azonexus sp. | reverse complement strand
CGTCTGTCTCCAGAACCTTGACACGGACGACCTGCCCCTCTTTGACGTAGTCCTCAACTTTGTTGACCCGTTCCTGCGCAATCTGGGAAATATGCAACAACCCGTCTTTGCCCGGCAATACGGAAACAATTGCACCGAAATCAAGAATCTTCAAGACCGTACCTTCATAAATCTTGCCGATCTCGACTTCCGCAGTAATTGCATCAATGCGAGCACGTGCTGCTGCAGCGGCATCGCCAGAAGTTGCGGCGATGGTAATCGTGCCGTCATCCTGGATATCGATCGTCGTACCCGTTTCTTCAGTGATGCTGCGAATCACTGCCCCACCCTTACCAATCACATCGCGAATTTTTTCAGGATTGATCTTGAAGGTGTATAAACGTGGCGCGTAAGCCGACATTTCCTGACGAGGACCAGCTGCCGCCTCCTGCATCAGATTCAAGATATGCAAACGTGCATCCTTGGCCTGAGCCAGCGCAACCTGCATGATTTCCTTGGTAATCCCCTGAATCTTGATATCCATCTGCAAGGCAGTGATACCAGCGGTTGAACCAGCAACCTTGAAATCCATATCGCCCAGATGGTCTTCATCACCCAGAATGTCGGTCAATACCGCAAACCGATTGCCTTCCTTGATCAAGCCCATGGCAATACCGGCCACATGAGCTTTGAGCGGCACGCCCGCGTCCATCAAGGCCAGGCAACCACCGCAGACGGAAGCCATGGAGGAAGAGCCGTTGGATTCGGTAATTTCGGAAACAACGCGCATGGAATAGGAGAAGTCTTCCGGCTTCGGCAGCACTGCCAACAGGGCGCGCTTGGCCAAACGACCGTGACCAATCTCGCGACGCTTTGGCGTACCGACACGACCGCACTCGCCAGTCGCATACGGCGGCATGTTGTAGTGCAGCATGAAACGGTCACGGTATTCCCCAGAGAGGGCATCAATAATCTGTTCGTCACGGTTGGTACCCAGCGTAGCAACCGCCAGCGCCTGGGTTTCGCCCCGCGTGAACAACGCCGAACCATGGGTACGTGGCAGAACACCGGAGCGCATGGTAATCGGACGCACAGTGCGCGTATCGCGACCATCGATGCGGGGCTGACCCGACAAAATACGACCGCGGACAATAGCGGCTTCCATTTCGAAGAACAGGTTACCCACGGTATTGGCATCCGGCGCACCCTCTTCGCCAGTGCACAGCTCGGCAACCACTTCGGCAGCAATCGCTTTGACAGTCTGGCTACGAGCCTGCTTCGAGGTGATGCTATAGGCTTCTTCCAACTTGGCGCCAACCAAATCCTTCAGACGAGCCACCAGCGCTTCGTCCTTGGCAGGAGCCTGCCAATCCCATTCCGGCTTGCCGGCTTCTTCAACCAGTTCGTTAATGGCATTGATGGCCTTCTGCATTTCGGTGTGACCGAAAACAACTGCACCAAGCATGACTTCTTCAGATAGTTGGTCGGCTTCGGATTCGACCATCAGCACAGCGGCTTCGGTACCGGCAACCACCAGATCCATCTGGCTGTCTTTCAACTGGCTCAGCGTTGGACAGAGCACGTACTGGCCGTTGATGTAACCAACGCGGGCAGCACCAATCGGGCCAGCAAACGGGATACCGGAGATAGCCAGGGCCGCGGAAGCACCGATCATGGCAGGAATGTCCGAATCGATTTCCGGATTCAGCGACATGACCGTGGCGACGACCTGAACTTCATTGTAGAAGCCTTCCGGGAACAGCGGGCGGATCGGACGATCAATCAGACGGGAGGTCAGGGTTTCCTTTTCAGAAGGACGACCTTCGCGCTTGAAGAAGCCGCCGGGGATACGACCGGCAGCGTAAACTTTTTCCTGGTAATCGACGGTCAGCGGGAAGAAATCCTGACCAGGCTTTGCATTCTTAGCACCAACGACGGTTACCAAAACAACCGTCTCTTCCATGGAAACAACCACTGCACCACCCGCCTGACGCGCAATTTCGCCGGTTTCCAGGGTGACTTGATGTTCGCCATAAGCGAAGGTCTTTTTCACGACATTAAACATTGACTTCCTTTCACTCTCATCACATTAGACAACAATAACAACAACTTACAACAAGAAAAACATACAAAACAAAAAAGCGGCCGGGAGATTTCCGGGCCGCCTTTTGCTGCGTCAGAAGAACTTACTTACGCAGACCAAGCTTGGTGATCAATGCGCGATAACGCTCAACATCCTTGCCCTTCAAATAGTCGAGCAACTTGCGGCGCTGAGAAACCAGACGCAACAGACCGCGGCGGGAATGGTGATCCTTCAAATGCTCTTTGAAGTGCGGCTGCAAATCGTTGATGCGTGCTGTCAACAGTGCAACCTGGACTTCCGGGGAACCGGTATCACCCTGGGACTGCGCAAATTCAGCGACGATACCTGCTTTTTGTTCGGTGGTAATTGCCATCTCAAAACCCTTTCGGTTAAAACGACGCCGCCCCGGTTTGATAGAGTCAGCGTCAATAAAGAACTCTCCGAATCCTCAGAGAGAGCGTGATTATAACAGATCAATCAATCAACTGCACTAGCCTTTTCGGCCACAAGCGTCCTTCGCGTCCTGGCTCCCCGACCCCTAACAATCGCCCTTCACCGTAAACGCGAATTTTTCCTTCCAGTCCGGGTGGCAAATCAACGGGGTTGCCGTGACAGAAACGCGCTCTAGCCTGCGCATCAAGATCAACGCGAGGCAAACCCTGCAATAACGCATCAAGCGGTTGAAGCAGTGTATGGCGGAAATTCTCTTCGCACGACTCGATTGCAGCTAGCGTTTTCGCATCATCAAGCGAAAGCCCCCCCACCCGAGTCCGACGCAAAGCCGTCAAATGGGCACCGCACCCCAATGCCTTACCAATATCCAGCGCCAATACCCGGATATACGTCCCCTTGCTACAGGTCACCGAGATATTCAAGCGATCACCAGAGAAATCAAGAAGCTCGATACGACGAATCGTCACCGGACGCGGCTCACGCTCGACCACGATACCTTGACGCCCAAGCATGTAAAGCGGTTGGCCATCGCGCTTCAGCGCAGAATGCATCGGCGGTGTTTGAAGAATATCTCCAGTCAAAGCCTCTAAGACAGGGAAAATATCGCTTTCCCGGACGTTGACCGCAGCAGAAGCAACGACCCGACCTTCCGCATCACCAGAATCTGTCTCGACACCAAGCTTGATTTCTGCCTCATAAGTCTTGTCAGCATCAAGCAGGTCCGCCGAAAATTTTGTCGCCTCTCCAAAACACAGAGGCAACAATCCGGTAGCCAGGGGGTCAAGCGTGCCTGTATGCCCGCCCTTGGCCGCCGAGAACAGTCGACGGGCTTTTTGCAAGGCATCATTCGAAGACAGGCCCAGAGGCTTGTCGAGCAATAAGACACCATCGACCTGTTTCCAGACCTTTTTGACTTTCGGCTCCATCCAATGCCTAATCTTCTGGTGTCTGATCGCTGAGTGCGTTGGCTTTTTGAATCAGAACCGCCATATTGGCACCATACTCAAGAGAGTTGTCATAAACGAAATGCAACTCAGGCAAAGTATGGATATGAATTCGCCGTCCCAATTCCCGACGCAGGAAACCTGAAGCACGCTTCAACCCCTGCTCAATTTCAGCCAGATGATCAGTATTCAAGGTCGTGAAAAACACCTTGGCATGTGCATAATCCGGTGTAAGTTCAACAGCCGTCAGACTGATCATTCCAACACGCGGATCTTTCAACTCACTGCGGATCAGGTCGGCGAGGTCTCGCCGCACCTGTTCTGCAACCCGCTCACCCCGCTGAAAACCTCTGACCTGCTTTTTCATGACAGGCTGCGCGCCACTTCCTGGATTTCGTAGACTTCGAGCTTATCGCCTTCCTGGATATCGTTATTGCCCCGCAGCGACAAACCACACTCGAAATTGGAGCGAACTTCCTTGACATCATCCTTGAAGCGCTTGAGCGAATCGAGCTCACCATCCCACTGCACAATGTTATTGCGCAGGAGACGAACACGCGAGGCGCGCTTGACCATCCCTTCAAGGACGTAACACCCTGCAATCGCGCCAACTTTCGAAACATGGAAGACCTGGCGTATTTCGACCATGCCAATGACCTGCTCACGCTTCTCAGGTGCCAACATCCCGGAAAGTGCCGCCTTGACTTCGTCGACCGCGTCATAAATCACGTTGTAGTAACGAATATCGACGCCAAAGTTCTCTGCCAGCTTACGAGCGCCCGCATCAGCACGGGTATTAAAGCCGATGATCACAGCACCGGACGCCTGCGCTAGGTTGACGTCGGATTCGCTGATAGCACCGACCGCACCATGAATGACGTTGACGCGCACTTCTTCGTTGGAAAGCTTCTGCAAGGTCTGAACCAAAGCTTCCTGAGAGCCCTGAACGTCTGCCTTGACAACCAGAGGCAAGGTCTTGACCTGGCCCTCTTCCATCTGTTGGAACATGCTTTCCAGCTTGGCCGCCTGCTGCTTTGCCAGTTTGACATCACGGAATTTACCCTGACGGAAAAGTGCGATTTCACGTGCTTTCTTTTCGTCAGCCAGCACAATCGCTTCTTCACCCGCAGCCGGCACGTCCGACAAGCCAAGAATTTCCACAGGAATTGAGGGGCCAGCCTCATTAATCGCCTTACCGTTCTCGTCCAGCATGGCACGAACCCGGCCAAATACCTGCCCAGCCAGAACGATATCGCCCCGCTTGAGCGTACCGGACTGAACCAGCATGGTCGCCACCGCTCCACGCCCCTTATCGAGACGCGCTTCAATGATCAAACCCTTCGCTGGTGCATCCTTCTGCGCCGTCAGTTCGAGAACCTCCGCTTGCAGCAGAATGTTTTCGAGCAACTCATCGATACCAGTACCCTTCTTGGCCGACACCGGGCAGAAGGGAGAATCGCCGCCGTATTCTTCTGGGATCACCCCTTCGGCCACGAGTTCCTGTTTGACACGATCAGGATTGGAATCCGGCTTGTCGATCTTGTTGACCGCAACAACCAGCGGGACATTGGCCGCCTTGGCGTGGTGGATTGCTTCCTTGGTTTGAGGCATCACCCCATCATCGGCCGCGACAACCAACACTACGATATCGGTCGCCTTTGCCCCACGAGCACGCATGGCAGTAAATGCCTCGTGACCCGGCGTGTCAAGGAAGGTGATCATGCCACGCTCGGTTTCAACGTGATAGGCGCCAATATGCTGAGTAATACCGCCCGCCTCTCCTGCTGCCACCTTGGCACGACGAATGTAATCGAGCAGAGAAGTCTTGCCATGATCGACGTGCCCCATCACGGTTACCACTGGCGCTCGATGAACGAGCGGCACATCCTTGTGAGCGGCATTTTCTTCGAGGAAGGCATCCGGATCATCGAGTTTGGCAGCAACCGCCTTATGACCCATTTCCTCAACCACGATCATCGCAGTTTCCTGATCGAGAACCTGATTGATGGTGACCATACTGCCCATTTTCATCATCACCTTGATGACTTCAATGGCCTTGACTGCCATTTTGTGCGCCAGATCGGACACGGAAATGGTCTCTGGGACATGAATTTCGCGGGACACTGGCTCAGTTGGCGCCTGGAAACTTCCCTGGGCATCATCCGCCTTCTGCGACTTCTTGTGGCCATGGCGGTTGTCCTTCCAACCACTACCAACGTCAGCACCACGTGTTTTGATGCCGCCTTTTTTCTTCCCTTCGTCAGCGGTTCGGGATTTATCCGTTTTCTCGCCCTTTTTGGCAGGCGTAGCCCCCGTAGAAGGCTTTTTATGTAACGTACCCTTTTCTGCTTCGCGTACAGGTGCAGCCGCAGTCGTACTGCCTTTGGCTTTTTCTGCTGCTTTGGCTGCAGCCGCCGCAGCGGCGGCCTCTGCTTGCTGGCGTGCCTGAGCGATCTTGGCCTCTCTGGCCTGCTTTTCACGCAGCTCACGCTCCTGAATTTCGCGCAAACGATTATGACGACGCGCCTCTTCTTCCCGCGCCTTGAGTTCCTTTTCACCGATAATCGCCGCACGATCCAGGGTACGGCGCAAGGTTGCTGGTTTTGCCTCAAGCACTTCAGGCTCAACCGGTGCTGCTGCCGGCACTGGCTCTTCTGCGACCGGCGCAACCGATTCGACGACAGGCTCAGGTTCAGAAGGAACGACTTCGCTAACTACAGCAGGCGCCTCCACGATCGGTTCGACAACGGGTTCTGGAACTGCCTCGACAACCACCTCCGGGACTACCTCGACCGGCACCGTCTGAACCACAGTAGACTCAGCCACAACAGACTCGGGCGCCTCAACGGCTTCGTTCTCAGCCGGCGACTCCAGCACAGGCTCTACAACTGCCGGAACTTCTGGCGCATCACGCTTGACCAGAACACGCTTCTTGCGAACCTCAACCTGCACAGTACGCGCACGTCCGTGCGAATCTGTCGCCTTGATTTCGGAAGTCTGCTTGCGGGTCAAGGTAATTTTGTTTTTCGGCTGATCTTCGCCATGAGAACGGCGAAGATATTCGAGCAAACAGGTCTTATCCTGATCGGTCAGCGTATCGCTGCCACCGGACTTACCGACACCAGCACGCACCAATTGCTCAAGCAGCGCCTCTTGCGGCATTTTGAGTTCAACAGCAAATTGAGAAACAGTTGTTGCGGACATGATTTTCTACCTCCCGCTCACTCGAACCAGTGAGCACGCGCCTTGACAATAATTTCCTTGGCACGCTCTTCGTCAATGCCGGTCATTTCCGTCAGTTCATCAACCGCCAGTTCGGCGAGATCATCGCGCGTCTTGACGTCATGTTCGGCCAGTTTGGCGGCCAATTCCTTGGTCATTCCTTCGAGACCGATGAGATCTTCGGAAACAGCTTCCAGCTTTTCCTCGGTCGCAATGGCTTCGGTCAACAACACATTACGTGCACGGTTGCGAAGCTCATTGACAATATCCTCATCCAAACCTTCGATTTCCAGCATTTCTGCCAGCGGCACATAAGCCACTTCTTCCAGCGTGGAAAAACCCTCTTCGATCAGCAGATCAGCCAATTCTTCATCAATGTCGAGTTTCTCGATGAAAACCGAACGCGTGACTGCGTATTCGGCCTCTGCACGCTTGGCAGATTCATCCTGGGTCATCAGATTGATGGTCCACCCGGTCAACTCCGACGCCAGACGCACATTCTGCCCACTGCGACCAATGGCAATGGCCAGATTATCCTCATCGACCACGACATCCATGGCGTGCTTTTCTTCATCAACAACAATGGAAGAAACCTCCGCCGGCGAAAGTGCGCCAATGACAAACTGAGCAGGATCAGGCGACCAGAGAACGATATCGATGTTTTCACCACCGATTTCGTTTCGTACCGCCGTAACCCGAGAGCCACGCAATCCAACACAGGTGCCGATTGGATCAATCCGGGGGTCATTGGACTTGACTGCAATCTTTGCCCGCATCCCTGGATCTCGGGCGCAAGCCTTCAATTCCATTAGGCCATCTTCAATTTCCGGCACTTCAAGCTGAAACAGCTTGATGACGAATTCAGGTGCGGTACGCGAAAGAATGATCTGCGGCCCACGTGCCCCCCGATCAATGCGCAACAAGTAGGCACGCACCCGGTCGCCCACGCGCAAATTTTCCTTCGGGATCATCTGCTCACGGGGAAGCAAGGCCTCAATCTTGCCTGCTTCGACAATCGCGTTACCCCGCTCCATCCGTTTGATGGTACCGAAGACGACATGCTCCTTGCGATCAAGGAAGTCTGCCAGAATCTGCTCGCGCTCGGCGTCCCGGATTTTTTGCAGGATAACCTGTTTCGCAGCCTGGGCGCCGATACGACCGAAATCGATGGGTTCTAGAGGTTCTTCGAGATAGTCGCCAGGCTCAATGGCCGGATCATCCTTCCGGGCATCCGAAAGCGGCACTTGCAAATACTCATTGACGTACTCGTCGTCAGCAACAACGTGCCAGCGACGGAAACTGTCATAGTTACCCGTTGCACGATCGATGGAGACACGAACCTCGGCCTCGTCATGAATACGCTTCTTGGTCGCTGACGCCAGGGCCAACTCAAGCGCACCAAAAACAATTTCCTTGGTGACGTTCTTTTCGCGTGCCAGGGCATCAACCAGCAACAACAATTCACGGCTCATGGGCTAAAACCTCCAGGGACTTCAGTCGAATCTGGGCACCAGACGTGCCTTTTCGATATTGTTGAATTCAAGTTCCACGTCTTCCTTTTCAAGGCGAAGACCCACCTTGCCGTCTTTGCAGCCAAGCAAAAGCCCCTGAAAATTACGGCGATTGTTATGTGGAATACGCAGCTTGATTTGAATGGTTTCACCCGCGAAGCGTGCAAAATCGACGTCCTTTTTCACCACGCGATCCATCCCCGGCGAAGAAATTTCCAAGCGATCGTAGTCGATGTTTTCCACTTCAAAAACGCGGGACAACTGATTGGAAACCTTGGCGCAATCCTCAACATCCACGCCACCCTCCTTGGCGGGTGCGTCGATGAAAACACGGACCGTGCGCCCGCGAGGCGACATCTCAACGTCTACCAGCTCATAGCCAAGCCCAGTCACCGTCGTTTCAAGCAGCGTATTCAAATCCATAGGCACAAATAAAAAATGGGCGAAACGCCCACCTCAGAAAAATAAGATGCCCGCAAAGCAGCGGGAGGAATAAACCCCCGAATTATAACGGGTTAGCCCCGCCATCACAATCGCCAGAAGCATCTCACGACAAAAACACAGGAAGGAAAAATCCGGAAGCCGCAATCAGGGGGAAGCCAGACAAAGCAGCATTGCGGCAATAACCGATGGTGCCCGGGACGGGACTCGAACCCGTACACTCGATGAGCGAGAGATTTTAAGTCTCTTGTGTCTACCGATTTCACCACCCGGGCAAGCCTGCGCCATAAGCTCAGGCCGGATACAAAAAAGGGAAAGCTACGGTGCTTTCCCTTTTTAACTGGAGCGGCAGAAGAGTCTCGAACTCTCGACCTATACCTTGGCAAGGTATCGCTCTACCAACTGAGCTACTGCCGCAAATCCCTGGAGGCGCGAGCCGGAGTCGAACCGACCTACACGGATTTGCAATCCGGTGCATAACCGCTTTGCTATCGCGCCACACTCAAAATACATTTACAACCAGAAAGCCAAACCAGAGCTTTCCTTAAAAAACTGGAGCGGCAGAAGAGTCTCGAACTCTCGACCTATACCTTGGCAAGGTATCGCTCTACCAACTGAGCTACTGCCGCGTGAAACAGAGCGCGCATTATAGACGACACGCAGGAACTGTCAACACCCCAAAAGAAATTTTCTTATTTCTCCGTAGACGCCAACACGGCCTTGTCACTCCGCGCGACTTCTCGCATCAAGGATTTGACCTCGCCTTCATCCAGTTCATAGCAACGGCCTCGCTTCAGTTGTGGGGGCAGCGCGAAAGGCCCATAACGAACCCGAATCAAACGACTGACGGTACAACCCACCGCCTCAAACATGCGCCGCACTTCCCGATTGCGCCCTTCGAACAAGCTGACGCGATACCACTTGTTGGCCCCTTCGCCACCCGCATCGACCAGGCTGGAAAAACTCGCCGGGCCATCCTCAAGCTGCACCCCGGAAAGCAGTTGCTGCTGCGCGTCGAGCGTCAATTCGCCCAGCACACGCACAGCATACTCTCGAACCATCTGGGAACTGGGGTGCATCAATTTGTTGGCCAACTCACCCGAAGTCGTAAACAGCAACAATCCGGAGGTATTGAAATCCAGACGCCCGACATTGATCCAGCGACCGCCGCGCATGCGAGGCAAGGCGGCAAATACCGTTGGCCGACCATCGGGATCATCACGCGACACGATTTCACCTTCCGGCTTGTGATACATCAACACGCGCGGCGGGCGCGAGCTGCTGCCGGTGAAGCGGATGTTGATCAGACGACCGCCAATCTTGACCTTGTCGGTGGGCACAACCGATTGTCCGAGTGTCGCCACCACACCATTGACACTGACCTTGCCAGCGGCAATCCACTCTTCCATTTCCCGCCGCGAACCCACACCTGCCTGAGCAAGAATCTTTTGCAGGCGCTCGGGCTTGGCTTCGATCAGCGGTTTGCCATTACGGCCCACACTACCCCGATTGGCACGGCCCGTTTGCGGAATACCCTGGCGACGGCGCGGCTCGGTTTTGACCGGCTTTTCGCCGTCGACCGCAACATCATCCGTCTGCCGCGGCGTGAATTCTCGGGCCGGCGGTTTGTTGCGGTCAACGCCTCGCCGGGCTCTTTTTTCTTCACCACCCGCAGCCTCAGCCAGCGGTGCCCGGAACGGGGTACGTTGTTTGGTTTTCATGATTCATTCAACTCCAGTGACTGCCCGATCTGCTCCAGCGGGGGCAACTCGCTTACGCTTCGCAAGCCCAGATCATCGAGAAATTGCTTGGTCGTGGCAAACAGCGCCGGCCGACCAGGTGTATCGCGGTGACCGACAACGTCGATCCAGCCGCGCTCTTCCAAGGTTTTAACAATATTCGGATTTACCGCAACACCGCGGATTTCCTCAATATCACCCCGTGTAACAGGTTGACGATAGGCGATGATCGCCAGCGTTTCCAGCACCGCCCGCGAATACTTGGGTGGTTTTTCCGGACTCAAGCGATCCAGATAAGGCAGATACTCGACCCGCGTCCG
>JAVEXE010000065.1:7477-10700 GCA_034004105.1 Azonexus sp. | reverse complement strand
CCTTTCCTGCTTCTGCAGCGAAATTCCCCGATAGCTCAGTCGG
Source organism: Azonexus sp. (assembly GCA_034004105.1). Lineage (GTDB taxonomy): Bacteria > Pseudomonadota > Gammaproteobacteria > Burkholderiales > Rhodocyclaceae > Azonexus. The sequence continues at coordinate 10,657 of JAVEXE010000065.1, read as the reverse complement.
TAGAGCGCCGGACTGTTAATCCGTAGGTCCCTGGTTCGAGCCCAGGTCGGGGAGCCAAATTTCTTCGGAAGGCACTTCTCAGGAGGTGCCTTCTTTGTTTGTGCATTTGGCATCCTGAATTTTTGGTGGTGCATTTCGGCTTTCATTCAGCCGGATGTTGCGGCGCAGCATAGGGTGCTAGAATCACGTTTTCGTTATTTCTGGCCTGACTCCCATGTCCGCTCGTCCTATTCGCAATATCGCCATCATCGCTCACGTCGACCATGGCAAAACCACGCTGGTTGACCAGCTTCTCCGCCAATCCGGTACTTTTGCCGCCCACCAGCAAGTGGTCGATTGCGTGATGGACTCGAATGATCTGGAGAAGGAACGCGGCATCACCATCCTTTCCAAGAACACGGCTGTCGAATACGAAGGCATTCACATCAACATCGTTGACACCCCGGGGCACGCGGACTTCGGTGGTGAGGTCGAGCGCGTACTCGGTATGGTCGATGGGGTGGTGCTGCTGGTTGATGCCGCCGAAGGCCCGATGCCGCAGACCCGCTTCGTGACCAAGAAAGCACTGGCTCAAGGCCTGCGTCCGATCGTGCTGGTCAACAAGGTCGACCGTGACGGCGCCGATCCGGATAACGCCGTCAACCTGACCTTTGACCTGTTCGATAAGCTCGGCGCTACCGACGAGCAACTCGACTTTCCGATCGTCTACGCTTCCGGCCTGAATGGTTGGGCAGCGATGGAGCTTGACCAGCCGCGTGAGAACATGAAGCCGCTGTTCGACACCATCCTGCGCCACGTGCCGGCACCGGATGCCGATGTTGACGCACCGCTGCAGTTGCAGATCACTGCGCTCGACTACTCCTCCTATGTTGGCCGTATCGGCGTCGGCAAGATCATCCGTGGTCGTGTCAAGACCGGTCAGAACGTCATGGTGATGTTCGGTACCGAAGAAGAAGCCGCCGAGCACGACCGCTCCCCGCTCAAGGCCAAGATCGGTCAGGTGTTCGGCTACAAGGGCCTGAACAAGGTCGAGATGGAAGAGGGCTTGGCCGGCGATATCGTTCAGATCACCGGGATTGAGGATCTGGTGCTGGGTTGTACGGTGACCGATCCTGAACAACCGGAAGCATTGCCGTTGCTGAAGATCGACGAGCCGACGCTGTCCATGCAATTCATGGTTAACACCAGCCCGCTGGCGGGTACCGAGGGCAAGTTCGTTACCAGCCGCCAGATTCGTGACCGCCTGCACAAGGAACTGCTGACCAACATGGCGCTGCGTGTCCATGACACGCCGAATGGCGACGTTTTCGACGTGGCTGGCCGTGGCGAACTGCACTTGGGCATCCTGCTCGAAAACATGCGCCGCGAAGGTTACGAGCTGGCTGTTGGTCGTCCACGCGTCGTCAAGAAGATCATCGACGGCGTCGAGTGCGAGCCGTATGAACAACTGACTGTCGACGTTGAGGAAGACACTCAGGGTGGCGTGATGGAAAGCCTTGGCCTGCGCAAGGGCGAGCTCCAGGACATGGTGCCGGACGGTCGCGGTCGTGTCCGTCTCGAATACCGCATTCCAGCCCGTGGCCTGATTGGCTTCCAGGGTGAATTCATGAACCTGACCCGTGGCAACGGCCTGATGAGCCACGTTTTCGATGAATACGCACCGGTTAAGGAAGGCACGGTTGCCGAACGTCGTAATGGCGTGTTGATTTCTCAGGATAACGGCGAAGCCGTGGCCTACGCGCTGTGGAAGCTGCAGGATCGTGGCCGTATGTTCGTTTCCCCGGGCGACAAGCTCTATGAAGGCATGGTCATCGGCATCCACAGCCGCGAGAACGACTTGGTTGTGAATCCAATCAAGGGCAAGCAGCTGACCAACGTCCGTGCTTCCGGTACTGACGAAGCCGTGCGTCTGGTGCCGCCAGTTCAGCTGAGCCTGGAGTCGGCCATCGAGTTCATCGATGAGGATGAACTGGTTGAACTGACACCGAAGTCGATCCGTATTCGCAAGCGTTTCCTGACCGAAATCGAACGCAAGCGGGCCCAGCGCGGGTTGTAAGACGATGCAACTGATCCAGTCTTTCAAGGCACTGGTTCGGTCTCATAAAAAGGCGACCCGCTGGGTCGCCTTTTTGCTGGGACTCTCGATCTTTTTTACCGTACTTGGCATGTTCACCGATCCGGTTACGGGTATCGGTTTTTGCAAGATTTATCCCTGAGCGGGATCAGCCAAAGTTGCGGTCGACCAGAAATTGGCGGTAAAAATCGTCAGCGGGAAGGGGCCGGCCAAGCAAGTAGCCCTGCATGACATCGCAATCCAGTGCTTGCAGGATAGTCCGTTGCTGTTCGGTTTCCACGCCTTCCGCAACAACTTTCAACGACAAGCTGTGAGCCATGGCAATGATGGCATGAACCAAGGCTTCGCCATGTTTTTCATGGTCTTCCATCTCACCGAGTGCGCAAATGAAACTCCGATCGATTTTGAGTTTTCTGACCGGCAAACGCTGCAGATAGGCCAGAGATGAATAACCAGTGCCAAAATCGTCCAGTGCGATTGTGATGCCTGCCCGGTTCAATTGATGTAACTGCTCCAGTCCGTCGCCGGCCTCATCGAGTACCACTGACTCGGTGACTTCGACTTCCAGTGCTTGGCAAGGCAATTGATGCGCATCAAGTTCCATCAGGATATGCTGGGACAGTGCAGGACGCCAAAATTGGCGTGGCGAGAGATTGATGGCAATTGCTGGCAGATCGGGGAATTCTGTGCGCCATGTCTTGATGTACCGACAGGCTTCACGAATGACCCAATCCCCAATCGGCATGATCAAGCCGCACTCCTCTGCGACCGGTATGAATTGATCAGGCGGAATGAACCTTGACCCATCGTGCCAGCGCAGCAAGGCCTCTGCACCGATCAGGCGTTTGTCACTCAACGCAAACTGGGGCTGGAAATACAGGCTGAACTGATTTTCCTTCAGGGCATGGTGCAACTGATTCTCCAGCGACATGCGTAGCAAAATCCGTTGGTCCATTTGTGCCGTGTGAAACCGGATGGCGTTGCCGCCGACCGCTTTTGCGGCATACATTGCCGTGTCGGCGTGGCGTAACAGCGTTTCCCCATCATTGGCGTCATCTGGAAACAGGCTGATCCCAATGCTGGCACTGGTGAAAAAATTTCCTTCC